>JBKPTR010000057.1:0-20428 GCA_046735615.1 Actinomycetota bacterium
ATTCACCCATCACTGAGCCACGATGTGTGCCATGGGCGACGAAGTGCTCGGCGACAAGATCGCCCTCAGCGATCATTTGTTGCACGTCACTTCGCCAATCAGGAAAGGCGTGGCGGAAGATCTCGGCTGCTTTGCGCATGCCTTCCGGCCCATCCGGCGCACCGGGGAATGGCGGGTCATGGTTGATGAACGCTGGATCGAGGTACCGGTCGATGGCTGTCAGGTCACCATCGGTGAACAGGGCGGTGATGAACTCACCGACGATTTGCTTGTTCGTACTGCTGGTCATGCAGCCATGGTGGGATGTCGGCGATCGCTCCACCATCCCTCCAAGGTGGGATGTTTCTTGGCGCGGATGGAGAGGAAGATTGCGGTGTGGACAGTAGCCGCGCGGTCGCGCGGCGCGCAGACGATCTCGTGCGCCGCTGTTCCTCAGGACTTCGCGGCACAGCGTTCCAGGCCGAGGTGGTGCGGGCCATTCATGCGCTGCTCCCGGTCGACGCGGTCTTCCTAGCGATGGCAGACCCAGGGACGCTGCTGTTCACCAGTACCTATGCCGAGGACCCGCTGGTCGATGTGGCTGATCAGTTCGTCGACAACGAGTTCGGCCAGGACGACGTGAACAAGTTCCAGTCGTTGGCAATCGGTGATCGGCATGTCGCGACGCTGGACTTCGCCACTCGCCGCCACCGCTCCGGCAGTGCTCGGTATCGCGACATCATGGCGCCGCTCGGACTGGGCGATGAACTCCGGGCAGCGTTGGTTACCAATTCCGGGTGTTGGGGCTACCTGTGTCTGCATCGGGCCGAGTCGCCTTATGGGTTCACGCTGGCGGAGGTTCGCCTCGTCGGCCGCCTTGCAGCCAGCCTCGGCAACGGCTGCCGGCTCAGCCTTGCCGCTCAGGGAACTGAGGGTATTGCCGCCGGTGCTCCGGGGGTTGTCGTACTTCATCCCGACCACACGCTGGCCGCCATGACGGCCGAGGCTGAACGCTTGATAGCGGACGTCGCCGACTACTCGTACACAGCAGGGCGTCTTCCGGCGGCGATTTACGCCGCAGCCGCCTGCCTGCAGGGCATCGACCGTGGCAGGACCTTGCCGGATGCCTCCCCAACCGTGCGGGTTCGCAGCATGAGTGGCGGCTGGCTACTGGTGCATGCGACTCATCTGCACGGCTCGGTCGATGGCGACATCGCCGTGATCATTGAGCCGGCTCACCCAAGCCGCAATGCGCCGCTGATTCTCAGCTCGCTGGGGCTTACGCCACGCGAATCAGAAGTAGCGCTGCTGGTGCTGCGTGGCGCATCGACCCAAGCGATTGGGGCTGAGCTGCACTTGTCCGCGTACACGGTCAAGGATCACCTCAAGTCGATCTTTGATAAGACCGGTGTGCGCAGCCGGCGCGATCTCGTCGGCCAAATCTTGACGGGCCGTGTGCCGAACTGAGCCGTGCGCATCTTTGCCATCGACTGGTCCGGCCGGAGTGGCTCCGACCAGGGGCGCGCGTTGTGGTTGGCCGAGGCTGTCAATCGCAAACTCGTCAGGCTCGAGGCGGGCCGGAGTCGGGACGAAACGGTGGAGTTGCTGATTGCTGAGGCCAACCGAAATCTGGAGCTGATCGTCGGCTTGGACTTCGCCTTCTCCCTGCCTGAGTGGTATCTCCGGGATCGAGCGCTGACGACGCGCGCCCTTTGGGCCAGGCTTGCCGCCGAAGAATTGACACCACGGATGCGGAGCCTCGGCCTGGCACGGTGGATGAACTCACCGGAGCCACCCTTCTGGACAACGGCCCAGGCACACGCGCTGCTCGCGGGTGACCAGAAATTTCGCCGAACAGAGATTGATGCAAGGGCTGCAAATTCACAGCCGAAGTCGGTCTTCCAACTGGTCGGTGCGGGGCAGGTAGGGAGGAGTTCGCTGTATGGGATGCAGGCATTACATCGGCTGGCTGCTGCCGGGTTCGCTATTTGGCCGTTTCACGAGGCTGAGCCGCCCTTGCTCGTCGAGATCTATCCGCGACTGCTGACTGGCCCGGTCATAAAGAGCCGCCAGAGCGAGCGGGAACGCTACCTGTCGACGCTTGATATTCCCCGCCGATTCAGCCGTCAGGCAGCCGCGTGTGAGGACGCATTCGACGCTGCCGTATCCGCCGTGGTCATGTCGGCGGCGGTCGGCGAGCTCCTTGCGCTACCGAACAAGCCGCACGACCTCATCGAGGGGAGGATCTGGCAGCCGCGGCACCTCCCGTGCTAGCCAAGCCGCTGCTGTTCTTCGTAGCGGGCCAGGACGATGGAAACGCCCGGCGGGTCACGCGGCGCAAGCTTGAATCCCTATGGGGAGCTTGCTGGACCTTCCACGTTGAATGTCGACTCCCCCGCTCCTGCGCGCACGACGATGATGTCGGATGGCTCGGAGGAAGGGTTGCTCTCCCGGTGGATGGCGCCCTTGGGGACGTACACGAAATCCCCCGGACTCGCCTCCACGGTGTCGTCGCCATTGGGACCGAAATCCATCTTCAGACCACCACGGAGGACATAGATCACCGTTTCGTAGTCGCCGTGATGATGCCACCCAGACGTCATCCCTGGCTCGGTGGTGACGAATCCTGACCACGTTCGGTCCGTGGCGAAGGCCTGCTGTCTATCCATCCCTGGTGTGGCTGGTCCAGGCGCACGTTGTGCCGGAGTTACTACTAAGACAGGCTCTTGTGAGTTTCCCATGACCGCCTCCTTTTACCCACGTCACGAGCCGCGAGGTCGTGCCTACGCGTGCATCCGTGGCCTCAAGACATCGTCTCACTGGAATCGATGGAGCTTTGGTCGAGATTCTCCGGTACGCCCCAGCCGCAAATGATCCGTCGCGCGGCTTTTGTAATGTCGCAACAGTGGACTCCATACTCCTGCTGAGCAACGTCCGAGCCGGCAGCGCGGATGATGAGAAACTGGACGCCGCCGTTGCCGTGCTGCGGGCATCTGCCACGGTCGAGCTGTGCGTTTCGTCAGGTCCGGATGAGCTCGACGACATCCTTGATCGCCTGGGGCGCCGACGACTGGTTGTGGCCGGCGGAGACGGGAGTTTGCACGGCGTCGTTGCGGCGCTCAACCGACGCAATGAACTTAAGCAGGCGGTCCTCGGTCTTATTCCAGTCGGCACTGGCAATGATTTCGCACGTGCAGTCGGGATCCCGCTTGACCCCGAAGCCGCCGCACGAGCCCTCTTGGCAGGAGGTGTTCGCCCAATCGACTTGGTATTTGATGATGCTGGGAACGTCGTCGTCAACAACGTTCGGGTTGGTATCGGTGCGGAAGCCAGCCGCCAAGCGAGCGAATGGAAGAAGCGGTTGGGTCGCATCGGCTATGCAGTTGGCGCGGTGCACGCGACATTGCGGCCGCCGATTATTCGGCTATTGATAGTCGTGGATGAAGAGGTTCTGGCGGATGTCGACCGTCTCGTCTTGGACATTTCCATAGGGAACGGCGCCACTGTCGGCGGAGGTGTGCCGGTGAATCCAGCCGCAGATCCTCAAAGTGGACAGATGGACGTGATGTTGTCCTTTGCGGTTGGTCCAGTCGCTCGCCTCAGCTATGGAATCGATCTGTTGCGGTCCAGACATCTTGCGCGAAAGGACGTGGTGCACAGGCGCGGCGATACCGTGTCCATCTCCGGGTCACCCTTCTGGTTAAGCTCAGATGGCGAGGTGTCGGGCCCGATTAGCGACCGCACTTGGCGTGTAGAGAAATCCGCCTTCCGGATGACGCTGCCCTGATGGGTGGCAGAGTCGATTCACCGCTACATGTGGCCCAGAGGGCGACCCGTGGGACAGCATGAGCAGCCCTCCCGAGGGGATGGGTTTTCGCGATCCGCGTAGGGTCGAAGTGGTCATGAGACTGGCATCGGCGTGACAGTAAGTATGGGAATCCCGGGGATAGACGAGATTCGTCCGGGTACGCATATTTGCGCCCTGTATTCGGGTCCGGCCGAGCGTGACAGCGTGCTATTTCCGTTCCTGCAGGAAGGGCTCCGCGAGGGCGACAAGTGCCTCTGCCTGATCGACGACGCAGAACCGGCGTCGGTTCGAGACCGGGTTGAGAAGCAGCAGGACGGGCATCTGCCGCATCACTCCAAGCAGCTCGACGTCGATCGGGCATCTGAGGTGTACCTGCGATCGGGGCGCTTCTCAGTCGGACAGATGATCTCTTTCTTGGCAGCCCGGCTGACGCAGGCCGCTGAGTCGGAATTCCCGCTGCTGAGGGCGGCGGGGGAGATGTCCTGGGTGCTGCCGGAACCCGAAGCGGCCGAGGACTTTTTCATCTATGAGGCGGCCGTCAACCAGATCGTCGAAGACAAGTCAGCGGTCTTCATGTGCATGTACGACTTGCAACGCTGCGGCTCCATGCTCGTCGACGTGCTGAAGACCCATCCGAAAGTGCTGCTGGGCGGGATGGTGCTCGATAATCCTCATCATCTGACGCGGACGGAGTACCTGGCCGGGCAAACCAGCTCCGCTCCGACCCAATTTCCTCTGGCCAATGTTCCACGGCCGTGGACCGGCACGGCGTCTGACCCGTGGCACACACTCACAGACGCTGAGCTCCGCGTCTCTGAGCTCGTGGCCGGCGGCCTCACGAACCGGAACATAGCGGAGTATCTGAACCTCTCGCCGCATACGGTCGACGCGCACCTCAAGCACGTCTACACCAAGTTGGACATCCACTCCCGCGTTGAGCTCACCGTGCTGGCTCTGCAGCACCGTTAGTCAACCGCCGCCAAGCCTGCGTTGCCCGTCTCGAGATGGCTCGCGAGGGTCGGATCGGAGCATTTAACCCATCTCTGCCGTCTCCAGACGGCAAAGATGCGCAGCGGGGTGGATACGGAGTGCAGCGGTCCGACGACTCCGAGCCTTACCCAGCTTTCTCACGCTGTGCGTGGCATGCACGCCATGTACAGCGTCTGTATCCCACGGAGCGTGGGATACAGACAGTGGGCAGACCCCACAACTAACCCATTCACGGGATGTCGCCAGGCCCATGCGGCGGCAAGATGATCAAGTTAGGCGAATCTGGCGACGGGAGTGAGCCATGGCAACGGCGGTAGGCATCGATCTGGGGACAACGAACTCAGTTATTGCAGCGATGGAGGGAGGACAGCCCGAAGTCATCCCCAACGCTGAGGGCAACCGCACAACGCCCTCTGTGGTCGCTTTTCTCGATTCCGGCGAGCGGCTGGTCGGGCAAATGGCCAGGCGGCAGGCGATCCTCAACCCGAAGGGCACCATCTATTCAGCCAAGCGGTTCATCGGCCGGAAGTACCACGAGGTGACCAGCGAGATCAACGCCGTCTCCTTCGATGTCGTGCCCGGGCCAGACGATGCGGCACGGTTTGAGGTGAACGGCAAGCAATATGCCCCCGAGGAAATCTCGGCACAGGTGCTGCGCAAGCTCGTCGACGACGCGGGCAAGCACCTCGGTGAAAGGGTCACCGAAGCCGTGATCACCGTGCCCGCGTACTTCAACGACGCGCAGCGCCAAGCGACCAAGGACGCCGGACGGATCGCCGGATTGGACGTCCTCCGGATCATCAATGAGCCCACCGCAGCGGCCTTGGCGTACGGCATGGACAAGCTCGAGAACGAGACGATCCTCGTCTTCGATCTCGGCGGCGGCACGTTCGACGTCAGCATCTTGACGGTCGGCGAAGGGGTAGTCGAGGTTATGGCGACCGCCGGCGACACCCATCTAGGCGGCGACGACTTCGACCGCAGGATCGTTGACTATCTCGCCGATGAATTCAAGAAGTCCAATGGCATCGATTTGCGCAGCGATCCGCAAGCATTGCAGCGCTTGTTTGAGGCTGCGGAGAAGGCCAAGGTCGAGCTGTCGGCCGTTAGCCAGACCGCGGTAAACCTGCCGTTCGTCACGGCAGACGCTTTGGGACCAAAGCACCTGAACGTCAATCTCATGCGGTCGACCTTCGACCAGCTCACTGCGGACCTGGTTGAGCGGTGCATGGCTCCGGTTAAGCAGGCGATGGAGGACGCCAAGGTCACCGCCGACGACATTGATCAGGTCATCCTCGTCGGCGGGTCGACGAGGATTCCAGCCGTGCAGGCACTGGTACGCCGGATGTCTGGAGGCCGGGAACCGAACATGACGGTCAACCCGGATGAGGTGGTAGCGATAGGCGCCGCGATCCAAGCGGCGATCATCAAGGGCCAAGTGAAGGATGTACTCCTGCTCGACGTCACCCCGCTTTCGCTGGGTCTGGAAACCCTCGGCGGCGTGATGACGAAGGTCATCGAGCGCAACACCACGATCCCGGCCCGGCGTACCGAGATCTTCAGCACCGCCGAGGACAACCAGTCCGCCGTGGATGTCGTGGTCCTGCAAGGGGAAAGAGAGCGCGCCAGCGACAACCGGGTGCTAGGCCGATTCCGTCTCGAGAACATCCGCCCGGCACCGCGGGGTGTCCCCCAGATCGAGGTCACCTTCGACATCGACGCCAACGGCATTCTGCACGTCTCGGCGCGCGACAAGGACACCGGCGCCGAGCAGCGGATCACCATCAGCGAGACATCGAACCTGAACCAGGGGGAGATCGAACGGATGGTCGCCGATGCCGAGGCGCACCGCAGCGAGGATGCTGCATTGCGCGCGCAAGTCGACGCGCGCAACGAGCTGGACACCGTGGCCTATCAGGTACAGCGGACGCTGGACGAGAACGCAGGGAGGATTCCCGAGCACGAGCGTGCCCGCGCGGAGCTGCTGGTCAACGATGCGCGCACTGCGCTGGACGAACAGGCGGACATTGATCGGCTGCGCGCCCTCACCGGTGAATTGCACCAGCTACTCCAATCATTGGCTGCGTCCGCCCGGGCCGGCGCCACAGCTGGAACCGCAGCTGGTTCGTCGGAAAGCTCGAGCGGGGAATCGGGCGACGACTCCGACGATGTGATCGACGCCGAATTCACGACACGCTGATCGATCATGTCTGAGCAGCAGACGCACGAACAGGAGAGCAGCGAGCAGCAGGCGCCCGGGCCTGAGAGCCGTGAACAGCAGCCCTCCGCGCGTGACCCGCTTGAGGAAGCCCGAGCACGCATCGCCGAGCTCGAGGATAACTGGCGGCGTACCGCTGCGGAGTTGGACAACTTCCGCAAACGATGCGCCAAGGACCTGGTTCGCGCGCGGCAACAGGAAAGGGCGAGAACCGCCGCCGGCTGGCTGCCGGTGCTCGACAACTTGGAACTCGCCCTCGAGCATGCGTCGTCCGATCCGGAACACATCATCGAGGGAGTACGCGCGGTACACCAGCAGGCCCTGTCGGTGCTCGCAAACCTCGGCTTTCCGCGGCGTGACGATACCGGCAAAGCCTTCGACCCAGCCGTTCACGAGGCGGTCGGCACCATTGCCGAGCAGGATCTCGTCCCGGGCACGGTAGCTCACGTGGTGCGTGCCGGGTATGGATCGGACGATGAGATTCTGCGTCCCTCGGCCGTGGTGGTGGCCACCAGGAGTGATTGATGGCGCAGGACTTCTACGAGGTCCTCGGCGTTGCCAGGAACGCCGATCAGTCCGAGATCCAGCGCTCCTACCGGAAGCTGGCTCGGACCCATCACCCTGACGTCAACAAAGATCCCGCGGCCGAGGCACGATTCAAGGAGATTTCTGAGGCGTACGACGTGCTCTCCGATCCTGATCTCCGTAAGCGGTACGACGCATTTGGCGAAGACTTCCGTCGCGTGCCACCCGACGTGGACCCCGAAGCGTGGCGTCAGGCACGTGCCTATGCAGGAGCTGGGCCCGGCGGTCCAACACCGGGAGGGCCGCGCTGGTCCGGAGGGGGCGTCCGGTATACCGATGTCGGAGAGGACATCGACCTCGAGGATCTGCTCGGGGGCATTTTCGGTGGCCGTGGCCGGACCAATTGGGGCCCGATTCACGGCTCCGATCAGGAGATCGAAGCAGAGATCACCGTCGAGGAGGCCTATCACGGAGCGCAGCGCAGCCTGACCATCAGCGGTCCAGACGGCGCGCGCACTCTTGATTTCAATATCCCTGCTGGAGTGGTGGATGGGCAGCGGATCCGGCTGCGTGGACAGGGCGGACGTGGTGCTAATGGAGGGCAGTCGGGCGACCTGTATTTGATCGTCCGGATCGCACCACATCCGCGATACCGGGTGTCGGGTCGCGACCTGACTGCGGTGGTGCCGCTCTCACCGTGGGAGGCCGCGCTTGGAGCAGCGGTCCGCATTGAGACGCCGGGAGGCTCGGCGACGGTCAACGTTCCGGCCGGTACGTCCAGCGGGCGGCGGCTGCGCCTGAAGGGACGGGGACTGCCGAACCGCCGAGGTGAGCCGGGTGATTTCTACGCCGAGGCCCAAGTCAGAGTGCCTTCGACCCTCTCACGAGAAGAGAGGCGGCTCTTCGAGGAACTTCGAGAGCGTTCCACCTTCAACCCAAGGGACCAGCGATGACTACTGAGCGGAGATATCCACTCGCCCGCCCGTTTCGGCTGAGCCTGGACAGCTACGCACGCATTACCGGCGTACATCCCGAGCTGGTACGCCGCTTCATCGCTCTGGGATTACTCGAGATGACCAGAGATGCTCGAGGCGACCTCTGGTTTGAGCCGTCCCAGGTTTCGGCAATGGCCCGAATCCAGCGGCTGCACAAAGAACTGAACCTGAACTACGCCTCACTCGGCTTGATCATCGACCTGCTCGACCGGATCGCGCAGCTCGAAAGGTCGCAACGGCATCCGGCTGCAAGAGGAGGAGATCGATGGACCTGAACCGCCTGACCCAGAAATCGCAGGAAGCGCTGCACGATGCGCAGACCAAAGCGCTCCGCTTCGGTCACACGGAGGTGGACGGGGAACACCTGCTCTTGGCGTTGCTCGACCAAAGCGATGGGCTGGTCGGGCCACTGCTTGCCCGCGCGGGGGCGGATCCGGACCGGATGCGCGAGGATGTGGAGGCTGAGCTACGACGCCGGCCCCGCGTTTCTGGTCCGGGTGCGGCGCCCGGGCAAGTGTTTGTCACTCAACGGCTTTCCCGCCTGATCGAGGCCGCCACGCGCGAGGCGCGGCGGCTGAAGGACGAGTACGTCTCCGTGGAGCACCTGGTCGTCGCTCTGATCGATGAGGGATCATCATCTGCAGCCGGAAGGGCGCTCCAGCAGCACGGCCTGACCCGCAACGGTTTTCTGTCCGCGCTGACCGAGATCAGGGGACATCAGCGGGTCACCTCCGCAACGCCGGAGGGCACGTACGAGGCGCTCAGCAAGTACGGTCGCGACCTAGTCGTCGAGGCAGCCGCGGGCCGGCTGGAACCGGTGATCGGTCGCGACTCCGAGATTCGCCGGACGATCCAGATCCTGTCCCGCAAGACCAAGAACAACCCGGTGCTCATCGGTGAGCCTGGTGTCGGGAAGACCGCAATTGTCGAAGGGCTGGCACAGCGGATCAACAACGGCGACGTTCCCGAAGGACTGCGCGACAAGACGATCTTCGCCTTGGACATGGGTGCGCTGGTTGCTGGAGCGAAGTACCGCGGGGAGTTCGAGGAGCGGCTCAAAGCCGTACTCAACGAGGTGAGTAGCGCCGCGGGCCGGATCCTGCTCTTTGTCGACGAGCTGCACACCGTCGTCGGCGCCGGCGCCGCGGAAGGTGCCATGGACGCGGGGAACATGCTCAAGCCGATGCTGGCGCGCGGCGAGCTGCACATGATCGGCGCGACGACGCTCGATGAATATCGCACCCGTATCGAGAAAGACGCGGCGCTCGAGCGGCGCTTCCAGCCTGTCCTGGTCGACGAACCGAGCGTCGAAGACGCCGTCTCGATCTTGCGCGGGCTACGGGAACGCCTCGAGATCTTCCATGGGGTCAAGATCCTTGACAGTGCGCTGGTCGCTGCAGTGACGCTGAGCCACCGCTACATCTCCGACCGTTACCTCCCCGACAAGGCCATTGATCTGGTGGACGAGGCCTGCGCGATGCTGCGTACCGAGATCGACTCGATGCCCGCCGAACTCGATGAGCTGACCCGACGCGTGACCCGCATGGAGATCGAGGAGGCCGCGCTGTCCAGCGAGGAGGATGCGGCAAGCAAGACCAGGCTGGAAGAACTGCGTCGCGAGCTGGTGGACCTTCGAGCCGAAGCCGACGCCATGCGTGCCAGGTGGGAGGCAGAGCGTACGGCACTTCGTGAAGTCCAATCCTTGCGAGAAGAGCTGGAGCAGGTCAGGCAGGAGAGCGAACAGGCCGAGCGTGACTACGACCTGAACCGGGCCGCGTCCCTCCGCCATGGCAAGCTGCCTGAGCTTCAGCGCAAGCTCGAAGCGGCCGAGGCGAGGCTCGCAAGCAAGCAGGGAGAACACCGGTTGCTGCGTGAGGTCGTCACCGCCGACGAGATTGCTGCCATCGTTTCGCGCTGGACCGGCATCCCGGTCACTCGGCTGCAAGAGGGTGAGCGCACCAAGTTGCTCAATCTCGACCATGTGCTCCACGAACGCGTAGTCGGACAGGATGAGGCTGTACAGCTGGTGGCCGATGCGATCATCCGCGCCCGGTCCGGCATCAAGGATCCGCGCCGGCCGATCGGTTCATTTGTCTTCCTCGGACCGACCGGCGTGGGAAAGACCGAGCTGGCCAAGGCTCTCGCGGCGGCGCTGTTCGACACCGAGGAGAACATGATCCGCATCGACATGAGCGAATACCAAGAACGGCATACGGTGAGCCGGCTGGTCGGTGCCCCTCCCGGCTATATCGGCTACGAGGAGGGTGGCCAGCTCACCGAGGCGGTACGGCGCAAGCCTTACTCGGTGATCTTGCTCGACGAGGTCGAAAAGGCCCATGTTGATGTCTTCAACACCCTGCTGCAGGTTCTCGACGATGGCCGGCTCACCGACTCTCACGGCCGTACGGTCGACTTCCGCAATACCGTGGTGATCATGACCTCGAACATCGGATCGGAGTTCCTGATGCAAGGGGTGACGGCCGAAGGAGAGATCAAAGAGGATGCGCGGCGCCTCGTGCTGGGCGCGCTGCGCAACCACTTCCCGCCGGAGTTTTTGAACCGAGTCGACGAAATCGTGCTGTTCAAGCCGCTCACGCTGGGCGAGATCGAGCTGATCGTCGACCTACTTCTGAACGACCTGCGAGCCCGTCTCGGAGAGCGCCGGATCACACTCGTGGTCACCGAACCTGCGCTGCGGTTCATTGCCGAGCAAGGCTTTGACCCTGCGTACGGCGCCCGACCGTTGCGGCGTTTCATTGCCCGCGAGGTTGAGACGAGGGTCGGGCGAGCCCTGCTGCGAGGTGATCTTCCCGAGGGCGGCGAAGTCTTTGTTGATCTTGTGGACGGGGAGCTCACCGTGGTATCCCGGAGTGGTCCACCTGAGGAAAGGGAAGCCGCATGAGCGCTGGCGTCGAGGACTCGACTCAAGTTGTCGTGTGTTCCAACTGTCAGACCAAGAACCGGGTTCCGGTCTCCGCGCACGGCGTGCCACGCTGCGGAAAGTGCCACACACCGCTGCGCTGGGTGGTGAACTCCTCCGATGCTGACTTCGCTGACGTCGTGGAAGCATCGACCATTCCAGTGCTCGTTGACATGTGGGCACCCTGGTGCGCTCCCTGCCGGATGGTGAGTCCTGTCCTGGAACAACTTGCTGGTGAGTTCGCAGGGCGGCTGAAGCTGGTCAAGATCAACGCCGACGAGGCGCCGGAGCTTAGCAGCCGGTTCGAGGTGCTGGCCATACCGACCCTCATCCTCCTCGAACGTGGCAAGGTGATCGACACCCAGGTGGGAGCCGCTCCAGCTGCTGTGCTGCGGAAATGGGTGACGGAGAAGCTCGAGTTGAAGGCTTGATCAGTTGCCTCGATGACGCCGCATCGGGTCAAGATCGCTGCGCAGCTGACTGGCTGTCGGTCAAAGTGGCAGGCGGCCCCACCCAGCGTAAGGCCGGTGCGTCAAAAGAAATTGATGTATTGAAGATCGTCGCTGAAGCTTTTCCCCTCAAAGCCCTAGGAGTGCCTTTGCTTGATGGATCCGGCGCTGCTGGAACTGGAAGAAGGCGGCGACATTGTCGACGAATTCGTCGTAGGAGCACCCGAAGACGCGTACGACTAGGTCTTGGTGCTCGGCGGTCAACGTGAGGCCGAGTACCGGTGGTAGCGTGCCCAGGCCGAACCTTAGGACGCTCGAGAGAAGGTATCCGAGGTAGATCTCATCCGACCCATGCCAGTCCGCCTGTCGCAGGCCGTCGGCGTACCCAGCGAGGCAGTCGCGTTCAAGATCATCCCAGCGCTCCGGTCGACTCTCAAAGAAGGCCTGGCTGCCGCCGACCAGCGCGGTGAGCTCCTGCCCGACCGGCGCGGGTCCGCAGAAGGCCCAGTCGATGGCCACGCTGTGATTGGAGTGATCCGGGCCGCCAACGAAGAGATTCCGGGGGAAGACATCGTTGTGACAGAGAGTCCGTGGCAGTTGATCGAGCGCCTGGTATAGCCTTTCGCGTTGCTCCCAGAGCTCGATTAGGTCCTTGATCAGATCCTTCGTGAAAATCTTGCCAGCGAACGGATGACTGGAAACAGTGGGAAGCACATCGATAAGCGGCTTAGCTTCTTCGGTCCAGCCGCGTAGCCAGTCTCGGCTGAGCCATGGGTCGGTCGGCAATGGTCTACCAGCCAGATACTCGCCATTGAAGATGCCGAGCTGCCGTGCGACCTCACGGAAGCGGCCGTGCGGCCATGGCCGATGGTCCATGGACGCTAAATCGTCCATTGCGATCCACGCCAGCTCTTCGTCGGTCTCGGGTAGAAGGTCACCTGTCGCCAAACACCGTGGTGCCACCAAGGGACCGGGTAGCTGCTGCTGCCATCGGGACTGGTAGACATGCCACTCCCGCTTCCAGTAATCCCAGGAGCTTTGATCGGTACTGATCGACTGGAAGCTCAGCTGATTAAGCGTGAGCATCTTGATGATGATCGTCCAGAGGACTGGCCGCCGCCGACCGGTGGCAGTGCCGGTGGCACGATAGAGGCGAGTACCGGCACCCACCCCAACGAAGATCTCCTCGGTGTGCTGGGAAATGATCTCGGCCTTCTCCAAGTGGAGCAGCACGCTGACCAGCCTTTGCCAGGTCACGTCATCGATGTAGTCGACGTAGCTTTCGGCGATGTCTGTCGTCATGATGGGCATTCCTTCTCGGTGCCTCTACTCAGTGTGATCTCGGAGCGGGGCTGTGAACAGTCATTTACGAGGCGCTGGTGAGGGGATGGGCGCCGGTGAATATTCCGGTCGGGTCGATTCGTGCTTTCACGGCACGCAGACGCTCAAGGATCGTTCGGTCGTGGAACCGGTTACGTCCCCCGCCGGGGCGTTCGTCGAAGTTGGCGTAATGGATGCTTGCCGCCCATGGGAGAAGTGCTTGCTCAACTAGCTGCACATGGGCGTCAACCTTCGCAGCCGTGGCCGCGTCTGGGGTGATTCCCGCCGCAAACATCAGAAATCCGGCCTCCAGATGACCGACAGCTCCGGCATCCACCGGGCGCTCGGCAACTGCACCACCGAGCTGCCGCAGCTCCACCGACAGCAGCGGTGATCCCGATCCATGACCGGCGCAGGCAACAAGCGCGTCGATCGCCGCCGGCGGTACGTCGTTGAGCAGCATCCCGTTGGCCCGGGCGGGAGTTGGGCCGGGGGGATCCATATGCAAAGCAAACAGCTCTGCAGTCAGGATCTCGGCGATTGTGTCTAGGCCAGGTTTCAGCTCACGGAGGGGCGCAATTGTTGCATCGAGCTCTGCGTGGTCTCCCTGATGCGCCACTTCGACGGCTGCAAAGGCGTGGCCACGCAGCGGCTCTGGCAATTCGGGCAGCGGCGGGAACTGGAGCAGCCGTCCGCAGGACATCGTCCGGTTGGACACAGTACGGGTCCAACGCCGCCAGGCGTGTAACACCTCACCGGCGCCCTGCACCGGGAAGAACAAGGTGCCTGCGCTCACCGTGGGCAGTGCATGCAACCGGAGTTCGAGGCCGGTCACCACGCCGAACTCACCTCCACCGCCGCGGAAGGCCCAGAAGACATCCGGCTCATGATCATGATCAACGATTCGCGGTTTCCCGTCGGCACCGACGACCTGAAATCTCAACACATCATTGACGGCGAGACCTCGAGAGCGAGACAGCCAGCTGATGCCGCCCGAGAGCAGGAAGCCAGTAATCCCGACGTCTGATCCTGCACCGGCCTGAATAGCGAGGCCGTGCTTTGCCGCAGCCGCTGTGACGGCTTGCCACTCCGCACCCGAGCCGGCCCAAACCGTGCGTTCGGCTGAGTTGACACGAACTTCATTCAATGCGGCAGTTCGTAAGAGTACGGTCCGGCTGAGTGGACCGACTGGTAGCGCGCCATGGCCGGTTCCCTGTGCCATCACGTTCAGTCCATTGCGCGCTGCACTGGCGACGACGGCGGATGCGTCATCCACCGACCGTACGAGCGCAACCGCCGCGGGCCGTTGGTCGACGTTGACTACCCACGGAGTCCGCGCCTCATCCCAGCCGCGATCACCCTGAAAGAGCAGTGTCCCGGTGGGGCCCGGATCCATCCGTGCACGAATGATTGGCTCTGGGGTTGACGCGGTTGCCTCGTTGATCGCTGCGCCATCCTTGATCAGCTCGGTCATGTCCACGGTCCTCAGGGCGTCGTGGTGATTCGGTGGCTCAACCTTGCTGATCACTGCCATGACCGCACATCCGTACCGAACACGGACCTATCCGAGGGCGATCACGGATCTTCAGGCAGCTATCCGATGAGTTCAGTCCTCAGCGCTGATGGCTGACGGCAACTGCTCCCGGGTGGCTCTTCCAGTCTTTTGCAGCATGCTGCTGACGTGGGACTCCACAGTCCTGGTAGAGATGAAGAGGCGATCGGAGATGTCGGCATTGCTGAGTCCGGCGTTGACGAGTCGCAGGATCTCCGCCTCTCGAGCAGTGATGCCGAGTCGCGCAAGGTGCGGTGGCACGGTTGCTGTCGAAGCCTTGGGCACCTTGGCGCCGATGGATCTCAAGTCGTAGCGAATCCGTCGTTGGAGCGCGCGTTCGCCTGCCGCGCTGCAAAAGGCGTCCGCCTCGCGCAGCCAACCCATGGCGGCCTCGACGCCAGCCGCGTAGAGCGCGGGCGCAACGATCGTGCGCAGTAAATGACGCATGAACGGCGTATGCCGGACGTAATACTCGGCTTGGACGATCGATTCAGCGGCCGAGCGGCCGCCTCGGACATCCGAAACAGCGTCAGCAAAGCCGCGCGCCGCCCAGTTGACATGGTGACCGGTCAAATCAATTGGGCCAAAGACCTCCTCGGTGTCACCGCCGGCAACAACGCGGAGCAGCACCCAAACGCCCCACAAGGGCATCACGTGGACCTCGCCTTGGAAATGGCGCAGGCTTTCGTCGAACAACTCGATGGCGGAAATGCTGTCGCCGTGGAACCAAGCACGCATTCCGAGAATTGTTTTCGCCCACGGAATCGGCTTGGATCTCTCGCCCAGTGCAAGGGCCTCGGCAATCAGGTCATCGACCTCTGACGGCGCGGCCGGCGCTGCCCGGTCGGGAAGGGGTCGGTCATCGGCGTTGAGGAGGCACTCTGCAAGGTGAACACGCGTGTGGGCGTAGAGCCCAATGAGTTGTAACTGCCGGGCCTGCGTGTCCGCAGCCATGAATCTGAGGTATGCGGCAACAGGACCGCTGCGCATCACAATCGTCTCGCCGATCCGCAGGTCGATGGCGGCAACCATGCCGACCATGCCGGCGGCAGTCGCACGTTCGCGGGCCTGATAGAACCGGGTGGGGTCCGAGTCAGCATCCAGGTCGAGCATGCCCAGTTCAGCGAGGGCCCGAACCTGCCAAACGGATAGTTGGTACTTGTCGCTCAGTGACAAGGCCTGGCTCAGAGCGCGCCCGCGCCCGCGGATGTCGGTGTGGTGTCTCCTCGAGGCGTAACCGACTACCAGCAGAGCTTCACATGCGATGTCGAAGCGGCCGCGCTCTCGGGCGAGCGCCGCCGCGCGTTGGCCCAGCGCGATTGCCTCGATCCTGCGGTCTGCCAATGCTGCATGGGCCCTGAGGACCGCAACGTCGACATCAGTCGGTTCAGCGAGCTGCTCGAGCCGCGCGAGAAGGGCCGCCGCTTCAGCGTGTAGCTCGGCGCGGTACGCTGCTCGGGCTGTCGCGACCAGCAGCCGACGGGCATCACGACCGTCCATGTTGTGCAGGGCAGCGACGCCGCTGTGGTAGGCGTCGCCGGCGCGACCAGCCAGGGTGAGGGTGTCGATTCGCTCGATCAGCACGTCCTGCGCAGCTTCCGGGACCGTGCCGGTCAGAGCATGAGCCGCGGCCAGGTGCTGCTGGGCGACATCCAATGCGGCATTGCGGACAGCGGCGTGAGCTGCGCGGACCAGCTGCCGAGCGGCCTGGTCTGGGTAGCCGGCCACTTGGTACATCTCGGCGGCCTGCCGTAGTTGACCTTCGCTGAGATCGGCGGTGCTGGTCATGAGGTGATCGGCGGCCCGGCGGGCCAGTGCCTGTTGCTCGAGGGGGAGCAGCAGATCACGTACGGCGTCACGCATCAGTGGGTGCCGCCAGGTGACTCCAAGCGGTGTGCCGGCGGGGACCAACAGGGTGCTGGACACTGCGTCATGGATGGCGGCGCTTAACGTTGCTTCGTCGAGTCCGGTGACAGCGGCCAAGAGCTCCGATTCGGTCTCACCGAGAACCGATAAGGCGTCGAGAATGACCCGGGAGTCTCCCGTAAGCCTGCGGAGTCGTTTTTGCACCGCGGCAGCTAGCGTTGTGTGTCTTGTGTCGGGCTCGCCCATGGCCGGCGGGTTTTCCCGAAGCTGCCGAACGAACTCGTCCAGAACCAGCGGCAATCCGTCGACCGCAGTCACCAATTCATCAACTGCCTCGGGGGCGAGTCCGGGCAACTGCTGCGCGCGGAAAGCGTTGGCAACCTCACTTGGGGCGAGCCGGCTCAGCGGCAATTCGCGAATCGACCGAGCAGCGCTTAGGCGTTCCAACCGGTCTGGAAGCAGCGGTTCGGTGCGAGCTGCCAACAATAGAGCTAGTGGCAGTTCCTCCACCGAATCGGCTAGATAGGTGAGGACGGAGATCGTATCCTCGTCGGCCCACTGGAGATCGTCGACCAGCAAGACAGCCCCATCGGCGGCCATGGCTCGCAGCAGGATAATCAAAGCCTCCGCGAGGACGGCTGCTGGGTCGGCCATTGGAGCCAGGACAGCGTTATGGCTGGTCCAACCAGGAAGAACCCGCGCCAGCGTGGGCCGAACGCCTGCTAGATCGGGCTCGTGTGTGAACGGGAGGGACGCGCGGGCGAACGCGTCCACCAGAGGCCGGTAGGCGCCGCCCGATTCCACAGCTCGGCCCTTGAGAACCAACAACTCCCAACGTTCAGCTTCGCGTTGCGCCTCAAGCAGCAGGCGGGTTTTTCCTATTCCCGCCTCGCCGGTTAGCAGCACGGCCTCGCCCCGACCGCACTTCGCGGCCTCGAGCGCGCCTGTGAGGATCGCAAGCTCGGCGCGCCGAGCAATCAGCGGCAAATCCGCGCCCACCGTTGCATTGTCGTGCAGACGGGTCTCGCTAGCGAGTTCGGATGTACGGGAAGATGTCGCATGAGTGTTCCGGCAGATGCGGACGAGATCACCCAGGAGTGGCTTACCGCCGCCTTGCACGAAGCCGGGGCTCTGGATCAGGCGCGAGTGACGTCGATCGAGCCCGTGCCCATTGGCCAGCTCGGATTTACCGGGCAGATGCGACGACTGCACATCAGCTACGACAGGCCGGAACCGGGCGCACCGAGGTCGCTGATCGCGAAGTTCTCCGCCGTGCATCCGAAAGCGCGCTCGGACGTGCACTCGATGGGGTTTTACGAGCGCGAGATCGGCTTCTATCGCGAGCTCGCGCCCGAATCCCCGATCCGTACGCCTCGCTACTATTTCGGCGAAGTCGAGATGGACACGGGAGCATCCCTGCTACTGCTCGAGGACCTCACCTGGATGCACAACCTGAGCTCGGCAGGCGGCTCTGTCGACGAAGCGGAGCTGGTCATCAGGGAAGTAGCAAAGCTGCATGCCGCTTGGTGGGGTGACGCGCGGCTCGACCAGATTCCGTGGCTTGCGATGAAGGGCATGTTGACGCCCGACCAGGCGTCGCTTGTGTTCACCCAGACTTGAGAGTCCTTCCTGGGCAAGCTGAGCATTCCGGTTACCGAAGAGCTGCTATGGGCGGGAGAGCTCTGTTCGCGCTACCTGCGTGCAGTGTCGGTCTCGATGTCCATCGAGCCGCCGCGAACGCTGATCCACAACGACGTACAAGGGAACAACCTCTTGGTCGCTGAGGATGACGAACCGTCGCTCGCGGTTGTCGATTGGCAGCTGACGACAGCCGCTCGGCCCTCCCTCGACCTGCCCCGCTTCCTCGTCGGCCATCTAGACACGACCGAGCGGCGGCGCCACGAGAATCGGCTGCTGGACATGTACCACTCAGTGTTGATCGAGTGCGGGGTCGCCAGCTACTCCATGAAGCAGTGTTGGGACGACTACCGCATGGCGCTTGTGCCGACAGCCAGTCGGCTCGCCTCGGCGGTCGGCTCCCATCCGGGATTGACCGCAACGCCGGATGGGTTCTGGAACATTGTTTTTCCGCGTTACGCCCAGGCGCTGGCCGACCTGGGGGTGGCCGAACTCCTCCAGGAACATTACGGCTAGTCGACGCGGTCACATTTGTGCGGTTCAGTCCTCAGCGGTACCGGCTGACGGCAACTGTTCCCGGCTCGCTCGTCCAGTCTTTTGCAGCATGCTGCTGACATGGGATTCCACGGTTCTGGTGGAGATGAATAACTGGTGGGAGATGTCGGCATTGCTGAGCCCGGCGTTGACAAGCCGCAGAATCTCTGTCTCGCGTGCGGTGATGCCGAGTCTTGCGAGGTGCGGTGGGACGGTTGATGTTGAACCCTTCGGGACTTTGGCGCCGATCAACGCCAGGGTCTGGCGGACTCGACGTTGCAGGGCGCGTTCGCCGGCCGCGCTACAGAATGCTCGGCCTCTCTGAGCCAGCCCTCGGCTACCGCCTCCATGCCGGCTTGGTAGACAACCGGCGCGATGGTCGTACGCAGCATGTGGCGGAAGAAAGAGGCATGCCGTACGAGGTGATCGGCTTCGGCGATCGACTCTGAGGGAGATCGACCTTTTCGAAGCTCCCAAACGGCCATGCCGTAGCCGCGCGCCGCCCAGTTGGCGTGGTGTCCGATCAAGACCGGGGAACCGAACGCCTCCTCGGGCTCTGTGCCAGCGAGGACGCGCAGTAGCGCCCCCAAGCCCCACCACGGTATGAGGTGCCACTCGTCTTGCACATCCCGCAGGCTTTCGTCGATCAGTCGAACGGCAGTGCGGTTGTCGCCATGGAGCCAGGCGCGCAGCCCGTAAAGACTCAGTACCCATGGCACTCGCCCGGATTTCTTGCCCGCTGCGAGTGCCTCGGCGACCAGGTCATCGAACTCCGACGGTGCAGCGGGACCAGCCCGCCCGGGTAATGGCCGGGAGTCGGCAAAGAGGACGCACTCAGCCAAATGAGCGCGATTCACCGCGTAAAGACTGATCAGTTGCAGCTGCCGAGCCTGCGCGTCAGCGCGCAGGTAGATGGGGTATGCGGCCATGAGCCCGTCGCGGGAGACGGTCGTTTGGCCGATCCGCGTGTCCAGAAGGACAACCGTGCCGAGCATGCCAGCTGCTGTCGCACGTTCTCGAGCCTGATAGTCCCGGGTGGGATCCGAATCTGTGGCCACATCAAGCACGCCAAGTTCAGCGAGAGCCTGGACCTGCCAGATGGATAACTGGTGCGCCTCGCTCAATGCCAGGGCTTGGTGCAGCGTGCGTGCCGCAAGATCGATGTCGCGCCTCCGCGCGGCGGTCCCAGCGAGCAGCAAGGCCTCGCACGCGAGCTCGAAGCGGCCCTGCTCCAGCGCCCGCGCGGCTGCCAGTTGGCCTAGCTGGATGGCTTCTGCCTTTCGGTCCGCCCGCGCGGCATGGGCTCGGAGCACCGCGAGGTCGAGATCTGTCGGTTCGGCGACCTGCTCCAGCCGCGCCAGCAGCTCCGCAGCTTCTGCCAACAGACCGGCGCTATAAGCGGCCCGGGCCGTCGCGACCAGCATTCGACGGCCGTCGCCAGCGGTGACGCTTCGGAGCGCAGCGACCCCGCTGTGGTAACCGTCGGCGGCACGACCGGCAAGCGTGAGAGTGTCGATTCGCTCGATCAGCACATCCAAGGCTGCTTCTGGCAGCGTTCCAGTCAGGGCATGAGCCGCGCCCAGGTGGTGCTCGGCAACATCCAATGCCGCGTTGCGGACTGCGGCGCGGGCTGC
>JBKPTR010000058.1:0-14663 GCA_046735615.1 Actinomycetota bacterium
CCAGCTGTTGTCCGTTCACTCCGACCAAGCTCCCAGCCCGGTCGCGGCTGTCGTGATTCTGGCGGCTGGGGAGGGGACGCGGATGAAGTCATCCCGTTCCAAATTGCTCCATGAGATCGCGGGGCATTCCATGCTGAGTTATGCGGTGACGGCCGCGACGACGGTGCAGCCCGAGCACATCGTGGTGGTGGTTGGACACCTCCGTGATCAGGTGGAAGCCCACCTCGCCGAAATCGCTCCTCATGTGCTGACCGCAGTCCAAGAGGAGCAGCTTGGGACCGGCCACGCGGTTCAGGTCGCGCTTGGCCAGCTTGCCGATCTCGCTGGCGATGTGATCGTCACCATGGGAGACGTGCCCATGCTCACCGGCGAGACGCTTGCCGCGTTGCTCCTCGAGCACCGACGGTACAACGCGGCCGCGACGGTGCTGACTGCGGAAGTGCCGGACCCGACCGGATACGGACGGATCTTGCGCGACACCGAGGGCATGATCATCGGGATTGTCGAGCACCGGGACGCCGATGACGCCGAGCTGGAGATCACCGAGATCAACTCGGGCATCTACGTCTTCGACGCGGCAACACTGCGGTCCGCACTCACCGAGCTGGCGCCGTCCAATGATCAAGGTGAGCTGTACCTCACTGACGTGCTGACTGTGCTGCGCGGGGCCGGCAAGCCGATCGGCGCGTACCTCATCGACGACGTCTGGCAGACGGAGGGCATCAACGATCGGATCCAGCTCTCCCGTATGAACGCCGAGCTCAACCGGCGAATCCTGGAGCGCTGGATGCGCGAGGGGGTGTCAGTGGTGGATCCAGCATCCACCTGGATCCACACCTCAGTTGATCTAGCACCGGATGTGATCTTGCTACCCGGGACATCCCTGGAGGGCGCCACGTCAGTGGGGGCCGGAGCGCGGATCGGTCCCGATACCACGCTGATCGACGTGGAGGTCGGAGAGAACGCAGTGGTCACGCGCACCCAGGCCTCGCTGAGCGTGATCGGCCCCGGTGCGAACGTTGGCCCGTTCGCCCATCTTCGGCCGGGTACCACACTTGGCGCTGGCGGCAAGATCGGCACTTTCGTCGAAACGAAGAATGCTCGCATTGGAGCCGGAGCGAAGGCTCCACATCTCAGCTACTTGGGCGACGCCGTGGTCGGTGAGGGAGCCAACATCGGCGCGGGTGTGATCTTTGCCAACTATGACGGTCTGACCAAATCGACGACCACTGTCGGGGCCCACTCCTTCGTCGGCAGCAACTCTGTTCTGGCCGCACCAGTCGAGGTGGCGGCCGGCGCATACATTGCCGCAGGTTCGACCATCACGGGCGACGTCGGGCCGGGTGATCTTGCGGTGAGCCGCGGCCGGCAGCGCAACGTGGCCGGCTGGGTGGCGCGAAAGCGGCCAGGTACCAAGACTGCGCAGGCCGCGGAGGCAGCGCAAGAGCAGAAGGAGTCGTCGTGAGCGGTCTCAAGCGCCCGAACGACAAACACTTGATGCTGTTCTCGGGTAGGGCTCATCCCGCTCTGGCCAACGAGGTGGCCGAGCTCATGAACGTCGAGCTTGTGCCGACTCGCGCGATCACGTACGCCAACTCAGAGATCTATGTGCGGTTCGACGAGTCGGTTCGCGGCTGCGACGCCTTCGTGATCCAGAGCCATACCGCACCAGTGAACGAGTGGATGATGGAGCAGCTGATCATGGTCGATGCGCTGAAGCGCGCATCTGCCAAGCGGATCACCGTTGTCGCACCGTTTTATCCCTATGCACGGCAGGACAAGAAGCACCGAGGTCGTGAGCCCATCTCAGCGCGGCTTGTCGCGGACCTGTTCCGCACGGCCGGTGCCCACCGGATCATGTCCGTGGATCTGCACGCTGCTCAGATCCAGGGTTTCTTCGATGGGCCGGTTGATCATCTCTGGGCGCTACCGGTGCTCTCCGACTACTTGTCGGCCAAGTACGACATGTCCGAGATGACTGTGGTCTCGCCCGACGCCGGCCGGGTGCGGCTAGCCGACATGTGGACTGACAGGCTGAATACCTCGCTGGCGATCATCCACAAGCGGCGCGACCCGAACCTGGCCAATATGGTCGCCATCCACGAGGTCGTTGGCGAGGTAGAAGGTCGGGTCTGCCTCCTCGTCGACGACATGATCGACACCGCGGGCACGATCTGTCAGGCGGCGGACGCGTTGAAGGCCCGCGGCGCGAAGGCGGTGATCGCGGCGGCTACTCATCCGGTGCTGTCTGGGCCGGCAGTCGATCGGCTGAAGGCCACGGACTTCGAAGAAGTGATCGTCACCGACACATTGCCCATTCCAGAGGAACGTCGCTTCGACACCCTCACCGTGCTGTCGATCGCTCCCTTGATCGCGCGGGCCATCCGGGAGGTCTTCGAGGAGGGTTCGGTCACCAGCCTCTTCAACGGGCAAGCGTGACGCCTGACTGATTTCGCATCACGAACCGCTTCGAAACAGGCCCAAATGGGATCCTGACATGCGTTCGTGATGCGATTTCAGGGCCAGTTAGCCACTATTGGCCCTTGTCGGCTAAGGTTGAGCGGTTGCCTCGGCGAGGGTCGCAGGACCGTAATCGACTAGGTCGAACGAGCTGCGTCCCCCTCGCTGAGTCGTGATCGAGAATGCTGACGAAAGTTTCCGAGGAGTTCGTTCGTGCCCGAGGTAAAGCTCACAGCCGAATTGCGCACCGAGTTCGGCAAGGGCGCCGCCCGCCGGATCCGTCGCGCCCACAAGGTGCCTGCAGTGCTGTACGGCCACGGCACTCCCCCTATCCACATTTCCCTGCCCGGTCATGAGACCCTGCTCGCGCTCCGCACTGCAAACGCACTGCTGTCGATCGAGGTCAACGGCAGTTCCCAGCTCGCATTGCCCAAACAGGTCCAGCGGGATCCGCTGAAGCACACCATCGAGCATGTCGACCTTGTCATTGTGCGGCGTGGGGAGAAAGTCACGGTCGACGTGCGCGTGCAGCTCGAGGGCGAGGCAGGTCCCGAGACGCTCGTTGTGGTTGATCACAACAGCATCCCGATCGAGGCGGAGGCGACCCACATCCCGCAACAGATCGTTGTTTCCGTCGAGGGTCTGCCGCCTGGTACCCAGATCTTGGCTCGTGACCTCCAGTTGCCCTCAGGTTCGACCGTTGATCTCGACCCGGAGACCTTGATCGTCAATATCACCAACGCGCCGACTGCCGAGGCTCTCGAGGCGGAGCTGGCCGAGGCCGAGGCGGAGGCGGGCATTGAGCCTACGGTGGCTGCGCCACCTGCCGAGCCGAGCGCGGACGAGGCGCTGCCCGAGTCCGAGAGTGCCTAGCTGGCAGCTACGTCTGCCATGAGCTCATGGCTGGTGGTCGGGCTCGGCAACCCCGGTCCGGCATTTGCAACCCAACGGCACAACGTCGGCTACCGCGTCGCCGACGAGCTGGCACGCCGTATGGATGTGCGCTTCAGTGCCAAGCGCGGAATGCGGGCCGAGGTCGCGGAAGGCAGGGTCGGACCGCTCGGAACCGACGGGTCGCGGCTCGTGCTGGCGAAATCTCGTACGTTCATGAACGAGAGCGGTGCGGCAGTCAATCGATTGCTCTCCTATTACAAGCTGCAGCCGGTCCAGATGATCGTTGTGCACGACGAACTCGACATCGACCCCGGTCAGCTGCGGGTGAAGTTCGGTGGTGGAGACAACGGCCACAATGGGCTCCGATCCATCCGCCGGACACTTGGTACGGGCGACTTTTTCCGGGTACGGATCGGCGTTGGTCGTCCGCCAGGCCGGCAAGATCCGGCCGATTTCCTACTGAGCAACTTCCCTGCCAGCGCTCGGGAGGACGTTGAGGTTGAGATCAGCCGGGCGGCGGATGCGGTCGAATCACTGGTTCTGATCGGGCTCGACCGCACCCAGAGCAACTTCAACAACTGACTGGGAAACCAGCATCTGACCTAGTCAGGGCACGGTTTCTTGTAGCCCAATGGAACCCCATGCAATACATGTGAAATTGCACCCGACGAAAAAACTGAAGGAGGCGATAGCAAGACCAACTAGCAGGCCAACGTAAGTGGCCCGCCGGAGTGGCAAGACTCGCGACGGGCCTGGAGAACCAACCAACCCTGAAAGGAACTGATTCTCCGTGTCCCAAATTACTCAATTAGCCAGCGGCGCCATCACCGCCGTAGACGTACTGACCATTGAGCTGGTCGATGCCGACGAGACACCCGCGGTCGTCATCGTTCGCTGGCCCGCGAAACCCACCATCCTGCATCCGGGACGTTTCGCTGATACCGCGAGCATTGTCGTGCGACTGTTCGCCGAGGCGCACACAGTGCCGGCAGCGATCAAAGCGGGGCGGCGGCTGTGACCACGCGGGCCGAGGACAGGACTATCCAGGACTTACGCCGCCTCCCACGGTCGGCCCGCCTTCCCGAACCTACGGACGGGGCACCCAGGCGTCCACATGCAACGGTCGAACATTCGGCATGTCGCCCTAAGGTTGGCGACGAAGCCAATGAGCCCCACAGATCAGGAACGGCCTGAAGGCGCTCGACATGAGGTCTAACCTGCCTGCGTGGGGGAACGCAGAGATTGCAATCATGCTGGGTACAACGGGCTTGGCCGCCTACGTCGGGCATGAGACTCAGGGCCTTGCTGGGGCGGAAATCGCTGCGGTCGTGGCTGCATTCGTCGGCACCCTGTTCGCTCAACGCAAGGACAACCTAGTAACCGTGACCGGAGACGCGGCTGAGCAGGCCTGGATGGACGGCGCGAATCTCGTCGCCTGGATTAAGGCGGACGATCGGCACGCCGCGTTCTTCGCGGAGGCGCTAGAAGCCGCATGGAGCACGCTTGACCATGACAACCTCAGAGCTTTGTCCCACGTCCTCGCGGACGGCTTCCAAGACGACGCCCCGGATAGACGTAGGGCAATTTGTGGTCAAGGCGCTACCTGAGTTTGGGCCAGCGCATGTGCGCGTGTTGAGCCTGGCGGAGCAAACAGAAAGACCTGACCTCGGTATTGACTTAGCGCGAGTGATCGAATTAGCGCCCGGACTGGCTGAAGGTATACCCGCGATTCGGGCGGCTCTTGAGAGGACAGGCTGCATCGCCAGGGCTGACTCCAGCGCCTACGGCGGGCCCGTGCGGCTTTGGGTTACGGGGCTCGGGAGAACCTGCGTCAGTTACTTGCGAGACGCGAGGTCCGAGCACGTCTCGCGGGTCGATCCCGCGCCCTAACTTAGGCTGGCATCTGCGTTTCCGACGCGTCCCATCAGTGAGCCTCGCGTGCCTTCCGTTGACTCAGCCGACTCGGCACCTTGGGGCTTTTGCGCTGCTTACAGGATTTCACTGAGGCGCTGTGTGCCTACTGTTGTCAGCTCTGCTCGAACAACCCTGACTCGGACAACACCATCGTCTCGGTGTTGGTTCCGCTGGGTGATCAAGGAAACCGGGGAGATTGAGTATGTGGTGGCGCACGACCAGGAACCCGCGACCGGCTGGACGCCATGACGCCAGTGCGTAGCACAGGAGGTTTGCCGACGTAGCGAAGGCGGTATGCCTAGTTTGAACGGTCAGGACTGGCGCGAGTGGCGCGACAACGCCTGACGGCGTGCCCGCCATGGTCAAGATCACTTGGCCACCGCAGCCGACCGTGGTCAAGCCCGAGCGCTTCCCCGATGTAGCAGCCGCGATTGCGCAGCTCTTTGCCCGGGCGCACATCGTCCTGGCCAGCCTGAATGCGCACTGCCAGTGACGCGGCCGCGCGACACGAGCCGGCGGGCCCACAGGCCCAATACTGACGACGCCATGTGCCTCGGGTGTTTCGAGGTACCCCTGCGACGCAATCGAACTGCTCCATGACCTCGAGCGGTTGGAGACAACGGCGCGCACCCATTTCGAGCAGCCCACTGACCTGAAACTGCGGGTCGAGGAGTTAGAGCAAAAGATCCGCCGCGCCGTCCAGAAATTGCAATGATGACCCGTCACAACTCAAAGGAAGCCCAGCATGAGCCACAAGATCGCAGCACTCGTCCTGGTCGCGTTCCTCGCCGCTGGCTGCTCTGGCGGCGGCGCCGCTGACCGCGTGGCGGCCCCCACACCCACCACACCCGCCGCCCCGCGCTACGCCTCGGTGATTGCGCTGCGCGACGCCGTCGTCAAGGCGGGCTACCCCTGCCCCAGCTGGAACCTGCAGGAGGGGCCCCAGTACGCAAAGGAGGTGGGCGCCTGCAGCGACGACGACGTGTTCTCGGTGTACGCGACCGACGCCGACGTGCAGAGCCAGCTGCAGATGTCCAAGGCCGCCGGTATCAACCTGCTGGTCGGCCCCAATTGGATGATCAACATACCGCCCCAGTACCTGGTTCGGGTGCAGGCCGGTATAGGCGGAGAGTACGTAGCGGCAGGTGAGGCGCTTGAGCCTGAGCCCAGCGAGACCGCCAGCGCCGAGGATGAGATCGACAAGTCCGACATCAAGCTCACCATCAAGACCCGCTCCAAAAAGTGCTACGGCTACGGCGTCGGCTGCAGCATCGAGTACCGGATCGAGGTCGCCGCCGCAGACCGTACCGGCTGGCCGAAGGACGGCACCCTTGACGTTACCTACGAGGTGACTGGCGGCCAGGACGGGCCTGACCGCGACACCTTGACGATAGACCTGACCGAGTGGACCTATGAGCAGGACGGCTACCAGTCCGCCGACACGAGCTTCTCGGGCGTCAAGCTCAAGGCCAGCGTCGTCGAGCTCGAATACAGCGAGTGGTGAGCAGGAGTGACCTGGCAAGACCCGAGCAACAGATGCCCTCGACCGTCATGGTCGGGGGCACTTTGCAATCCAGGAGTGCGCAGGGGTACCCCTCAAAACCCGGTACCCCCACTGGGTACCCCCTCTCGCCATCGGCTTGTTTCTGTTCGGATGAGCCAGCTGCAACGTGCCGGAACTGTCAAAATGACCGCCGGGGCCAACCAAGAAGGGAATCAATCCATGACCAAGAAAGTCCTTATCGGCGCCGCCATCGCGCTAGGCATTCTGCTAGCCGTATGGGCGATCGGGGCATCCTCCGCCAACAGCATGGGATGAGGGGACCAGTCGTGGTCTGGTTGGACTGGTTGCGGAGCCAACACCAGGACGACCCGGAAGCGTCCGACGGGAGCGACGATGATCAGCTTCGCTGAAGCCAAGGAAATCGTCCGTGCAGCTGAGGAGTCCACCTGGACGGTCGGCACCTACCAGATTGAGGATGAGGGATTTGAGGACGCAACTCACTGGCTGGTGGTACGCGGTGCAGCCGAAGCTGGAACCGACCCGAGCTATGTGATTATTGGCGATGTGGTGCCGCTGGTCGATAAGCAGACCGGGGAAATCAGCTACATCGTGCCCCACGCCGAATGGAACCGGCTGGACGCCATGACACCGGTGAGCGGCTAGAGCCATGGCCACCCGCCCGCTGGGTCCCCATTCGCTGTACTGGGCGTGCCGGATCCAGGGCGCGGACGCCTATCGGGCGAGCCAACCGATCGATGCATGCCCATACCCATTCGGGTGCTGATCGGCATTCTCCGGCCGAGCCTGGCGAGACGGCTGGCGGGCCGCCGCGCCGGCTGCCGGTGTAAAACTGCCACACAAACTCGCCAGTATCTGACCGACTCTCGGCTACTTGGTCCGTGGAGGCTTCGGTCGGTCTCGCCGCTCTGGCTGACCGGGATCTGGGAAGTCAGGAGACGGCTGCGGCCGCGGTTTGGGCTGCGGGGTCGGCGGGCGCGAAGGGGGCTTGGTCATCAGTGAAACAACAAACCGACAGCTAAGCAGAAGACCTCGACCGCTAGCAAGACCAGTGCCATGCAGAACGCCACCAGCATCCGAGCGATGATTTTCCTGTTGAACTCGTAGTGAGCGCGCAGCCATAGGGCAAGGCTGCGGTTCATGCTCTGCCGGGTTGCCGCTGGCACCTCCGCCCATTCGACCAACGTCGCCGGGTCCTGTGATGTTTTGAGCTTCCGCGGCCACCAGATCCATAAGCACGCCGCGACTATCAGCGCAAACGCCGCGAGCGCTGTGAGATCCCACTTACTGAGACCTCTGTTTTGCAGAGCTGATAGACCGCCACGAAGGACGCGGCCAACGCCCCAACGCTGACGAGCTGGAGGGAGCGATTCCGAAGGTCTGCGAGCCGCCCGTTTAGCGAGTCAAAGTTGCGGCGAGCCTCCTCCAGCGCCAGCGTGAAGTCGGGATCGTCGGTCCCCGGATGCTCGGTCACCGGTTCGTTGACCACCGTTGCTTTACTTCGCCGGAATCCCATTCCCTAGTCGCTCCCCTAAGGCCCCTGCTACTTCATTGGTGATCAGCGCATTAACTCGCCAGGCGTGCCGCAACGGCTTCGCCAGGCATGAGGCAACATCTGCTCAGGCGGCGAATGAGTTTCGCCACTAGGCGTAATCGGGGTTGACCTTGACGCCAATCGGCGCCGTCGGCATATGCGCGGATTTTGCTTCGAGAAATGTCGAGATTCTGGCGACAAATGCTTGGTGTATGTTCTTTCTCCCAGCTCCGAACGTGTCCTTGCGGGATCGGCCCTCTAATGCGACGAATGTCCCTACCTTGACGATCGCACGCAACCGTTAAGAGGTAGAGATGACATCGGCCGCTGAACGAGCGGTACTCGGACCGCGTTGGGAGCGGGCGACCGAGTGGCCGCTGATGGTTGCGGCCTTGGTCTTCCTGGCCGCGTACGCCGTCCCCATCCTCGACCCGAACCTGCCCACCTGGCTGCTCAACCTGTGCCAGTGGTTGAGCTGGATCACTTGGGCGGTCTTCGTCATCGACTTGGTTGTCCGGTTGGCCCTGGCAGACGAGCGGCTGCGCTACCTAGTCGGGCACTGGTACGACGTCCTGGTGATCGTCCTACCCCTGCTCCGGCCATTACGTCTGCTCCGGCTGATCCCGCTTCTCTCGGTGCTGAACCGGCGGGCGCAGACCCGGCTTCGGGGCCGGGTCGCGATCTACATAGCCGGTGGCGCCTCCCTGCTGGCCTTCTGCGCAGCCCTAGCCGTACTCGACGTTGAGCGATCGGACCCCAACGCCAACATCACCGACTTCGGCGACGCGATGTGGTGGGCCGTCACCACCATGACCACCGTCGGTTACGGCGACCGCTACCCGGTGACTGGCGTCGGACGCCTGGTGGCCTTCGCTCTGATGGTTGGCGGAATCGCGCTATTGGGCACTGTCACCGCCACCCTGGCGTCCTGGTTAGTCGAGACGGTCGCAGCCGAGAAGGAGCAGGCCGAGGACCTGCAAGTCACCCTCCGCAGGTTGGAGGCCAAGATCGACCGACTCGCTTTCGAGGAGAGCCCCGACCCCAGCCCGCGCCGTCGCCGCGATGGGTAGCAGGGTGTAGCGCTGTCCTTCATCGCTTTAGCAGTAGTACTTGGAAGCGCCCTCGCCGGGATAGGAACAGGTGTCCTTCAGCGAGCCGTCCGCGCGTCGCAGGATCACCTTGTCGCCGGTGTTGTTCCACACATATGCGCCCCTACCCCAATAGAGGTGCGTACTGGCAGAGGTGGTGTAGCTGGTGCCCTTACCGGTGTGAATGATGGCCTGCTTGCCAGCCCCCAGCCGAAGGGTGCCGAACTCGTAGATGTGTCCAGCGGCATCCCGCACAGTCCATCCGGAGACCGAGTGAGAGACGTCGTCGCCGTTCCTGATCACCACATACTCGGCATTAAGGCTCGTGTTGTTGCCGGTGTCACTTCGTGGGGAGTCGAAATACACCTTGTAGATATAGACAGTGCCAGCCGCCTTCGCTTCTATCGCTGTCAGGATCGAAGCAGCAACCACTAGAAAGGCGAGCAGAAGAGCGCGACTGCGCATCGTGAACCCCCGAGTTTGGCGACGTCCTATCCGACCAGACGGCGAAATGAGTAAGGATCGATAACGTAGCCCAAAACACGAGCCGAGAATCCGCATTGAGCTGAATTGGTGGTCAGCGGCTCCTGGCCATCCTGTTGCGTCGTTGGGTTCGGCACTCGCCGCAGACGCAGCCGTGGACATACGCGGCATTGGTGCCGTGCTCAAGGTCGTCCCGGCGGGTCGTCGTCAGGGCAGCCTCCAGCTTCTTGGACCATTCCTTGTCAGTCTTGGTGAGCCCCCACACCTGGTTGGAGGTCAGGCCAAGATGACGGAGCACGTCCCGGAACGGCTGACCACTGTAGATGGCGTCAAGAAGTTGCTGCCGTAGCTCGACTGGTAGCCGCCTCTGCGCCCTGGCTCTCGCAAATGCTCTCTGGGTGTCGCTGTGCGCACGGCGGCACAGAGTGCAGCGACACGCGCTGTGGCAGTCCGCGTTGGTATCCATGCGATTGGCTCGCGAGCAGGCTAGCCTGCCTGAGTGTGCCCATCTCCTGGATGCGTGGAGTCGTCCGCCTCCCGTTCGCCGTGCTGTTCAGCGAAGACGCGCTGGGCAGCAGTCTAAGTGGCGCGACTGACCGCGTCGTATTCACGCTGAGCTTGCCCCGTCTCCCCGCTGATGCGGATGAAGCGGGATTCCTTCTTGAGTCGCCGAAGAGCGAATCATGGCCCTGTACCGAGACCCTCGGGGCGATGGCGTGGGGTTACCGTGGTTTTGAGGGCCGCCCAGACGGACGACGGATTCTCGCGTCATGGGTGAACCGTGTAGCAATTGAGATTGAAATCTATGACGAGGACCGCCAACCGTGGCAAGTGGCGGCCACATTTGGGCCGAGGTTCAATCTCTGGTACGCAAATTGGCTTGAATGGGTCAGCATTTGCACTGGATCGCCCTCCGCCATAGACCGAGGAATGGCTATCCAAACTCAAGCCGACCTTGTGGCGGAGCACTCGGGGTCTCAAGAACTTACGGGATGGGTGTCCGGTGCGACGGTTCGGACCTACGACTCAGACTTCGCTGCAACAAGAGCCGTTGCTGAGGCGGCGGCGTGGCGCGCCTCAGGACCAGAACCGCCACCGTTGGAGTGGCGACTCTTAAACAGTGCTCGGGTGCTGCGAGACAATCGACGAGCCGTCATCGACGCCGCCACGGCAGCCGAGGTGGCGCTCGCACATGCGCTACGGACGAGGCTTGGTGAGATGCAGGAGGATGCGTTAGAAGCCACGATCCGCTCGGTCAACGGCCTGGTTGGCTTGCTCAAACTTGTCGAGCAGATCGACGGCGTAGCAAAATGTCGATGGCCGCAGGTGAGGGACAGGATCGCCAAGCCACGAAATTCATGCGTCCATCGAGGCATCGAACCCACACGGGAAGAAGTCCAGAGAGCGATCAAGGAGGCTCAGACACTTCTCGAAACCTATTCTCCGCTCCCCGAGTTCGCCTTAATTCAAGCCGCGGAATCCGTTCGGGCCGTGTCCTCCACGCCATCCTGATACGTCCGCTTTGGAGGCTTTATAAGATCCGGGGGGCGAGTCCCCTTCCTATCCATTGGCGCAGGCAGTTCATTGCGAGGCGAACTAGAGTTCATTGCGAGGCGAATTAGATAGATTGTCGCGCCATCCTAATGCGCTGGTGCTCCGGACACTCCAGCAAACGCAGCCGTGTACGTATGCGGCATTGGTTCCGTGTTTAAGGTCGTCACGGCGGGTTGCGGCCAGCGCGGCCTCCAGCTTGGTAGCCCACTCCTCGTCGGTCTTAGCCAGCCCCCACACCCGGTTAGAAGGCAGGCGAAGGTCGCTGAACACCGCGCGGAACGGCTGACCGGCATAGATAGCGTTGAGCAGCTGCTGCCGCACATGGGCGGGTAGCCGCCTCTGGGCTCGGGCGCGCCCGCGGGCTCTTTGGTCGTCGCTGTGCCCTCGCCGACACAAATCGCACCTGCAGCCTGTGTGCCATCCGGCCTTGGTGCCATGCGCTGTGTCCTTCACTCGGGTGAGGGTAGCGAAATCCTCGCTCCTCGCGAACCTACCGACGGCACCCGCCGCTGGTACGGGTGCATTGGCCGCTACGCGCCACAACTGCCGCAGCCACCCACTATCCTGCTGTCGCGGCGGCGATCGTCAGGATCATCGCCGAGAGTGCAACGGTGCTGGCACGACACGAAGCGGGAGGCCGACGATGAGCGACGACCTGAAAGCGTTCCTGCTCTCCCTGGGCGGTCTCCTCGCAGTCGCTGGGTCCGGGCTGTTGGTGTTGTGGGCGGTGTTGAGTTGAGATCTCTGGAATGAATATTCCCGCCGGTTACTAGGGACCGCCAGGGCGCTATGCGTTGGTGGGACGGCCAGCTGCCCACCCGCAAAAGCATCGAGTCCGAGAGACGGTGGCAGCGTAACGATTCCGGCACGATGCGTGGAAGTTCCCACCGGAGAAGCCTGCCCAACGCACTCTTTTGCCGACACTTCTGACGCCAAGGATCGTGCATGTCCCAGCCGCCCACTTGGAGGTCGTGACAAGACGAGCATGATCATCATGCGGTCGTGGCCTGGCTGCTCAACGCTGAGGGACTAAGAGCATTTTGGGCGGCAAGCCGAGACCTGCCACGACACTTGCCCTGTAGCACAAATCTGCTCAAGTTCGACGGGCCGCGAAGAATTGTGATGGTGTTGAGGCAATTGGGTCATTGTTAATGACGACTGTATTGCGATTGATCCACTGATCGGCCAACCCTTCGGCCGCTGCGAGAAACTTGGCGTTCGGATCGAAGAATAGGCAACACCAAAGGAGTCAGAAGTTACAGTGCTGCCCATGTCGCGCGCCCTCGCAGCCGTAGCTGCTGCGCTCATTGGATTCACCGTGATGCTCATTGGACTGACCGTTAATATCCACGATGCAGAGGCCGCCACGGAGCAACTGCCAGACCTGCGTATGAGAAGGCTGACCAACTTCTATATCCAGCAGGCATCCAACGGCGACAAGCGGCTTCGGTTTACCACAAGAATCGCCAACGCGGGGCCCGGACGGTTCGAACTTCATGGCTACCGACCCGATACTTCGACAGCACGCATGAACATCAGGCAGCGCATCTACAACACATCGGGAACATACCGCAGGATCGAAATCCCTCGGTCAAGCACCTATATGTTCTTTGCAGGCGATGGTCACAACCACTGGCACGTTCACAAGCTTCAGCGATTCGAAATCCGCCCGCTTGATGCAAACGGCAAGGAAGGTGAACTCAAGGGCACGGGTGCCAAGACCGGCTTCTGTTTCTGGGATAACACCACCTATAACCTGTCCCTGCCCAGCGCTCCGCAGAACCCTTACTACACGAGCTGCGGCAAGCGTGAGAGTGTGAACGTCAAGATGGGCTTATCGGTTGGCTGGAGCGACAAGTACAACGCATCCCTTGCCTACCAGTGGATAAAAATCAACGGCTTGCAGGATGGAAACTACAGAGTCCGCGTGATCGCAGACCCCTCCAACTGGTTCTTGGAGACCAACGACGCCAACAACGGCACCTCGACCGACATTCGCCTCAGCAGCGGTGGCACGAAAGTTACTGTCATAAGCAGCAGTTGACCTACTTTAATCTGAAAATCGCACTTTCGAATCCTGCCTCGGGCCACCATCTCGCACGTCAAAGTGCCTGGACGCGCTGAATCAAGAGAGGGTAGCAGTGGGCTCATTCCGAGTGGCATTGGCTGGCATCCACCGCAATAGCGCCAGTGGCGCGACTTCCTGACTTGGCTCAAATTAGTGTCCAGCCGCTGCGGTGTTGATGGTGTTGACGACGGCTCGTGCGTCGTCGTCGAGCGGGGTGCCGGCGTGCAGGATGTGGTCGCCGGTCTTCACTGCGATGCTGCGGTAGCGGCGTAGGGTCTGGACGAGCTTCTTGATCGACCAGCCGGTGACACCTTCGAGCCAGCGGCTCACGGCCAGGGCGGCCATCACGATGGTGAGGTGGGCCTCGATCGAGTCGCGTCTGTGGTGGTAGATCGGCCGCGCGCGGAGGTCGCTCTTGGACATGCGGAAGCTCTTCTCGATCTGCCACAGCTGGTGGTAGGCGCCCAGCACGTAGTCGGGGGTAGGCGCTTGGAGGTTGGTGACGTAGCCCTTCAAGCCGGCCAGGGCGCGGGCTTTGGCCTCCAGGTCCCGGTTAATCGTCTTGGTGGCGCCGGTGATCTGCACGAACCGGTTCCGCTTGATCGCGGCCTGGCCCTTGACCGCCTTCTCCGCCTTTGCGATTTGCTGGTCGATGCCCTTCATCGTGCGTTTCGCCCGGTCTGTGCGGTACTGGTAGAAGATCGTCCGCTTCCGCCGGTCTGGCTTGGTGCCCATCACCGTCGGCTGGGTGAACACGTGACCGTCTTCGATCGGCTCATTGGGATGGGCCTGACGCCACTTCTTCACCTGGTAAGGAACATCCGGGATCCGAGCGCCCACAATGAAGCGGAGCCCAGCATCCTCAATCGCGGCCAAGTTCGCCTCCGACAGCATCCCCGCATCAGCCACCACGGTGACCTCCGGCAGGCCGCAGGCAGCCATGAACGCCCTCAACACCGGCAGGATCGTGGTGGTCTCGGCGGTGTTGCCCTCGAACGCATGCACCTGGAGCGGGAACCCGCGCACATCGGTGAGAAGACCGACGGCGATCTGGGGTTCCAGCCGACGTTCCTTGGAGAACCCGGGCTCACGGAACCCGTCACTGGTGTCGGTCTCGAAGTACAACGTCGTGACGTCATACAAAAT
>JBKPTR010000059.1:0-6972 GCA_046735615.1 Actinomycetota bacterium
GAGCGCTGTCAGGGCGAGGAGCAGGACGTACATTGCGATGAGCGCCAAGCCAAAGCGAGCCGATTGTGTTGCATTAAATTGCGACTCGGACACGGTCAGCACGAGGATGATTTGCAGGAGCTGGTGGAGAAGAACGAGTACACCCGCAGTGATGCTCGCCAACCCTGCAGCACGGCGGGAGAAAAGAGTAGACATCCCAACGTCCTCCTAGCGTCGCGCATGCTACTTAACCGCCGTTAACGGGCCTCGGATCGTACCTCAGTTGATCCCACAGCGATGTTTGTTCGGCTCAGGAGTTCAGCGTCGTCGGCATTGACCGCATCGGATCGACAACCGTGGAGGTGATCATTGGGCCACGCCGACCGGGGGCCGGCGCCGGACAGGCGTCGTGTTCAGTGCGGTGTGAAGAAGCGGCCATTGCGGTGGTGAGAACTAGCTCCTTGGCCTGCTTCGCAGCTGCTCCACGCTCATCGCATCCCTTCGAAGCGGTCTCTGCGGTCTCGGGCAAGGAGCCGACGTGATGAAGGTGTCTGCTCGACTCACGACCAGGTGCCACCGCCCTGCCCGCGGATCGGACGCGCCCTCGCGGCGGACCGCAGATCCTACTGTCATGGCGGCGCTGGCCCTCATGCGCAACGTGGCTGTTCCAATCAGCGCTGGCCCAGATGATGCACGGTAGGGGTCCGCTTCGGCGCGTGTGACCCGCGTAGTGCGCCGCAAAGGCCGCGGCGCCGATCCCATCAGCGCAGGTAGACCAGGTTCATCTGTCGATAATTGAACCCGGCAATTGCTGCCCTGTGCGCAATGCCTGAACCACGTCTTGGATCGCATCCATGGTGACCTCAGCATGTTCGCGTTTCCGCACCAGATCCTGATGCTCTGCACCCTGAACCAGTCGATAAACGTTGTTGGTCGACAACTTGGCGAGTTCTCCGTTGATTTCATTCCAGACCCGTCGCGTTTCATTGTCTGGCAGGGTGGCACTCACAATGATTAACGGGATGGATCCAAGGCTTATTACCTGACGTTCCTGCCGGAGCGTGTCTGGCATAGCGCGAAATTGGTCTTCAATGGCCCGAAAGTATTTTGTCGTGAGCGTGAAGGAATCTTCTGCCGCCGCTGGCTGGCTGGGCACATCACCGTAGTCGGAGGGTTTTTGCAGCAGTCGGACCAGACCAAATGGCGCTAACCAGCGGGCTAGCGCAACGGCACGCTCTTCTTTCCTAAGTTCATCGCGGCGCTCTTGCGGAAACCGCGGATCATCATCCAGCGTCCCAGGATCGATAAGAACCATTCCAACGACCTCACGAGAATATTGCTTCGCGTAGACGCGGGCGATACGCGCGCCGTAGGAATGACCGACCAGCACGTACGGTTCCTCGATTCTTGCCCCCGCCAGCAGCGCATGGAGCTCGCGGACCTGTTGGTTGGCATCACGCGGTGTCGGTCCCCGGTCGCTCCACCCCATGCCTGCCCGGTCGTAGGCGCACACGCGCGTCGATCGCGCCACATTGGACTGAACCAAGCCCCAGTTGGCCGACGAGTTCCCGCCCGAGGCGTCCAAGATCACCGTCGGGCTACCCTCGCCCACGCAATTCACATGCAGTTGGTAACCGCCAATATCCACAAGCTGGCCGGGCGGCGGAAATGCGTGATGGTCGCTTCGAGTGGCGATCCACTGGTAGATCAAGCCGGCGCCAGCCAGCGCGGCCATCAGGATGAGCAATGCCAAGACAATGGGCCACCGTCCAAGCAATCCCCTTCGACGCCGCCTTTCATCCGGCTTGGCGACCGCCCCGCCTGAAGTCACAGTGGTAACACTCCTCGCCATACATTAAGCGAGAGGCCGAGCCGTCCCGGTGCCGGGTGCTGATCCCGCCTTCTTTACCGGAACCGCCTACCAGTATTAAGGCGGCGCTTCCCTGGCCTCGATTCGGTGTCCTCACTTCGCCCACTCCGTGAGCCTTTAAGAGTCAATATTTTAAGCCGTGGGGTGAAATACGGGGTTATCTGGCCGTCTTCGTCGTACTCCGCGCCCACAAAGGCCTGCGGCCCTGCGGGGTCTTTCCAGAACATGCGCACGACCGACGCATCCGCTCCAAGCGGCATCCATGCCCTGGGCAGGGGCGTACCGTACGGTGCCGGTAAGAGATACCGACGGGATAGAAGCGTTCCCGATCACTGTTGAGATGCACCTGAGCGATCCCTACCGTCTAGTGGATTTAGTCTTCGCTCACCAGGCTGGTGATGCCAAGCCCGTATTCTGCTCATCAGCGCCGTTCCCCGCGGTGTAAACACGTTGACTAGGCGGGCAGGGCACAACCGTCAAAAGCGAATAGCCCTATATATCCGCTCTAAGCGCGTCATTGAGACGACGAGGCATGTGAGGGTGCCATCCTCGGGGCGTAAAAACCAAGGGCCGCCACAGCAACACGTCTCGAACGATTCGCCGAGCACCCAGTGGTCGAGCAGGAAGCGCGAATGTAGGCGATCGCGAAGGCGTACCTGACAGGGAAGCTCGATTGTCGTCGTGGTTTCCTGCCTTTAGAGCAAAGTGATGCCCGGTGACCGGTCCCTATCCGCAGTTGACAGTGACCTCAGGCGACGGCACACCGATAGCGGCGGACGAGTTGGATCATTCGGTGTGGGTGATCCCTGCGGAGGGTTCAGTGGAGGTGTCCGCCCATAGGATCCGATAGGCGTCGACAAGTTCCTGATGTCCCTTGAGCTGCTTGAGCCCGACGCGCTCAGCCCGGTCGGTGCCCGACTGCCGCACGGTTACGGCCGCGGCGAGGATCTCGCCACCCTCCGCCTCGGCCTGCAGCCGCTGGGCGATGTTGACCGCGTCGCCTAGCACCGTGTAGTCCAGCCGGCCCGGGCCGCCGATGGTTCCCGCGACCACCGTCCCAGTGTTGACCCCGATCCCGATTTGGAACGCAGGCAGTCCCTCGTGCTCTGCCTCGCTATTAAGGATCACCTGCCGATGCTGCATGGCAGCCGCGCACTGAAGTGCCCGCCGCGCGTGATCTGTTACGGGACGAGGCGCACCGAAGACGGCCATCACCGCGTCGCCGGCGAACTTGTCCAGCATGCCACTGTTGGAGGTGACGACCTCGGCCATGGCCGCCATGTGGCGTCCAACCACCTCAGAGAGCTCCCGCGCGGGGAGCCGTTCAGCCAGCGAGGAGTACCCGCGGATGTCGGAGAACAGAATGGTTGCCTCCAACTCTTCCCGGAGCGACAGCGCCGACGGCGAGGCCTCGACCATTTCTGAGACCTCTGGTGGTAGGAAGGCCGCCAACGCCCTTGCGAACAGGGCCCGCTCTTTTATTCGCTGGAAGCGAAGGCCGAGCCCAGTCTGGGCGGCCAGGTCGGCGATCAGTTTCTCGCTCGCAGGAGTTAGTGGCTCTCGAGGAGAGATAGTCACCGTCAGCGCCCCCAATAGCTCCTCCTCGTGTCCGACTGGGAACAACTGGCTGCCAGTCGGCATCTCCACCAACGCCTCTTCCAGGCTGCGCCCGTCGAGCGCGATGGGCTTGGGAGGCGGACCGGTCAGAGGCCAGCGGGCTTGCGGCTGCAGTAGATCGCCGAGCCGCAGCCAGGCAATTGCCAACTTCGCGCCTGTCGCTTCCACTACTAATCGGGTCATTTGCAGCAGGGAACCATCGGTGGAGGTTCCGGCCATGCCTCGCGAGAACTTTGAGAGGACCTCGTAGGGACTGGCTCGCTCGCCGTAGACGAGTCTGTTGGCAAGTCGTCGACTGCGCTCACGGGCGGGTTGGAACACAACGGCAACCACAGCGGTGGCGGCGACCGGGAGGAAGAAATTCAGTTCGCCGCGGGAGCCGATGAGCGTGCCTATCCCGACGACGATGGCGAGGTACACCGCGGTGACGAGCCCGGTGAGCAGCCCGTAGACCACGGTCCGTGTTATCAGCAGGTCAATGTCGTACAGGCGGTAACGCAAGATGGCGACGCCGACCGCGACCGGGACGCCAAGGCCGCCAAGTGCCGTCAACGTGACTCCCGCGAGGTCGAGTAGGCCAGGTGAGGAGCTGAGCCCGAGTTGCCGGGGAATCAAGAGCATTACGCCGGAGACTGCCAGGGCGCCAGCGTAGATGAGCCACTTGAGCTGCTGACGCTCGACGCCCCGAGCGCGACGGAGCCGCACCAGCAGAGCGGCGATTGTGGCGGCGGCACACCCGGCCAGTATCAGGAGCGCGACGTTCGTGAGGGCGGTACCAAGCGGGGCTTGAGTGCTTCCCGGACTGGCGTCCAGCATCTCAATGCCTCTGGCTGGCCACAGCTGTCCCAAGCCAACAGCGGCCAGCGCTCCACCCACTCCCAGCCCCCAGGCCACCGCCCACCAGCGATGTGACGGCGGCCTACCGGACGGGAAAAGCAGGGCGCCCAGCACCAGAAAGGCGACGTTGGGATACCAGAGGGCGGCCGATAGCCAGGCAGCCGTACCGCCTTCAGTTGACCGGGATGCGTCGACAAGCGCATAAACAGCAGCGCGAGCGGCGATGCCCTCGACAAGGCCGATGAGCCCGCCTACGCAGAACAGCCAGCCGATCAGCAATTCCGGCCGCCGCGAGGCGACGATTGCGCCGACGATCGCATAGGCCACCTGTCCAAGCACCCAGACAGCATCGTCGGGCGAGAAGGTGGCAGGTCCGCTCACCACCCCGGGACCGGACAGGCCGAGTGCCAGGTACAACCCATAGCCCAGTAGGGCGAGCGGCACGACCACCCAGCTGAGCCGCCGAACGGCGCCTTCCGCCATCAGCGCACCTCCACCCGGCCCCCATTCGTTCCACTGGAAACCAGCGCCAATTACGGCCCTTCTCCGTCATTCTGGACCGTCTGATCGGCATCGTCGAGGCTTCAATTCTCCGTTGGCCTCCGTGTCCAAGGCCGCCCCGAGGGCTTCGCGCTCATCTGAGCGTCAACGATGCGGCCAGCTCAGCCGTCCCGGTGACGTTCCTCACTGACACGGCCGCCCGCAATGACCGCCAACCTCGATTCAGCCTCCGCGCTCCATTCCGGTGTCCGCAGGCAGGTCGGCTTGCGAACGCAGCGTCGAAGGTTAAGCGTCCATGATGTCGGCGATGAACCTGCAGCCCGCATCGTCGAGCACCGAGTCATCCTCGACTCCAAGGCCTAAGACGTAGGAGAGGTGGTTGTGCCCTGGAGCCCACACCGAGGGCGGGATCCGTCTGTTACGCAGATACAGCCGTGTCATTAGGAGCCATGCGTGTTCGTGCATCGGCGGCGGGTCCAGCTCGGCGACCCCGATCAGGGTCGGGACGCGCGACGCGGCCACACCCGAGTCCGTCGACATCGCGGGATACCGCCCCTCGTCGGTGTCGAAGTAGGTCTGTGCCATGGGCCTCAGCTTGTCGAATTCCATCGCGGCCGGCACGTCGTAGACACCAGACAGCAGGATCGCCGCCCGAATCTCTGTTGGATTGTCCCCGCCTGACCAGCCAGGCACCCTGCGATGTGGCTGGCGCCCGCGGAGGCTCGGCAACAACGATCCGTCCGGGATCTCCGCCGTAGGTATCGAGGTTGCTGGAGAGCCACTTGACGACTGTGCCGACGTCTTCGGCCCCAGCTGGCCACAAATCGTCCGGCGCAAGCCGATAATTCATCGTTACGCCGACCATGCCATGCCGGACCGCCCAGCCACCGACATGGTCGTGAAAAGGAAGGTCCCCTATTTGCGGGTACTACCAACTCGATCGGCTCACGCAGACGTCATACCGAGTTCCAGAAGACAATCCGACAGCCGTTTCTCCGAGCTGCGGTGCGGCATTAAGGCGAGGAGGAACACTCAGGTTGAGGGTTCGCCTTGTGATGCCCGATTCACTGTGGACAAGCACCGGGGCCACTCACGCCGCCGGCGGGCGGACCCGGCCTGAGTGGAAGTTGCACAGGCCGGGAGTTTTTAATACGTACGAGGCGTAGCGATCACCCATGGAAGCCGCAGGAACGGATTTGGTCGTTCGGTTAGGGGTGCTCATGTGATCAAACCCCAATTTGACCGAGGGCCGCCGCTAGCGACTCAGGGTGTCTCGTGACGCGCTCACTGCCTTAGTGCTCGCATTTTGCTCCCGAAGCGCCGACCACCCGGCCTCCGGCCAGGCCTTCATTCGTAGCTCATTTGGGCCCACCCGAATCGTCCGACCGCTTCCTGGAGCGACAACAGTGCCGCCTCCACTCATGCCTCCAGCCTCCATCCCATCCCGCAGGCGTTGCGGGTCACCACGAATCGACCCCAGCAACTCGACCAGGCCAATGTGCCCGATGAGGGGAGGTACCTAACCGCTCCGTCTTAAGGCAGCGAAGGTTGGGTGTGGCAGCTGGACACGTCGTGGGATTGCATGCGTTTCCCTCGTCTCGTCGCCCTCGGTTCTCCCGCTGGAGCCGCAGAAGGTCGATCATGGTCAGAGGGGTCGTACGACCTACTCAGCAGCAAAAGGGCCGGGTGATTGTTTCGTGTTCCCGCAGCTGGTCCCGCTGGTCGGACGCGGTGCCGAATTAGGCGCACTTACCGGCACTCTGGAAGCAGCAGCTGATGGTGGCGCATGTGTCGTGGCGCTCGTGGGCGAAGCCGGGGTTGGCAAGACTCGACTTGCCGAGGAGCTGATGGCACTCGCTGCCACGCGCGGCTTTGTGACGCTGCACGCGGTCGCTTCGCCGCTGTATGCGGACCTTCCGTACGGTGTGGTCGTCGAGGCTCTGCGACCGTTGGTACGCACAGTGGAACGGGGTGCGCGTACGAGGCTGATCGAGGGCTTGCCCGATCTGGGCCGGCTCTTTGAGGGCCTGTATCTGCCGATACCAACACCGCTTGGTGATGCGGGGATTGAACGCACCAGGCTCTTTGAGGCGGTTTGCCGGTTACTTGACCGGTTGACCCGGGAGCAGCCGGTCCTTCTCGTGGTCGATGACATCCACTGGGCGGAC
>JBKPTR010000060.1:0-6296 GCA_046735615.1 Actinomycetota bacterium
CCAGACCCTGGTGACCAGCAAAGTCAGGCTGCCGGCGGGCTCCAACTCCGAGATCGTGGTCCACCTCCCCGCATCGCCGACCGGCGACCCGGTGGTCACTCGGTTCGACAACAATCTGCAGTCCGTTCAGCACGGCAAGGCCGCGCTGGCGGTGGCGCACGCTGCCGCGGCCGGCCCGATGGACATCCGAGTGGACGGGAAGGTGGTCTTCGGCAACGTCGCGGTCGGCGAGTACCTGTACAAAGTCGTTCCAGCCATGACCAACAGCGTGGACTTCGTTCCGACCGGCAAGTCGAAGACTCTGCTCGGCCCAGTGGACGTGATGCTTGAGCCGGCGAAGTTGACCTGGGTGTTCGCGATCGGCCGGCCCGGCAAAGACCTTGCGCTCGTTCAGCACGTGATCGCTCTCTCGGACAAGAAGGGGTCGAACCATCCGTCTCGAGTCGACACCGGTACGGGCGGTCAGGCCGCCGAGCTGGCGGCCAGGAGTGGGCGCTAACCTGCGCCCGAGGTTCCCTGAATGTCGGGCTAGGTCAATGCGTTCCGGTTGCGGATCGAGTGGGTCTGCGCCCTCGCGACGTCGGCCGAGTTCTTCCCCGATGATCGGCGCGACCACTCCCGCCTTGGTGGGCCCCGGGCTGACCGATGTATTCGGCTCCAGATCGGCGCGCAACGCTTCGTTGGACGCGCTCGCCAGCGATTGGAGACCTACGCTGTGACCGGTGGGCCGACCTACAGCTGAGACCTCAGCCACATCATCAGATAGATCCTGTCACCGTAAATAGGCATTACACGAGAGCTTCTGGTTGATCAGCCACCCACTATGAACGGCCGGTTACCGCCTACGCGCGAGGAATGTGTAGCGGGCGAGCCGTCGTTCGCTTGCGAGCGTGCAGGTGACTGTGAGGAAGCGCTGGACGCCCTCGAAGGTCTCTTCGCCCTCGTCCCCGACGAGCTCCTCGCGGCGTACGGCACGCGCATCTCGCCAGCGCCGCGCCACCTCGGCGACGTTGTCCGTCGTGTCCTCGCAGCGCATGAGTTCGAAGCCGGCGAGGTCCAGCAGTCGCTCGTCCTCTTGGCGGAGCGGGAGGACGAAGAACCCGATCGAGGTTCGGGCCGCGATCTCCTCGTTGGTGATCAAGCCGTTGACGACGACTGGATCGGTGAACACTGCGAGCCCCCCTGGCCTCAGGACTCGGCGCCACTCCCGAAGCGCGTCCAGCCGACCGGGTAGATGGTTGATCGCGTCGATGCAGACGACCGCATCGATAGAGGCGTCCGCCACCGGAAGCGCGAGCGCTGCATCAGCCTGCTGGAAGGTCGCCAGCGAGCGCAAACCCTTCCGGCCTGCCATCGCGTTCGCGCTTGCGATCGCGTCGGCATTACTGTCGATGCCCAGGACCTGCGCGCCCGTGGTGGCGGCAAGGTGCAGCGCTGGTCCGCCGGCACCACACCCGAGATCGAGGGCGCGGGAGCCGGGACCAAGCGCAGTCCAGCCGATGATTTCGCGCCACTCGTCCGCCGTCAGCCAGCTGTTCTGGCCGAGGTCCTCGCCGTATGTCTCGAGCCGCACCTGCTGGCGGGCGTCGAGCTCGAACCCTGCGTACGCACGGTCGTACAGGCGCGTCGTCGAGGCCGGTGCTCCCGGAGCCGCGCCGCCAGGAAGGTGAGCGCCCTCCCCGCGAGCGAGGATCCCCTCCGGGGACGAGGCGGAGGACGAAGTTGGGTTCGAATCGCCCATCGGGATCACCTCAGATAAGCCGAGCCGGTAGAAGGCGCGTATTCCAGCCACTCCGTGATAAAGCGGGGATTGGCGTGAATGTGTACGCACTCACACCACGCCGGATGATGAAGTCTCGGCGTACGGATGTTGGTGCAGCCTGGGCCCGACGCCCGCCTTTGTCGTCGACTCCAAGATGATCGAGATATTGGCGCTGCCTGGTAGCTCTTCATAGTTCTCAGTCCAGCCCTCGCCGTCGGCGCGCCATCTGCCGATCAATCACGAACCCGTCCATCGACCGAAGGTAACAAACGCCGTCAGACAGTCACTCGTATGTCGGAGATCTCATCCTTAAGCAGACGTCACGCTCGTGACGAGGGTGACTGCCGCTCGGCGAGACGATCGATCGCCAGCTCGCGGTTGAAACCGGGATGTCGGTGAGGGCGACTACCGCTTCGCTGCCGAGCAGCACGGCGAGCGGCCCCAGTCGCGCTGATAAGGCAGAGGTCAGTGGTTCAAGTCCACTTAGGCCCACTCTCGAAAATATGGTTTGGCGCCCTGTCACGGTGCCCTGGCCGACCATATAGCGCGGGCCTATGTTGGTCTGTGGTGATCATGAAGACGGCGACGGTCGCCCTAGGGCGCAGTCGGCACATCGACAGGAGGTCGAGACTTGACGAACGCCGATCTTGAGACCCGCTACCGCGCGTACCTTGACGTTCTGAACGAACGACGTCTCGATGATCTCGTGCACTTCGTGCAAGACGAATTGTCATACAACGGCACGCCGATGACGCGCCGTCAGTACCAGGACTTGATCGCCGCCGACATCGCTGCGATCCCCGATCTCATCTTCGACGCACACATCATCGTCGCCAGCGGCGATCAGGTGGCATGCCGCCTCGTCTTCGACTGCACACCACAGCGCGAATTTCTCGGTTTCTCACCGAACGGCGAACGAGTCTGCTTCGCGGAGCACGTCTTCTATCACTTCCGCGACGGCCACATCGCAGCGGTATGGTCTCTGATCGACCGTCCGGCCATCGAAGCGCAACTTCGCCCTGACACAACAAGATGACCTCGACGGGTATGCCAACGGAAAAGAGCGCTTAGATCAGTGCTCGTCGAGTGAGTTGTACCGGGATTGGCGTTTGACCGGGCGGACCCCGCCTGCCGCGCCGGTACTTCGGCGACCGCACGGGTCCGTCGCCCAGAGCGGCGAGGGTAGGGTGAGGCCCGGCGGCCGGCTCGAGCATTTCACGTGAGGTGCCGTCGGGGTTGAAGCCCATCTGTGAAACTCACAGTGGGTTGCCGACCTGGCCGATCTCGGCGAGAGCTTAACCACCGCATGTCAGAATCTGGCTACAAATCTCTTTCGTCAGTCACCCTCGACTGCCGCCAGCCGTAATTGTTGAAAGGCACACAAATGAAGCAGGTCTACCGGGTTCTCGCGTTTCTCATCGCAGCTGCCGTGGCGGCGCAGGCGGCGTCCATCTCGTATGGGATGTTCGGCCTGATCAAGTGGATCGAGGGTGGCGGCACCTTGGATCAGTCCACGGAACTCACGCCCGCGCTGGGCGGTTACACGGGATTTTCGTGGCACGCCACGGGTGGCATTTTCATCCTCCCAGCCATTTCGCTGCTCTTTTTGATCAGCTCGTTCTTTGCCAAAGTTCCGGGTGGCATCAGGTGGGCACTGATCGTCTCCGGGTTCACTGTGCTCCAGGTGGCGCTTGGCCTCTTCTCCCACTCGGTTGCCGGGCTGGGGTGGCTGCACGGCATTAACGCACTCGCGCTCTTCGGGACCGCAGTGATGGCCGGCATGCGCGTCAGCCGGGCGGTGGCCAGCAAGGTTGAGGCACCCGAGTCGGTGGCTGCGCCTGCTTCCTGATGACGGCGACCATTGGTTGCGTTGAAGCAGTTCCCCGCAAGCGTTTTGCGGCCCTGCTCCCAATCGCGGCGAAGCCTGGCGATCTCCACTTGGCTCGGGCGCGTGGCGTGCTACCTGCTGCGCTGGACCATCCTCACGCCCAGCACGATCGCGCCGATGATGAGCAGGACGCTCAAGAGCTGCAGGCCAGGCGAATCATCGACCCCTCCGGCCACCACACCGGCGACGCCGATAGCGACGGCAAGGATGGCAACGAAGTACTTCATGCGGGGAGTCCCTTCAGAGGCTTCGGTACGTGGTCGGCGGTGGTTCATTCCGCGACCCACTCGAGCAGGTCACCGGGCTGGCAGTCGAGCACCCGGCACATGGCATCCAGAGTGCTGAAACGAACAGCCTTGGCGCGACCGTTCTTCAGCACCGCCACGTTCGCCGGCGTGAGCCCGACACGCTCGGAGAATTCCCCGACGCTCATCTTGCGTTTGGCCAGCTCGACGTCGATGCGCACCACGATGGGCATCAGATAACTGCTTCCATGTCGGTCCGCAGTGTCGTGGCTTGCCGCAGCAGTGTGCGCATCACCAACATCAACAGCCGCAGCACTGTGACACCTGCCGTCATCAAGAACAGCAGGAGCGGTAGTCCGGGGTCGTCCGCGTTGAATCCGACGTAGAACAGCACGCCCACGAGCACCACCCACGCGGCAGCGATTGCCCACACGATGGCGTTCACCCACACCAGGGAGGCGTCGGTGAAGATGCGGTCGTTCATGACCAAGGTGAGCAGCTTCCAGGTGGAGACGATCACGACCTGAATACACAGCACCCAGAACAACGTCACGATAGTCGCCGGCCACCTCAGGTAGGTATGCTCCGGGTCCTCTTGGGCCATGTACGCGAACTGGCCGGGCAGCGACATGGTCTGGAACAGGACCAGAACCCCGAACAGCAGCACGAGGGAGACTCTGAGAGGTATTACGACTCGATCCGCTCCGAGCATGCATCGAATATCGCTCAGATTATATCGATTATCAATAGGTAGTTGCCTGATACTGGCCTCGGCCGTTGCCGCCGCCTGGTCGACCTACCTGTACTGGCTGCTCGTCCTTGCGATGGCGCTTGCCGGGCTAGCCTGGCTGACGCTCGTCCTCGGCCTTCGATGGCAGCTGAGGACCAAGGCGGTCGCGGCTCTTCCCGGTCTTGCCACAGTTGTTATGGCGCTGGCCGTAGCGGTGACGATCGGGGCTGAACGAGGAGAAGACAACACTCTCCTGACGATGCTGCCGGTGGCCGTCGAGTGGTCTGCTCTCCTTGCGTTGGCCACGATCTGGGTCTGGCAGCCGGAAGTTCGGACTCGCCGTCGCTTCCTTCGCCTTGTGGTGGCGCTGTTGGGCACCACAGCTTTGGCATCTTCCACCAGATGCTCGCGTACATGATCATGGTTGGCTTCAGCGAGCGCGACTGGGACGAACCTCCGGGCACCGGGTACCTCACGGTGGCTGTCATCATGATCTCCGCCATCCTGATTGTGATCATGACCCTATGCATCCCACGGACGGCCGCTGATGGTGACCCGCAGCCAGACTACGACTCAGGGTCGCTCGCCCTCACCTAGTGCACTCTTGGTGATCGTCCCGATGCCTCGCTGACAGTCGAGGTGCAGACGTAGCCGTCGAAGAGGCGATAGGCGCGGTATGACCGTCACACCGGCGGCGTTAGAGTCCGGGGATGAGCCGGTGGATGGACGATGCCGTGGAGAGCTACCTCACCGATTTGGCGAGGACGGAACACGAGGAACCGGTTCTGGTCGAGATGGAGGTGCGGGCCGCAGAGCACGGGTTTCCGATTGTCGGGAGGGCGACCGGTCGCTTCCTCGAACTCGCCGCGCGGGCCGTCGGCGCCCGGCGGGTGATGGAGCTCGGGTCGGGATACGGGTATTCGGCGTACTGGTTCGCACGGGCGGTAGGTCGGGACGGCGAGGTGGTCTGCACGGACGGCGATCCGGAGAACGCCAGCCTGGCCGAAAAGTACCTCAGCACGGCAGGCGTGTGGCACCGGGTGCGATATCGGGTCGGGGATGCGCTCCAGGGGTTCGCGGAGGAAGCGGGCGACTTCGACGTCGTGTACTGCGACGTCGACAAGAACGGTTACCCGGACTGCTGGCGCGCGGCGCGCGACCGTATCCGGGTCGGTGGCTTGTGGCTGTGCGACAACACGATTTGGAGCGGGTACGTCGCAACCGCAACCGACAAGGAGGGCCAGGCCGGGGTTACCGCCTTCATCCGGGAGCACAATCGGCTGGTGGCCGAGGACAGCCGGTACGTCGGCAGCATCGTGCCGATTCGGGACGGCGTGATGACGGCTTTGCGGATCGAGTAACGCGGAAATGGATACCGATGTCGTTCAGCTGCGTACCGGATACAGTCTTGTCACCGATCTCACTGACCTGATCCTTCGGTTCTGTCGCGACCGAGGCGACGGGCTGTGTCACGTCTTTGTTCCGCACGCAACCGCGGGCGTCGCATTGATCGAGACTGGTAGCGGCTCCGAGTCTGACCTCGAGGAGGCCATTGACCGGTTGCTCCCCCGCGACGACATCTACCGGCACCGGCACGGCAGCCGCGGTCATGGCCGTGACCACGTCCTGCCAGCCTTCGTATCACCGTCGCTTACGGTGCCAGTGCTTGGC
>JBKPTR010000061.1:0-5542 GCA_046735615.1 Actinomycetota bacterium
CCACAGCCTCGCCTCGAGGTGGCTCTCCATCTTGGGCAGGTAGAAATACGGGCCCGAGCCGCGGTCGAGCTGCCGCCGGCCGCAGTGGAACAGGTACAGACCGAAGTCGACCAGGCTGCCGGACATCCGCTCGCCGTCGACGAGGATGTGCTTCTCGGTCAGGTGCCAGCCCCGCGGGCGGAACACGATCGTGGCCGGCTCGCCGTCGCGCAGCCCGTACGTCTTGCCCTCCGGCGAGGTGAAGCGCAGCGCGCGGTCGATCGCATCGCGCAGGTTCAGCTGGCCGGAAACGACATTCTCCCAGAGCGGGGTGTTGGCGTCCTCGTGGTCGGCCAACCACACCTTCGCGCCCGAGTTCAGCGCATTGATCGTCATCTTCGCGTCGGTCGGTCCGGTGATCTCCACGCGGCGATCCACCAGACCTGGCGCGGGCTCGGCAACCCGCCACTCCGCCTCGCGGATGTCCTTAGTCTCGTCGAGAAACTCCAGCAGCCCGCCCGCCGACAGCTCCCGCTGCCGCTCCTCCCGCCGCGCGAGCAGCTCGCGACGCCGCGCGTCGAAGCGCCGGTGCAGGTCCGCCAGGAAGTCCAGCGCCCCCGGCGTGAGGATCTCGTCGAACCGGTCGTGGATGGGGCCGGTGACCTCGATGCTCACGATGAAAACCTATGCCTCCGTGGCCGACGGCGAAACCGGGAGCATCTGGATCGTCTCGGCGCCCCCTGCGTTGGGCGCCGCCAGCCGTGCAGTACTTCTCGTGCACCCGGTGCGCCACCGCGACAAACACCTCGGCCGCCTCGCGCCGCCGGCCGGCAGCTCGATGTCGTTCGGTGCGGGTCTTCGCCGAGAAAGTCGACAAGTTGGACCTCGGGCCCATCACGGAGGCGTACGTGACCTGCGGCGAGATGCTCGACTGACCGCCCTCTACTCGGATCAACTGGAGTCGATCGCGCCCGGGTTAGCACCAGCGTGGTGCTACCCCCGTCGGCCAGCAAAAGCATCGGCTCGGGCCTCTACTATCCCACGCCGGGTGGCGGTGGACGTCAAATAGGCAACTCAAAGGTTGCGCAACACCGCCTTCGCAGCTATCATGCAACCTGGAGGTTGCGTAATTATGCAGAAGACTGCACTTACCGCCAGGACCGGAATGCTTATTCGCCGGCCAATCGCCGACGTCTTCGACGCCTTCGTGGACCCCCGCAAGACGTCCCAGTTCTGGTTCACCAGTGGCAGCGGCCGACTCGAAGCCGGCAAGCGCGTCCAGTGGCGCTGGGACATGTATGACTTGAACGTCGAGGTCGATGTCAAGGTGCTCGAGCCAAATGAGCGCATCATTGTCGATTGGTCTTCCGGCGAGGTGCTCACGACGGTCGAGTGGCGCTTCACGGCGTATTCCGACGACACGACGTTCGTGAGCATCACCAATTCGGGCTTCACAGGCGATGAGCAATCGATTATCCAGCAGGCGCTCGATTCGACGGAAGGCTTCACGTTCGTGTTGGCCGGGCTGAAGGCGTATCTGGAGCACGGCGTCCAGCTGAATCTCGTCGCCGACCGCCATCCCGGCGGGATTCCAGAACTGGGGTGAGTTCCAGCTCTTATCGCATCCAAAGCGAGATCTTCCTGCGCGCGCCGGTTGCTCGCGTGTGGCAGGCGTTGGCCACGGCACGTGAGTTCGGCATCTGGTTCGGCGTAGACCTCGACGGCGAGTTCACGCCGGGCGCTCGACTGAGGGGGCGCGTCACTCATCCTGGCTACGAGCACTTGACCTGGGACGTGACGATCGAGCGGGTGGAGGCCCCACGAACCCTTGCCTGGCGCTGGCACCCGCAAGCGATCGATGCACATGTCGACTACTCGAGTGAAGCGACGACGCTGGTCGAGTTCGAGCTCGAATCCGTTGAAGGCGGGACGCAGCTGCGCGTCATCGAGTCGGGCTTCGACCGCCTGCCGCCCGAGCGGTGCGACGTTGCGTATCGGGGCAACGCCGACGAATGGGCGGCGCAACTTCAGGCCATCCGGGCCTATGTCAGGTGAAGCAGACGATGACCTGGTGCGGATCCAGCAAGCCGCGCGGCCGATCTTTGCCGCGCTTGGCGATAATGCTCGTTTGCGCCTGGTGACTCGGCTGTCCTCTGAGGGGCCACTGTCGATCGTGCGCCTCAGCCACGGCTCTGGCCTGACGCGCCAGACCATTACCAAGCACCTGCGGGTGCTGGCGAGGGTCGGGCTCGTACAGAGCGCACGTCGCGGGCGGGAGAGCCTGTGGACGCTCGACCCGCGGCCGCTGGATACCGCGCGCACATCCCTCGACGAAATCTCTCACCAGTGGGACGCCGCCCTCAGGCGACTAAAAGCCTTCGTCGAAGTCCGCTGATATGACCTGAGTCAGTTTTCTTCCCAGCCAGTCAGAAGTTATTGAGCCGCGGAATAGCCAGCTGGCCGCCTGGTCGACCGCCTCGAGACCTAGACGCCGAGCCAAGGACTGCTCGGTGACTAGCATCGCGACATGCCTTCCCATGCGCTCAGGATTCCTGCCGGTCTTCGACGCGCTAACCGGCCCCAACGCGGGTGAGTGGCGGGATGCCATCATGATTGACGACGGTGACCAACAGCGCCCAGGCGGCCCCGACCGTCGGCAAGGGACCGCTGTGCCATCCGCCGCCAACGAACATACGCCCGGCTTCACCGGCTACGACGCCGAACTGCAGCGGCATAACCACGTACTGCGCCGGGCCTGTGGCGTCCAGCCCCACGACCACGTCCTCGACATCGGATGCGGAACCGGGCAGACAACCCGACAGGCCGCGCGGACGGCCCAGGCAGGCAGTGCCCTCGGTGTCGACATCTCCGCACCCGCCATCGAGCGCGCCCGTGAGCTCGCCAAGGCTGAAGGGGTCGACAACATCAGGTTCGAGCACGCAAACGCACAAGACCACCGCTTTCCGCAGGAGCGCTTCGACCTGGCAATCAGCAGATTCGGCACGATGTTCTTCGACGACCCCATCGCCGCGTTCGCCAACATCAGGGTGGCCCTGCGCCCGGCCGGGCGCCTGGTGATGATGGTCTGGCAGCCCCACGAACGCAATGAGTGGGACGTCGCCATCCACCAATCCCTCGCAGGACCCGCGGGCCCAGTAGCCGCCGCTTCCACCGGACCGGATCCGTTCTCGCTCGCCGACCCGCCGACCGTGAAGCAGATCCTGGGCGCTGCAGGGTTCATCGGCATCAACTTCACCGACGTCCACGAGCCGGTCTACTACGGTCCGGACGTGACCGCCGCCCTCGACTGGGTCCGCGGCTTCACCTGCACCAACGAGGTTCTGAAGCGGCTGGACCCCGCCCCCGCGGCGCGCGCACTCGGGCGTCTGCGCGAGGCGCTCTCCGCCCACCAAAGCGACGACGGTGTCTGGTTCAACTCCCGCGCCTGGATCATCGCGGCTCGTCGCCACTGAGAGGGAGCACAACCGCGCTCAGCAGATAATCAACCATGTTCCTGGTCGCGAGGTCATCGCCCCGCCTTCGGGATGACACTCTCGGCCTGCTCCAACGGAAGCCCAATCCATCCGACCGACTCAGTCATCGTCGAGGTTCCCAGTCAGGTCAGGCTGGTCGTCACCAATCCTGGAGGACCTCGACCGACATCACTCCGAGCGGCACGACCTGGACCATTCACCCACCAGAACTCGAAGGGCCCGATATGCCCGGTCGGCGGCCCATGAATCTTTGTGTCGGGCTGGACAGCCCGGTGCTGAAAAAAGGCAGTTGTGCTGCGCCTGCATCTCGTGAATACCGGCGTAAACGTTAATCACCATATCCGGCCCTGTCGCCGAGATTCCTCCCTCGGCGATGCAAACTGGGTCGTTCAGCCAGCGGTAGCTTTCGTGTCATCCCGCTCACCGCGGGTCGTCCTCGTCTTGTACCGACTTGCGGAGCGGCTCGGTGCCGACCTCCAATTCCCGGTCCGCAAGGCGATCGTGGGCCAGACTGAGGACCGACAGCGCGGTAGTTTCCACAGGTCATCACCGGGCGGTTTCCACAGATTTTGGTGAGCCCGCACGATTCTGACCGGCGTAAGCATGCTTCCGAGCGGAGGTGGGCGATGCCGGCGACGGAGCCAAAGAAGCAGTTGGGCGTACGCGGGGAAAACTTTGCCTGTGCAAAGTTGGAGCGGCAAGGCATGCGGGTGCGGGAGCGGAATTGGCGCTGCCGGCTTGGGGAGATCGACATTGTCACTGCGGATGTCGGCGAATCCGGGCTGACGCTGGTCTTCTGTGAGGTGAAGTGCCGAAGCGGGCTTGGTTTTGGCCACGCGCTGGAGGCGATCACCTACGCGAAGATACAGACTTTGCGGCAGCTTGCGGCGTTGTGGATGCGCGAGCATCAGGTCAAAGCATCGACGATCCGGCTGGACGCGATCGGTGTCGTGTTGGCTGCTGGCGAGCCGGCCTCGCTGACCCACGTGAAAGCGGTGGGCTGAGTGGCGTCGGCCTGCGCGTGGTCCGTGGCGCTGGTGGGCCTGGAGGGGCGGATCGTCGAGGTGGAGGCCGACATCGGCGCGGGCTTGCCGCGCACCGTGCTGGTGGGACTCCCTGACTCGGCGCTCTATCAGTCGCGTGATCGTTGTAAGGCGGCTGTCAGCAACTCCGAGCAAGAGTGGCCGATTTCGCTGCTCACCATCAACCTCAGCCCAGCCACCTTGCCGAAGGCCGGCAGTCACTACGATGTCGCGATCGTCGCGGCCGTGCTCGCAGCGCAGAGGGTTTTCAGAGCCGACGAACTACGAGGAACCGTCCTGTTAGGCGAGCTCGGGCTGGATGGTCGTCTTCGTCCTGTCCGCGGTGTTTTGCCCGCCACTCTGGCTGCGCAACAGGCTGGCTTCGCCAGGGTGATCGTCCCACTGCGCCAAGCCGGCGAGGCCAAACTCGTTGAAGGCATTGAGGTCTTTGGTATTGCCTCCATCACTCAGCTGGTCGCGTTTCTGCGCGGCGGCCCGATACCGCCGGTTGACCCTATCGAGGTGATAGGGGAGCGAGCCGGCAGGCATGCGAGCCGTCGTCTTGACCTGGCGGATGTGGTCGGTCAGGTCGAGGCGAAGTGGGCTTGTGAGGTAGCCGCAGCAGGTAGGCACCACATGCTCTTCCATGGCCCACCAGGGGTCGGCAAGACCATGCTTGCTGAGCGTGTTCCGGGCTTGCTCCCTGATCTTGTTCTGCACGACGCCCTCGAGGTGTCTGCGGTGCACTCGCTGGCTGGCTTCAACCTCGCCGACGAGCTCATTACCAGACCGCCATACAGCGACCCCCACCATTCAGCATCGGTCGCCAGCATCGTCGGCGGCGGCCAGCGGATGGCCAGGCCGGGTGCTATCTCGTGCGCACACAAAGGAGTCCTATTTCTCGACGAAGCGCCGGAGTTTCAGCCTGCAGTCATCGATGCGCTCCGAACGCCCCTGGAGTCGGGCGTGATCACGCTCGGGCGAAGCGAGGTACACGCTCGCTTTCCTGCACGATTCCAGCTGATCTTGGCTGCGAATCCTTGCCCA
>JBKPTR010000062.1:0-1840 GCA_046735615.1 Actinomycetota bacterium
GAATGTCGGCGCTTGCCGCAACCGGTAGACGATCAAGCGAAGTCGGATCGAGGCGCCACTCAAGGACGTTGCGGTCGATGATGATCGCGCCCGTCAGCTCCCCGTCTCGCTGCCGCTGATCGACGGGACGGATGTCGATCAAGACCGCGCCGGCTGCCAGCTCATCATCGAGGCGCCCTGGTTCCACGCGGTCCAGTACGGCGCGCGCCTGGGCAAGCAGCGCATCGATCGCTGACTGGTACGCCATGCATACCTCCTCAACTACTGCTGACGGCGAAACACCGCCCAGGTGAAGGGCTGAATCCGACCGCTTGGAGTGGTGTGGGACTCGCGATCCTCCTCGATCATCTGCCACCCGACGCCAAGGGCGGTCCTGAGATCGGCGGCATCGTAACGGGTGACGGGGAGGCCAGAGCATTGCAAGGGGCCGTCCGGCGCGAAGGTTGCAAAGATCGCAAACGCACGCTCGGCATCGGTCGCCCGCTCAAGAGTCTGCAGATATGCCTCGCGATCTTGCTCGCTGATCATGAAATGGAACAGCGCCCGGTCGTGCCACAGCACATAACGCCGCGGTGGCTGCCAGGTCCGTACATCGCCGAGCAGCCATTGCACCTGATCAGCGGCGGCACCGAGACGCCGCTGAGCGGCCCGCATCCCGATGATCGACACATCAAGCACGGTGAGGTCCGACTGTCCACGCGCCAGCAAGGCAGCGGCAAATGGTGAACTTCCTCCCCCTACATCGATCACGCTGTCCGCTGGACCGACCCCCACCCGGTCGAGCATGCGCAACGACCACACCGGCTCAGACTGGAACCAGCTTCTTGTCGTGTCCCCGTGTCCGTACGTTTGATCCCAATGCTCAGCCGGTTCGGTAACGGTCTCCATTGACCCATCATGCTCGGTTAGCCGGTCAGCCACGCTAAGCGGCACCACGTCGAGCACGCCGGGTTCCGTGACACCGGTAGGGCGGTCGCGGCATCGCGCTCGGCGAGCGCACAGCACGGCGAGCAGCGGTTTGGACCGCGGTGGTGTCGTACGCCTCGGCAGTAAGAGCCATCGCGGCGGCTGCCATCTGTGCCGCATCGACTGCGCAGGGTCCAACCCTGGGCGTACAAGAGACCGGAGCAAGAAGATAGCAAATCGAACAGCAGTCGCACGCCGGGCCCTTCGCGGGCCCTAAGCCAGAGTCGATCATGGTGCCTCGCGGTGCACAAAGGTCAAACCAACAGGCGCATCCGGAGTGGGCTTCATCGGTGCGCGGATTCCTTCCAAGCTGGTCATGCGAGTTCAACTCTTGTTGTTGGTCTCGACCGCCCACTGTCGTTTCGCGACTTAGGTCTTTTGACAGTCGCAAGTCTGTGACTGTTCGAGCGGTCCGGCCGAGCCGCTTGCGCGAACGCCCCGGCGCCTTCACCCAGCTCGCCGCGCTGACTCGAGGGGCCAAAGCCTGTCCCGAAACCAACTATCCACGAGAAGAAAGATGATCATGACACTCCAGGCAGGAGACAAGCTCATGTCGCTCACGGATGTCTCGGAAATGTTGGGCATTCCAGTTCATACCTTGTACCGCTGGCGGTACAAGGGCGACGGACCAGCCGGCTATCGGGTTGGCCGTCATGTCCGGTATCGCAGAGAGGCCGTAGACGCTTGGCTCGAGCAACGAGCCGACAAGCGCTCCCCGGAGTGAGTCTGCTTTCTAACTACTAGGACCTGAAGAAGTGGGTTGGCCGCTGTTGGCCGGATTCGGGGTATGGGTGTTCGGCTACCGTGGTTGCCGCTGGCGGCCGGTTAGGCGGTCAGCGCGGCGATCTTGGCGAGGTTGTGGGCCAGGACTCCG
>JBKPTR010000063.1:0-29803 GCA_046735615.1 Actinomycetota bacterium
CCCGACAAGCCCGATCCCGTCCGCGCTTAAGAGAGGGACTGCAATGACTGCGGCAACCCAGACGACAACCGAGGTCAAGGTCCCCGACATCGGCGACTTCAGCGACGTGCCGGTCATCGAGGTGCACGTCAAGCCCGGGGACGCCGTCAACGCCGACGATCCACTGGTCACGCTGGAGTCGGACAAGGCGACGATGGATGTCCCATCGCCGGCCGGTGGCGCGGTCGCCGATGTGCTCGTCAAGGTCGGCGACACCGTGAGCGAAGGCACGCTGATCTTGATGCTTCAACCAGGCAACGGTGCGCTGACCGAGCCGCCGTCACTGGTGGAACAGCAGGAGCCGCCGCCCGAGGCCGCCCCCGCACCCGCGCCCGTCGCTGCAGCGCCTGCCCCGACGGCGCCCACCGCCCCCGCGGCCCCGCCGACGCCTGCAGTGCCCGCCGCAGCAGCGCCCGACGTAGCGGGCGTACATGCGGGGCCCAGTGTGCGGCGGATGGCGCGGGAATTCGATATCGACCTCGGGGCGGTCACGGGCACTGGACCGAAGGGCCGGATCACCAAGGAGGACCTGCTGGGCTTTCTGCGCGGGCCCGCCGAGGCTCCCGCGCCGGCCGCCGCACCCGCCGGCATGGGCATCCCTGAGATCCCGGCCCAGGACTTTTCGAAGTTCGGTCCGGTGGAGACCAAGGCGCTCGCGCGCATCAAGAGGATATCCGGCCCGTTCCTGCATCGGTCTTGGCTGAATGTTCCTCACGTCACGCACAACGACGAGGCGGACATCACCGACCTTGACAAGTACCGCAAGGAGTTGGACACCGCGGCCAAGGCCGACGGTTATCGGGTAACGCTGCTGGCGTTTCTGGTGAAGGCGTGCGTGTCGGTGTTGAAGCAGTTCCCCGAGTTCAACAGTTCCCTGTCGCCGGAGAAGGACAGCCTGATCCTGAAGAAGTTCTACAACATCGGCATTGCGGTCGATACCCCCGATGGTCTGGTCGTTCCGGTCGTGAAGGACGCCGACCACAAAGGGATCACCGAGTTGTCCAAGGAGTTCGGGGACATCTCGAAGAAAGCCCGCGATGGCAAGCTGTCCCCGGGGGACCTACAGGGCGGCACGTTCACCATCTCAAGTCTGGGCGGTATCGGCGGCACCAGCTTCACGCCCATCGTGAATGCCCCCGAGGTGGCCATTCTCGGCGTGGTGCGGTCGAAGATGACGCCTGTCTGGAACGGATCAGAGTTCGTCCCACGAATGATGCTGCCGGTCTCGTTGTCCTACGACCACCGGGTGATCGACGGCGCGCTGGCCGCCCGGTTCACCCGGCAGCTGTGCTACCTGCTCGAAGACGACCGCCGGCTTCTCCTCTAGAGACGCGAGGAACGCAACATGAGCGCTGTCGAAATTCCGGTTCCCGATATCGGCGACTTCAGCGACGTGCCGGTGATCGAGATCCACGTAAGTCCCGGCGACGTCGTGGCGGTCGACGACCCGCTGGTCACTCTGGAGTCGGACAAGGCCACCATGGATGTGCCCTCCCCGTCAGCCGGCACCGTCTCCGAACTGCGGATTGCGGTCGGGGACAGCGTTTCGCAGGGAAGCGTGCTCATGGTCGTTGAGGCCGAGGGGGCGCCGGGCCTGCCGCCTAAAGAACACGTGCATGAAAGCGCGCATCCCGACCCGGGGGAGAAGACCGGTTACGGCTCAGCGAGCGGGGTTTACGACAAGATCGAAGTGAGTGTCCCGGACATCGGAGACTTTGACGCCGTACCTGTCATTGAGGTGCTGGTCAGCGTCGGCGACACCGTCGCTGTCGACGACCCGCTGATCACTCTGGAGTCAGATAAGGCCACCATGGACGTGCCCGCTCCTGCGGCCGGCACGGTCGACGCGGTGAGGGTGAACGTCGGTGACAACGTCTCCACCGGACACCCGATCCTGGACCTGCGTACCAGCGAAGCACCGCCCGCCGGCGAGCCGACTGCCGCACCGACACCATCACCAGTGGCCCGGCCCCCGGTGTCAGAGCGCGGCGACGTCCACGCCGAGGTACTGGTACTCGGTGCCGGTCCGGGCGGATATACCGCCGCATTCCGCGCCGCCGACCTCGGCAAGAGTGTCGTTCTGGTCGACCGCGGGGAGAGGCTTGGGGGTGTCTGCCTCAACATTGGCTGCATTCCGTCCAAGGCGCTCCTGCACGCCGCGAGGGTGATAGCCGAGACGAAGGAGATGACCGCGCACGGGCTGTCGTTCGCCGAGCCGCAGATCGACATCGACAAGCTGCGCGGCTGGAAAGACGGCGTGGTCAAGCGGCTCACCGGCGGCCTGGCCGGGTTGGCCAAGCAACGCAAGGTCGAGGTGGTACGCGGCACCGGCACGTTCACCTCGATGAACCAGATACAGGTGACCGCGGATGATGGCTCAGTCAAGACCGTGAGCTTTGAACAAGCCATCATTGCCGCGGGATCCGAACCGATGACGCTGCCGTTCATCCCCAACGACGATCCACGGGTCATCGACTCCACCGGTGCGCTGGAACTCACCGGCATACCGGAGCGACTGCTGGTGCTCGGTGGCGGGATCATCGGCTTGGAAATGGCGACCGTTTACTCGGAACTGGGCGCTCAGATCACGGTCGTCGAGCTGATGGACCAACTGATCCCGGGGGCGGACAAGGACATCGTCACGCCGCTGACCAAACGGATCACCAAGCAGTACCAGAACATTTACCTCAAGACCAAAGTGACCGGAGTCGAGGCCGCAGACGACGGGTTGCGCGTACGGTTCGAAGGCGGGAGCGCACCGGAGACCGATACGTTCGACAAAGTGCTGGTCGCGGTTGGCCGGCGACCCAATGGCCGGACGATCGGTGCGGAGAACGCCGGCGTATTCGTCGACGAGCGCGGCTACATCCAGGTGGACAAGCAACAGCGCACGAACGTGCCGCACATCTTCGCGATCGGCGACATCGTGGGACAGCCGATGCTGGCGCATAAGGGGGTTCACGAAGGCAAGGTCGCCGCCGAGGTCGCGGCCGGAATGCCGAGCTTCTTCGACGCAAAGGTGATCCCGTCGGTGGCCTACACCGACCCCGAGGTGGCCTGGGCGGGGGTAACCGAGAATGAGGCAAAGGCCGCCGGCGTCAAGTACGGCAAAGGGGTGTTCCCATGGGCCGCGTCCGGCCGATCACTGACGCTCGGCCGTGACGAAGGCATCACCAAGGTCATCTTCGACGAGTTGACCGATCGGATCATCGGGTGCGGCATCGTCGGCCCGAATGCCGGAGACCTCATCGCCGAGGCCGCGCTCGCGATCGAGATGGGTTCCGACGCCGCCGACATCGGTCTGACCATCCATCCGCATCCGACGCTCTCCGAAACCATCGGCATGGCTGCCGAGGCGTTCGAGGGCACTATCACCGACCTGTATCTGCCCAAGAAGAAGAGATGAAGTAAGGAGACACAAAATGCCAGGATCAGTCATCGTCGGGGGCGCTAGGACACCAATCGGGAAGCTCGCCGGATCCCTGAAGGACTTTTCGGCGATGGGCCTTGGCGGAGTCGCCATCAAGGCGGCCTTAGAGAGGGCCGGAATCAGCGGAGACCAAGTCGACTACGTGATCATGGGCCACGTCATCCAGGCGGGGGCCGGGCAGATCACCGCCCGGCAGGCCGCAGTCAAGGCTGGGATCCCCATGACGGTGCCTGCGGTAACGGTGAACAAGGTTTGCCTGTCCGGGCTGAACGCGATCGCAATGGCCGACCAGCTGATCGGCTACGGCGAGTTCGACGTGGTCGTGGCCGGCGGGATGGAGTCGATGACTCAGGGTCCGTACCTGCTGCCCAAGGCGCGGGGCGGGTACCGGTACGGCAACGACGAGATCGTGGACGCCACCGCGCACGACGCACTGTTCTGCGCGTTCGACCAGCTGGGCATGGGTGCGGCGACCGAGACGTACACGAAGCTGCGTGGCATCAGCCGGGATGAGCAGGACGCCTACTCCGCCGGGTCGCATGGTCGGGCCGCTGAGGCGCAGAAGAACGGTTTGTTCGACGACGAGATCGTCGCGGTGGAGGTGCCGCAGCGCAGGGGCGATCCAGTGATGGTCACCGAGGATGAGGGCGTACGCCCCGACACCACGGCGGCGTCACTGGCGAAACTGCGTCCGGCGTTCGCCGCGGACGGCACTGTGACAGCCGGTTCGTCGTCGCAGATCTCCGATGGCGCCGCCGCGGTGGTGGTGATGTCGCGGGCCAAGGCCGAGGAGCTGGGGGCGCCGATCCTTGCGGAGATCGGGGCACACGGCACAGTGGCCGGGCCGGACCCCTCGTTGCTATCCCAGCCGGCCAACGCCATCGGCAAGGCATTGGGCCGCGAGAACCTCACCCCCGACCAGATCGATCTTTTCGAGATCAACGAGGCGTTCGCGTCGGTGGCCATCCAGTCGATGCGTGAGCTGGAGATAGGCGAGGACGTGGTGAACGTCAACGGTGGTGCCATCTCCATGGGTCACCCCGTCGGCGCATCCGGTGCCCGGATCGCGTTGCATCTGGCGCTCGAGCTCAAGCGCCGCGGCGGTGGCATCGGTGCAGCCGGGCTGTGCGGCGGCGGCGGGCAGGGCGAGGCTCTGATCATTCGCGTAGCGAGCTGAGGGATCCTGGTTCGAGCGATCCGGAATCCGACATGGGCCCAGCCCTGTTGATCAGCTGACCGGCTGACGGATCCTCACTTGCCGACCAGCTTGAAGGCGTGGTGGGTCTTGCCCGTGCGGTGGGAGTAGACGACCCAGCCGAGGCTGATGGCTTCCAGCCGGCGCGCGCTCTCGATGCCACCCATGTCGATCACTGGCCAGCCGAATTCCCGTAGCAGGCCCGTGACGGTTCGTTTCGCCTCGTCGCTGTCTCCAGCAATGAGCATGTCCGGCTCACCGCCGGTCAAGCTCGGGTTGATCATGACATCGGCCTGAACGATGTTGAGGCCTTTGACCACGTACGCGTCGGGAATCAGGCGCTGGATGCGCTCGCCCAGCGTCGTACCGACGAACAATCCTGGGTGCCCAGAGGAGAAGTCGAGCGGGTCACTGGCGTCGAGCACGATCTTGGTGTTGAGGTTCTCGATGCCAGCAAGACGGACCACGTCCTCCGCGGCTCTGCCGTTGACCGACAAGACGACCAGATCACCGAACTCGGCGGTTTCTGCGAAAGTGCCGATCAGGGCCTGAGGACCGGCATGTTGAAGCCAGTCTTGGAGCTTCGACGGATCGCGGGAGCCGATCGTGACTGGGTAGCCGTGTCCGAGGAATCCCGTGGCCAAGGTTCGTCCGGCTGAGCCGGAGCCGAGGACGCCGATATTCAGAGGCTGGGTCATGGGTCCTTCTGCTACCAGCGGTAGGGCTGCGGGCGGAAGTCGGCAAGCAACCGGGACGCCTCGGTCGGGTCGACCTTGCTGCCGAACTCCATCGAGCCCAGCGTGAGAGGACTGATCATCAGGCCGGTACGCCCGAATGGACGAAGACTCATGCTCATGGATCTCCATCCGGTATCTGTGGAGACGCCACCGGATCTGAGGGGCTATTGAATCTTCTTGCCCTTCTTGCCTTTGTCTGACTTCTTCGTGGCATCACCGTCGTGAGCGCTATGTGTCCCGGCTCCCCCGTCAGACGTGTCGCCTCTCCGGGCCTGGGTGCCAGGAGAACTCCAAGAGCCGGCGTACGAGAAGAACCTCTCACTAGAGCGAAGGTTGGATGACCTGGCCGGGGAGCGGCTTGCCTCTCCGTCGTACGCCGCGGTGACAGCGTCTCGCCGTAAGCCAATGTTGATCATGACAACCACAGTGCTGTCGGTGGCTACGATGTCGCCGCGGGCCGGGCTCTGCTTGATCACGGTGCCGACCGTTGGACCCTTTGGGCCGTGAACGAACTCGAACCGTGGCACCAGATTGGCGTTTCGGAGGACGCTCTCAGCACCCAACCGGCCAAGCCCCAACACGGCTGGCACCTCGGTAGTGCTCGCTGCCGCGCCCGCCGTCTGGCTGGACCGGTGCACGCTGAATGCGCTGGCGCCTATCACGACGAGGAGGACCAGCGTCACGACAGCAAGCACGCGAGTCGCTTTCAATTGTTCTGTTCTGGCGGCAGGGCTTTGCAGTGAAGCAGATGACCAGACCGTAGGCGCTTCAAGCAGTGCCGTGGCCTCTGGCCGTTGTCCGCTGAGAACCCTTTCGATATCGGCCTTCATCTCTGACGCGCTCTGATAACGGTCGGCCGGGTCCTTCGCGAGCGCCTTGAGGACGATCGAATCGATATCTGGAGAGACGTCGCCATTCGTCGCGCTGGGTGGCGCTGGAGCGTCAGAGACATGTTGGACCACGATGCTCACCGGGGACTCGCCGGTGAAGGGCGGCTCCCCGACCATCAATTCGTAGAGCATGCAGCCCACCGAGTAGATGTCGCTGCGAGCGTCGACGGCTTCGCCTCGAGCCTGTTCCGGCGAAAGGTACTGCGGGGTTCCGACCACTGTCCCAGCCAGCGTTAGGGTGCCCGAGGCATCAGAGACCGGGCGTGCAATCCCGAAGTCAGCGACCTTGACAGCACCAGTGCTGGTGAGCATGACATTGGCAGGCTTGATGTCGCGATGGACGATGCCGGCTGCGTGGCTGCAGGTAAGCGCGTCGAGCACGCCGGATGTCAATTCAAGCGCTCGCCAAGGGGGAACCTTCCCTGCCTCCCGCAGCACGCTGCGAAGCGAGCGCCCCTCTACCAGCTCCATCACGATGAATGGAATCGACGCACCCGTCGAGTCGCGCTCCTCACCATTGTCATAAATCGCCACAATCGCTGGATGGTTAAGCCTGCCTGCCGACTGAGCCTCTCGGCGGAAACGGGTCCGAAAGGCGGGATTATTTGCAAAATCGGGCCGAAGCCGCTTGATCGCGACAGGACGCCGGAGTTGCACATCAAAGCCGCGATAAACCTCAGACATTCCTCCGCGGCCCAGGAGTTCGCGAGTGTGATATCGGCTTTGAAGAGCCAGCGCTGCCTTGCCCGTCATAGGCTGTGGTGCCGAACCTGAAGCAATATCTGTGGCCTGTACCGTACGGTGTCGCTGCTTCGTACGAAACGAGGTTCGACCTCCGCCGTGGTACGGATCGGATGGAACCATTTGCATCGTCGCTCGAATCCGTTGTGTTGGGTTACCAGACTTCTCTTCGACCCGTCAGCGCGGCCCCGAGAGAAGGCCAGTTCGGCAGCTTCAGGCCCGGGTAGTGGTGTTGCGCCCGGTCACGGTAGAGGCAATGACAACGAGCACTGCTGCCACGGCGATTGCAATGAGCCAGCGCACCCAGTCGATTCCAGGGCTGCCGTTTCCGCCAAAAGCGGTGTAAATGAACCAACCGATCAAAACGCCGCCGATGCCGCAAAGAATGGTAAGCCAAAGGGGAGTGTTATCTCGGCTACCCGGCGCAACGAACTTGCCGAGCACTCCGATGATGATTCCGGCGACGATCACTCCGATAATCTCCATGACTCTCCCTTCTGCAGCCGGTCGTTGATGTGACCAGCAGTGACAGTTGCAGGAAAGCCCTACCCGGCCTCCGCAGAAGCCAAACGCCCTTGGTCTTGAACAGCTGCGAGTGAAGCTCAGAAAAAGCCTTCCCGTTTTCCATCGGAACGCGGGAAAATGCGGCGATGACCGCTTCCCGGCCTGCAGCTGAGGTCCAGATCTCGCTGCTGGGTGGTTTCGCTGTCACGGTCTCTGGTGAGTCCGTGGAGGATCGATGGCGTCTGCGCAAGGCGAAGACGCTGGTGAAACTGCTCGCTCTCGCTCCCGGGCATCGGCTGCATCGTGACGTCGTCGTCGACCTCTTGTGGCCTGATGCAGAGCCACCCGCGGCATCCAACAACTTGCATCAACTCCTGCACTACATCCGCCGCATGATGGGCCCAGAATCCATTGCCCTCAGTGACGAGGTGGTACGACTCTCCCCGGCCGGGGGGTTGAGTGTCGATGTCGACGCCTTCGAGCGAGCTGCCGCCAGCGCACGCAGCAGCGACGACATCGCCGCCCTGCAAGACGCACTCGCTTTGTGGACAGGCCCACTGCTTCCTGAAGATCAGTACGCCGAGTGGGCAGAAGAACACCGGGAACGACTGACTGAAACCCACGCAGCCGTGGCAGCACTGCTCGGCTCGAAATTGTCCGAGCACGGCGAACACCAAGCCGCCCTTGCCCTTTTGGAACCACTTGCAGCCGCCCGCCCCCACGATGAACACCTCCACCGGGCATTGATCGATGCGCTCGCGGGCCTGGGTCGACGATGGGAGGCGATCGAGGCGTACGAGCGGTTGCGCACTAACCTCGACGAGGCATACGCCGCGGAACCGGAACCTGAAACGAAAGCTCTCTATCGGCGACTGCTCAGCGCCGGGAAACCCATGCCGGCAACCACGCCCCACAACCTTCCCGAGTCGACCACGAGCTTCGTCGGCCGGCGTCGTCTGCTCACCGAGCTAACGGAATGTCTAGGGCGTACCCGGCTGCTCACCCTCACCGGTGTCGGCGGTGTCGGCAAGAGCCGGCTCGCTTTGGAGCTGGCACGACAGGTAGGCGCAGGTCCTGAGTTTCCCGACGGAGTCTGGCTAGTGGAGCTGGCTGGAATCCAAGACCTTGAGATCGTCGCGTCGACAGTTGCATCCTCGCTGCGACTCACTCTCCCCGCCGGGCCCAACCCAACGGTGACCCTTGCAGAGCAACTCGCCTACCGCAAGCTGCTGTTGATCATGGACAACTGCGAGCATCTGCTCGACGCCTGTTGCGACCTCGTTCACGAGGTGCTCACCCGCTGCCCAGAGATCAATGTCGTCACCACGAGCAGGGAACCGCTCGCAATCCCGGGCGAGCTGGTCTATCGGGTGCCGTCACTGGAGCTGCCGCAGCTCGTAACTGATCTTGATCTTCGCGAGCTCTTCCGCCTGGAAGCCGTCCAACTCTTCGTGGAACGGGCCTGGCTGACTGTGCCGTCGTTCAAACTCAATACCAAGACAGCCGGTCCCGTGGCGGAAATCTGTCGTCGGCTCGACGGCATACCTCTCGGGCTGGAGCTTGCTGCCGCTCGCCTCGCCCATTTCACCGTAAGTGAGCTCGCCGACCGGCTTGGCGATGCGCTCACCCTGCTTGGACAGCGAGTACGCGGGCGGCTGGATCGCCAGCAGACCCTCGCAGCCACGCTTGACTGGAGTCACGGGCTACTTGATGTCGAGGAGCAGACGACATTCCGAAGACTGGCTGTATTCGCCGGCGGGTTTGATCTTGACGCAGCTGGAGCGGTTTGTGATCAGCCGGGTGGCATGATCATCTCTCTCATCTCTCGCCTGGTCGACAAGTCACTCGTTCAAGCGGAAACCGCGGGCCCGAAGACGCGATATCGACTGCTCGAGGTAGTACGGCAGTACGCGGAGGCCCGGCTGTCGGGAGCCGAGGAGATGGCAGCGTGCCGTAGGCGTCACCTGCAGTGGTACGCCGCGGCTGCGGCGGCCCATGATCCGGACCGCGGCGATGCAGTTGTCGGTGAACCGTCCGACTGGTTCGACACGGAGCACGACAACCTGCGCGCGGCCTTGGCAACAGCACTGGCGACTGATCCGACGCTTGCCCTGCAGCTGACGACCTCAACCTGGCGCTTCTGGATCAACCGCGGCCTGATTGCCGAAGGAACACGGTGGCTCACCCTTGCCCTGAACGCATGTCCGGACAAGTCCGCACTGCGAGCACGCGCGCTGGCCGCAGAGTCGGTCATGCTGATTCGCCAAGCGAAGGCGACCGGCTTGACAGCGATTGGGGAGCAAATCGTCGACATTCTGAACCAACACGGTGAGCCGAGGGAGCGGGCCCACGGTTATCACCAACGGGCGTTGCTGACTTTCATGGCTGGTGACTGGGAACTGGCGCAAGCTCAAAGCGATGAGGCGCTACGCATGGCTGCAGAGTTCCCGTCAGTGACTGCATCGGCGCAACATTTTGCCGGCGTCCTCGCCTTGGGTCGTGGTGAAGTGGGAGCAGCCCGTTCCCGGTTCGACGCCGCTCTGCAAGCTCTGATCCGCGTGCCCAAAGACGCGCCGCCTTTCTTCATTAGCATGTCGCTCGGATGGGCTGTCGATGAGCGTCAGGATCCGCCACTGCCCTTTGGTGAGGAAACTGTGCTGTTCGGTCGTCGCGTTGGTGCTCAGCAGGCAGGTGGGCATGTGAGGTTGTCCATAGCGTTGAGCGAGCGGTTGGCAGGCAACATGAACGCGGCATTTACCTTCATCGACGACGCCTACGCCCGATTCCGTGACGTTGGTGACCGCTACGGCGAGGCGTACGGCTTCTCACAGCTCGGACATGCACTGCGCTGGATAGGCCAATACGAGGAGGCGGACCGCAACCTGCAACGGTCAGAGACGCTGCGGCGAGACCTTCGTGACCGGCGGGCGTTGGCGATGACGCTCGCGGGCCGAGCCTTGAATGCTGCATCGGCTGGGGTGGCCGATCGGGCTCGAAGTTTTGGCAGCAAGTCATTGGCCATCTTGGAAGAATCTGGCGATATCGCCGGTCTCTCGGTCAGCAGTGTCGACGCCGCTGTGGCCGAGGTCCTCCTAGGAGATCTTCCTGCAGCGCTGAGCTGGCTCGATCGCGCCCTTGCGGTCTTTCCGATTCCTGGCGGCCATCGTTCACTCGGTTGGCTGCACTTCCTACGAGCCCACGTCCTGCGGCAACTCGGCGATGGGGACGGCTCCATGCGATCTGCGGCGGCGGCCCGGACCATGTTTAAGCAGCTGGGTGAGAAGCGTGGCCTGATCGCCGTGCAAAGGATCTGCAAAGAGGGTCTTCCTAGTTTCCCTGCATAACTTCAGCGATAGGCGGACATGATGACGGGTGTACTCGGTGAGGCGACTGTACGTGAACTCGAGCTCGGCTTAGCAGGCTCCGTCGTCGGACCCGCAGACCAGGATTATGAGACGGCCCGTCGAACCTGGAACCACGCGATCGACAAACGCCCGGCACTGGTCGTACGGGCGGGGTCTACTGACGACGTTTCGCGAGCCGTAAGGTTTGCCCGAAGTGAGGGACTGCCGATCGCGGTTCGCGGCGGTGCGCACAGCGTTGCCGGCTTTTCGACCTGTGATGACGGGATTGTCATCGACCTCGGACAGCTCAAGGACGTTCAAGTTGATGTTGAGGGGCGGCGTGCGTTCGCAGGCGGCGGCACCACATGGAAGGCCTTCGACGCGGCTACCCAACAGCACGGGCTAGCCACAACCGGCGGGCTGGTCTCCAGCACAGGTCTCGGCGGCTTCACCTTGGGCGGCGGTATCGGCCACCTAGTCCGCAGCTGCGGGCTTACCTGCGACAACCTGCTCTCCGCCGAGCTGGTAACGGGCGACGGATCGGTCGTGCAAGCCTCTGAGTCGGAGAATCCGGAGCTGTTCTGGGCGCTGCGAGGCGGCGGCGGCAACTTCGGCGTCGTCACAAGATTCGAACTTGCACTAGATCCAGTGGGTCCGGTTGTCCTCGGCGGACCCATCTTCTACCCCGGCGAACAGGGCGCCCAGGTCATGAACGGCTGGCGTGACCTACTCGGGAACATGCCTGACGAGCTTACGACCACGGTCGTTCTTGTTGCGGCTCCGCCAGCGCCGTTCATCCCCGAACGCTGGCACAACAGGAAGGTGGTCGGAGTCGTCGCCTGCTGGGTTGGGGACGCCGCAGACGGAGAGGAGGTCGTTAGACCATTACGAGCCCTCGGCACGCCGATCGCCGATCTGCTCGGTCCTATTCCGTACCTCGATCTTCAGCAGCTCGTGGACCCAGTTTGGGAAGCAGGCGCTGTGAATTACTTCACCTCGACCTTTCTCGACCGGCTACCAGACGAGGCTGTGGGGAACCTCGCCGAGTATCACCGAGCCGCCGCCGACCCGCCAGTGCAGGCAGAGCTCCACATTCATCACCTTGGCGGAGCCGTCGCTCGGGTTTCCGAGGAGAGCACGGCATTCACTGATCGCACCTCGCCGTTCATCATCAACTGCCTTGCCCGCAGAGCCGACCTTGGTGATCTGGCGCCGCATATTGCATGGGCTCAGGCAACCCGAGATGCAATGGCAACCTGCGGGAAAGGCCAAAGGTATGTGAACTTCGTCGGCGAAGGTGGAGAAGACAACGTTCGAGCCAGCTATCCGGAAGCAGTTTTCGCTCGCCTTCAGGCTGTCAAGGATCAATACGACCCATTCAACGCGTTCCGATTCAATCTCAATATCCCTCCAACAAAGGGCTAGTGCTGCATCACGAAATTGGTCACCAACAACATGAGTTTGCGGGCAGCTTCATGTCGTTGGTGACCACTTTCGGACTGAGTTGTCGCTGCTTGCTGGGCTCGGGAGCGCCGCTTAATTTCCTGCAAAGGATTTGCAAAGGACCTGTTCGTAACTTTCCTTCATGACTCGCGTACTCGCGAGCCGAAGAAGGGAGGAGCGATGAGGTTCAGCATCGTCTACGACGACAACGGCACCATTCTGTCAGCCTCGGAGGGCGGCGACGTCACAGACAGGCCGGCGCCTGGCCCTGGCGAGAACGTAGCTGACTTTGACATTCCGGATGATCTTCCTGGTGCTGGAGTGCAGGAAACCGTCGAGCGCTTGCTCGTGGACATAGACGCGAGGAAGCTCGCGCAGCGCACGGCTCAAAAGGAGGGTTGATGATGGGCCAAATTTGAATCGACAGTCTATTTCTGGTCCACACGTGATCAGCCACAACCACAAGCAATTGAATGGAGAAAGAAATGCCAAAACAATTGAGAAATGGCGCCATAGCGCTAGGCGTCGCAGCGGTCGGTGCCTTCGCATACGGCGGCAGTGCCCACGCCGAAACAACCCCGGTAGCGGTCGAGGTCCTTACGCCGAGAGCGGCCTTCACCGACGACGCATCGATGCAGGTACGTCTCAAGGCAGGCGAGCACGGTACCGACGTAATCAAGGTTTCGGACCCGTCCAATATCGTGACCACCAAGGTCACGGTACAACCGGGTGCTCCGATCCCCTGGCACACCCATCATGGACCGGTGTTCGTCACCATCGTCAAGGGTGAGCTGACCTACATCTCCTCCGAGGGCTGCACCAGCCGGCGGTACCCGGCCGGAAATGCATTCATCGATCCCGGACACGGCCATGTGCACGCCGCGTACAACTCGGGTGACGCGGTGACTGAGTTCGTGGCGACGTTCTTCGAGGCGCCCACGGGTGATGGGCCGATCACCATTCCGGCCGACGCACCCGCGAACTGCAAGATCCCGACAAGCTGATAGTTCGCTCGCGTGACGAAGGTGGGGTCATTGACCCCACCTTTGTTCGTTGATCGCGTCGTACGAGTTCTTCTCAGCTCCTCTCGCCAGTGGCCAGGCGGAGCGGTGGCAGGTCCCACTCGTCGTTTGGGGTTTTGATGATCTTGATTGCGCAGCAGACGAAGGCCAGCGTCATGAGCAACCAAGCGGCCATGTCCAACGCAGGCATCTGCAGGAATACGAAGGCGAGGAAATGCACCGGCGTGGTGAGCAGCATGGCCAGCCAGCCCACTGTCGGGATGCTGCCGCGCAGTGCGAGCCCCATCAAGATCGCGCCGAGGAAGTGACCCAAAACGAAGAGGCTGGTGCTGACGCCCGGGATCCCGCTCGACCACATTTTGTCGATCACGGTGGCAGCGACGTCGCGCTGCTCGGGCGGTAGCACAGCGCCAATCAGATAAAGGTTGTCGATCGCAAACATTGCAAAGGCCCCAAGGTAGCCCACGAGGTTGACCGCGACCGCGACAGTGGTGAGTACCGGGCTTCGACGACGGGAAAGCGCTCCAGCGGCAAGGAAGGCCGGAACCAGAGTGAGGAGCGCAATGAACCCGAGCAGGGCGAAGGTGAACTGCCGGTCCGGATTGAGCGCGATCAGGTCGAGCGCCTGCCTGGTATTCGTGTCGTCGGTCTGGAACAGTCGCCCGATCGCGACGGCGGTTGGGGGGATGGGCAGGATGACCGCGGCCGCGTACCGCTGGAAGCTCCGAGCATCTCGCACCCGACGCGCCGGCGAGCGCTCGTAGCTGATCTTGGTCTTGCTGTCTTCGGCAACTGCCATGATGACCTCCTGGATCCTGGGATTTGTTGGTAGCTGCAGGATGTCGCTACCCGCACTCCCCTGGCCGGAGGATTCCTGCTGCACTGCATCGGGAGGCTGCCCGGCTCGCGGAGGAGTCAACTCCCTAGTGGCCGGGAGTTCCGAGCGGGATCATGTGGACATGCATAAGCGGCTCACGGTCTTGGCGATCTTCGGGTTCGCCATCCTGCTCGCCGGAGTAGCGATCGTGGGCGCGCTGCTGATTGGCCTCGACCGGGAAACGCTCTGGTCCAGCTTCCTGATCACCAATACAGCCATCGGCCTGTCGGCGGCGCCGTGCGGTCTCTTGATCGCACGCGCCAAACCTGACAACCCGATTGGCTGGCTGTTTCTCCTCATGGGAGTTGCCCCCTTGCTGACTGCGGCAACGGCTCCGCTCATGATCTACGGCGCAGCACACGACTAGTCGGAGTTCGCCCTGCGGTTGTTGGTGACAATCAACATGTTCTCCTGGGGCTGGGGCATCTTCTGCTGCCTGGCGTTGATCTTGCAGCTCTTCCCGACCGGGAGGCCGGTGAGCCGACATTGGCGCGTTCTGATTTGGCTGACCGTCGCCAACGCGGTTCTTGGCAACGCGTTCGTGGGCCCGACACCGGAGTACGGTGCCTCGTCCTTCCTGGTCGTGCCATGGTGGGCGGTGACAGAGGGCATCGCGGGCGTTGGGGCAGATCTGATCATGTTGGTCTCGATTGCCAGCTTGGTAGTCCGATTCGTCCGCGGCACGGAGACCGTACGCCAGCAGGTGTTGTGGCTCCTGGTCGCGGTCATTCTCGTGCTCTTGATCAATGCGCCGACATGGTTCGCCCTGCCAAGCGGGCAGACCATTGTGCTCCTGTTGAGCTTTCCGCTGATTCCGACCGCGGTCACCATCGCCGTCCTGCGGCACGGCCTGTACGACGTCCGGATCGTGCTATCGCGGGTGGTCGTGTACGCAGTCCTCACTGCTGGCGTGATCGCGATCTATGTCGGGCTGGTCGCCGTGCTTAATCGAGTGCTCACCGGCGCCGGGGCGCCGGTGGTTGCTGCACTTGCCATCGCACTAGCCTTCAATACCGTCCGGGTGCGCCTGCAGCGCCTCGTCGACCGCGCCGTATACGGCAACCGGCGCGACCCGGTGGCTGCGGTGTCCGCGGTCGGTCGACGGCTGGCCGGTGACGACCTCGGGGGGGTCGCCGATGCTCTCCGAGAGACGCTCCGGCTCAGCTACGTGGCCATCGAAAAGCCAGATGGGAGCATCGCTGACAGCGGTGAGCCGATGGACAGTTCGAAGACCTGGCCCCTCACCTACGACGGCAAATTGATCGGGAAACTGGTGGTCGGCCCACGGCGCGGCGAGCACCAGCTCTCGCGTTCTGATCAGAAGGTGATGGATTTGGTGGGCGCGCCCCTAGCGATCGTGCTGCATTCGCAAATGCTCACTGAAGATCTCAAGGCTTCGCGGGAGCGCGTGATCGATGCCGCCGAGGAGGAACGGACGAGACTGCGCCACGAGCTGCACGACAGTCTCGGGCCGCTCCTCACCGGTGCAGCGCTGAAGGCCGACAGCATCGGCCTTGCCGCCCGCCACCGACCCGACCGAGCTGAATCATTGGCGACCGAGCTGGCCGAGCAGCTGCGGCAATCGGTTGAGGCCGTACGGCGGCTCGCGTACGGACTCCGCCCGGCCGCGCTGGACGAGCTTGGCCTCGTCGGCGCCCTGCGCCAGGAAGGTGATCGGCTGGGCCCGGTCAGGGTGATCGTCGAAGCGCCCGAGTCACTGCCGACGCTGCCATCGTCGGTGGAGGTGGCCGCGTACCGAATCGCGGCTGAAGCGCTCACCAACGTGGTACGGCATTCAGCTGCCAAGCTGGCCTCTGTGCAGCTCACGACCGACAACGGCAGCCTCAAGATGATCATCAGCGATGACGGAAACTCCAGCGGTCCCTGGTCTCCAGGGCTCGGTCTGACCTCCATCCACCTCCGGCCTCTGAAGTGGGCGGCGCCTGTGAGGCGGGTCCCACGGCCGAGGGTGGTCAGGTGACTGCCATCCTCCCGCTAGGCACTGGTCGATGATCAAGGTCCTGGTGGCGGACGATCACCCGGTGGTCCGCGATGGGCTGCGCGCGTTATTCGCCGAGTACCCAAGCATCGACCTGGTCGGCGAGGCTGCCACCGGGCGGGAAGCGATCAAAGCAGCGGTGATCAACAAGCCGGACGTGATCATCATGGACCTCGCGATGCCGGACACCGATGGGTTCAGTGCTACCGCAGAGATCAGCCGGGTAGCTCCGGAAGTGGCGGTGCTCGTTCTGACCATGAGTGATGACGACATCACAGTGACTAAGGCCATGCGCGCGGGCGCTCGTGGTTACTTGCTCAAGGGCGCAACCAAGGAGGAGATCCTGCGGGCCGTGACGGCTGTCGCGGACGGCCAGGCGATCTTCGGCCCCGCCGTTGCCCAGCGTGTGCTGGCCCGACTGAGCGCGACGTCCACCGACGAAGATCCATTTCCTCAGCTGACCCCGCGTGAACATGATGTGCTGCGACTGCTGGCCGACGGCTTATCGAATTCCGCTATCGCCACTCGCCTGGGACTGTCGCTGAAGACCGTGAACAACAACACCTCATCGATCTTCAACAAGCTCAACGTCGGCACGCGTACCGAAGCGGCGATCCTCGCCCGCGACCGCGGGCTTGGCTCTACCAGCAAGTGAAGCCGCCGTCGACCAGCAGGTCCACTCCGGTGCAGAAACTGGCGGCGTCACTGAGCAGGAAGATGGCAGGCCCGACCAGTTCGTCGACGGTCGCCATCCGGCCGAGCGGCGTATCAGCCTCGAACGTCTTGACCTGTTCGGCGACCTCAGGCCGCAAGTTCATGGGCGTTGCCGTATAGCCGGGACTGATCGCATTCACTCGAACGCCGCGATGCGCCCATTCCATAGCGAGGCTTCGACTCAGGTGGATCACCGCGGCCTTCGACGCGTTGTAGTGCGCCTGGAGCAGCCCACGGTTGACGATGGATCCGGACATCGAGGCGATGTTGACAATCGCGCCTCGGCCGTGCTCGAGCATCGCCCGGCCCTCGGCCTGGCATGACAGGAACACTCCGGTGACATTGATGTCGATCACTCGCTGCCACTGGCTCAAGGACATCTCCTCTGCCGGCGCGGCGTTGGCGATTCCTGCGCTGTTGACTGCCAGGCTGAGCGGACCGAGTTCGCTCTCGGCGTCCCGGACCGCATCACTCAGGACGTCGGCATCCATGACATCGCCCGGTATTGCGGTCGCGCGCTGTCCCGTATTCCTGATCTCGTCGCGTAGATCGTCCAAAGCGGTTTCGGGCAGGTCAAAGCACGCGACATTCGCGCCGGCGGCGGCTAGTCCCAAGGCGATGCCACGGCCAATGCCGCTGGCAGCGCCGGTGATGATTGCAGTTTGCTGGTCGAGGCGGAAGTTCGGCATGGTCATGGCTGCTCCTCTGCTTGGTCCGATGATCACCAGTGGCGACGACATGGATCGTAGGATCGGACTGGCGCGCGAAGCGGCGGGGGTTCAAGGGGGGTCGTCCCCCCTTGCTTCAGGAGTGCGCGTCACGACTGGCGAGTAGCAACTGATATCAGGGAGCCGCCATGCCCGAGCCTGTAATGACCGACAACCGCGAATCCAGCCCACTTCGCAGGCTCGCCCGCAGCCGCCCGATCGCGGTGTTCCTTGTCGTCGCGCTCGGCCTGTCGTTGCCGGTGACAACCGCGTTCCTGATCAGCGGCCAGGACGTCTCCCCCGGCATCTTGCTTATGGTGATCTTCCTGCTCGGCGCCGCAACGTTGGTCACCGCGCTGAGCGAGGGCCGTGCTGGGGTACGGCGACTCTTCGCCGGGGTGATCCGCTGGCGGATGGGCCTTGCGCGGTTCGTCGTCCTCGTGACCGCGATGCCCCTGCTGACGCTGCTGGTCGGCGCGCTAACCGGCACCCTCCAAGCGCCGGCAGAGGGCTGGCTCGGCCTCGCGGGTTCCTACCTTTTCCGGACCTTCATCTTTGGCCTGCTGATTGTCAACCTGTGGGAAGAGACCGCGTGGGGCGGCTTCATGCAGAGTCGACTCATGGCCACTCGTGGCTTGTTGATCGGATCTCTGCTCACCGCGATTCCGTTCTTCGTGATCCACATTCCGCTCGCGTTCGCCGAACACGGTAAAGACACAACGTGGGCCCAGGCGGCGCTGGACATCGGCCTGATCGCTCTGGTCGCGCCATTTTTCCGATATCTGCTAGGGACCCAGCTCGTCGACTCGGGCGGCAGCATCCTCGCGATCGGCCTGCTGCATGCCTCGTTCAACGCAGCTGGTCAGCTGAGCGCCGTTCCGGGCGGGTGGCAGTACATACCCGCCATGATCTTGCTCACACTGGCTGTGATCGGGTACCGCCGGTTGCGTGGCCGTTCCTTCAGCCGCGGATTTGCTCCGGCGTTGGTCGCACCAACGACCATGCGCGTGGCGAACGAGCCGGTCGGATAGGGATCCGACCGGCCCAAGATCAAATACTGCGGTTCTTGCGAGACCTGGACGGCAGCGGCTCTGTGCCGGGAGTCCAGTTGAGAATGCTGGACCGCTCCAAGAACTCGTCAGAGCTGATGTCTCCGCGTGCGAAGCGCTCAGCAAGAATGCGCTTGGCCTCGTCTTCGGGTGATCGGTGACTCGCCAAGCTGGGCAGGGGAAGCTTCCCCTGGCGCCAGAGGTACAGCGCGGCGAGAACCAGCAGTAGCAGCAGTAGCAAGCTGCCGAGGAACGGCAGCATGGACAACGAACTCTCGAATGCGTGGTGGCCCTGGCCTCCGTCGAAGGGTCCGCGTGGGGGCATCAGTCAAACCTCTCTCTTGAGCTTTTCCTGCTCACTGACCTTGATCATCAAGAACCCACCTGGGACTAAGCCATGCTTAGCCTGTCCGCCGGCTGTGAAATGGTCGCCGACGTGATCACTCACCGGTGTCCTCGGCCTCACCTGCCAAGATCAAATAGAGCGAGCGCCGAGCCCGCGCCAACACCTGCGCCGCGGCCTGGACCTGCGCCGGGCTGCCGCTGCTGGCGATCTGGCGTGCCGCGGCGTGCAGCTCATGCAACGGGTCTCTAAGGTCCGGACCGGCGGGCCGGTCGGCGAACCCAGCGAAAGGGTCGCCCCGTTGAGCGCTGCGCTCCTCTATATAGGTGCGCCCCTCCGAGGTGAGGGTCACCAACCGGCGGCCGCCCTCCTCCTGGGTTGTGACGAGGCCCTCGTCCTCCAGTTGCGCGATGGTCGGATACACCGCACCTGGGCTAGGGCGCCAGGCTCCGCCCGTGCGGTCGCTGATCGCCTGCATGATCTGGTAGCCGTGCATCGGCTCGTCGGCCAGCACTAACAAGATGGCGGTACGCACATCACCGCGGTGGATGCGCCCACGACCACGGCCTCGCGGCCCCCCGCGGCCCCCGCGCCCGCGGTGATCATAAGGTCGATGCGCGTGGCCTCCAGGGCCACCCCTGGCGCCTGGTTCATCCAAGCCACCTCCTGGCTGGCGCTCAAACTGCTCGAACGGTCGTCGTTCTTTGTGTCTCATCAAATCCTCCTTGGTTTAAATGACACTATCACGATATATCGCGATACGCTCAATTGCAAATTCATGTTGAAGCTTCACATGGACGGCCGTCTACTGCGGGAAAGTTGGTGCTTGAGTCATATGCCGTTGCGCGGTAGTTACCTGCGCTTCGCATTTGTCGCAAACACCGCGGAGTGCAGTGAAACAAGGCGAAGTGGACCGTGGACCCGCTCGGTCGATCGGGCGTTGAGAGCTCGACCTACGCCTTGGCGATCGCGAGGGAATTGCCCCGCTCGATGCGGGTCGCCAGAGTCTCGGCCTTGATCCAGTCTTCGTGGCGTAGCAGGTCGTCGCGGTCGGGGAGGGTGAGCACGATCCGGTCGGTCAGCTCGAGCCCGGCGTCCTTCCGCATCGTGTTGACAGTGTGAATGAGCTCGTAGACCCGACCCTTGAGCTCGAGCTCCGGATCGATCTCGGTATCGACTGCGACTGAGAGCGTTACGTCGTCTGCGATCGCCCAGCCAGGAATCTCAACCCGTTCTCCGCGGATCACGTCGTCGGCATCCAGTTCCACGCCCGCGACACGAATGCGGCCGTTCCCGAGCTCCTCTGCCTCCCCGCGCTCAAGCGCCGCCTTGATCTCGGGGACCTTCGGGCCCAGCCGCGGGCCCAGCACCCGCAGGTTGGGCAACAGCCGGACATGAGCCACTGGGCCCTGGTCGAACCCGACCTCGTCCACCCGCAACTCCTCGGCGATCTCGTGCGCGTGCTCCCCCGCGAGCCGCGCGCCGCGTACGTACACGCGCCGAAGCGGCTGGCGCAACTTCACCCCCGCCGTGCCACGCGCCTCACGACCGAGCTCCACGATGCGGCGTACCTCCGCGATCTCGGCAAGCAGGCGCTCGTCGGGCTCGCCGACCTCCGGCCAGCCCGCGAGGAAGACACTCTCCGGCGCCCCTTCGCAGGCATCGGCGACGAGGTTCCGCCACAGATGATCAGCAAGGAATGGCATGACCGGGGAAATCACGCGCACACCCGTGACGAGTGCGAACCAGAGTGTCCGGAACGCGGCGTCGTCGTAGGCGTAGAAGCGCCGCCGCGAGCGGCGGATGTACCAGTTCGAGAGGTCGTCGACAAACGACTCGAAGGCGGCGATCACACGGTAGGTGAGCTGCTCCTCGAGCGCGGCGGTCGCGTCGGCAACGAGCTTCCCGGTCCGCGCCACCAGCCAGCGATCGAGCGCCCGGAGCTCGAGTCCGGCTGGACCTGTCGCCAGATCGTCGAGTGTCGGCCGGAAGCCCTCGATGTTCCCGTACCGCACGAGGAACCCGACGGAGTTCCACAGCGTGAGGAGCTTGCGCTTGATCTCGTGTGCCGGGCCGTAGCCGAAGAGCAGGTCGCGGTCAGGCGGCTGGTCGCAGTACTGCCAGCGCATGACGTCGGCGCCCATGCGCGCGAACGCCTCCTCGGCTGGAATGAGATTCCCCCAGGAGCCGTGCATCGGGCGCCCGTGCTCGTCGAGCATCTTCTCGTAGCCAAGGACGGATCGGAACGGCGCCTTGTCCACCAGGCAGACCGACATGAAGAGCTGCGAATAGAACCAGAGCCGGATCTGCTCGCGCATTTCGGAGACCCAGTGCGCAGGAAACCAGGTCAGCCAATAGTCGTGATCGGGAAGATCGGCGCCGGTGAGCCCCTTGGCGGCACCGGTCCCATAGCCGCCATCCACGCGTTCCGAGTTCTGCCAGCCGAGCGTCGAGAAGGGGACGATTCCTGCGTCGAGCCAGACGTCCCCGATCTCGGGTATCCGCCGCACGCCCTCAGTCCCGCAGGCCGGGCAGCGGATCTCGACGGCATCGATCCACGGACGATGAAGCTCGACGAGTTGATCAATCCCAGCTGTCGCCAGCTCTTCGAGCTCGTCACGGGAACCAACCACAGTGACGTGGCCGCATGCGCACGGGTAGATGGGGAGCGGCAGCCCGAAGTAACGGCGGCGGGAGATGTTCCAGTCGCCCATATTGCGGAGCCAGTCGTCCATGCGCTTGCCGAAGTAGGCCGGCGTCCACTCCACGGTCGCGTTCGCCGCAAGCAACCTCGGCCTCACCTCGTCCACGGAAATGAACCAGTCGTCGGCAATGCGGAAGATGAGCGGCGTGTTGCAGCGCCAGCAGAAGGGATAGCGGTGCGCGTACTCTCCGGCCGCGACCAAACGTCCGCGCCCGGCGAGATCGGCCACGATCTGCTCGGTCGACTCCGACGTGGAGAGTCCATGCAGCCAGCCGAAGCGGTCGTAGAAGCGGCCCGCCTCGTCCACCGGCAGGACGATAGGAAGGTCGTGTACGCGGGAGAGCTCGAAATCCTCGGTGCCGCAACCAGGCGCAATGTGGACAATGCCGGTGCCTTCATCCATCGTGACCTCGTCCCAACTGATGACGCGGTGCTCGATGCCGTGGGCCGCGGGCAGGTGGTCGAAGGGCCCCTCGTAGCGCCAGCCGACGAGCTCGTTACCACGCCGGCGCTCGACGTAGGTTTCGTCGGGGTAGCGCTTGACCGCGACCCATTCGCCGTTCTCCTGGAGGCCGTACTCCTCATCCGGATGCACTGCAGCGGCGACATTCGCGGGCAGCGTCCAGGGCGTCGTCGTCCAGATGGTGAGCGATTGGCTGGGCCGGCCGATGAGCGGAAAGCGAACGAATAGCGAGGGATCGATGCGCTCTTCGTAGCTTCCGACCAGCTCGTGTGCGGAGATAGAAGTTCCGCAGCGGGGGCACCACTCGGTGGAGCGGTGCCCGCGGTAGAGCCAGCCGCGCTCGTGCGCGAGCCTCAGGAATCCCCAGATGTAGGAGATGTTGGTGTCGGAAAAGGTGTAGTAGTCGTTGCCCCAGTCCATCCACTGGCCGAGGCGCTTTGACCCTCGGATGAGCTCCTGGGCCGACCAGGCGACTTTTTCCCGGCACTTGCGCGCGAACTCGGCGAGCCCGTACTCCTCGATATCGCGCTTGGAGTTGAGGCCGAGCTCACGCTCGACGCCTACCTCGATCCAGAGGCCCTGACAATCGAAGCCGTTCTGGTAACGCTGGTCGAAGCCGCGAAGCGCCTTGTAGCGCTGGAAGACGTCCTTCAGCGTGCGGCCCCAGGCCGTGTGCACGCCCAGCGTCTTGTTGGCGGTGACTGGGCCGTCGATAAAACTCCAGACCGGGCCGCCGCGGTTGCGATCACGCAGCTGATCGAAGATGCCGCGTTCCTCCCACCACGTGAGGATCTCCTCCTCGAGTGCGGGATGGTCCGGAACGGTTGGAAGCTGCCTGAACATGCGGAAAGTCAGTGTAGTGCGCGCGATGGTCCGACGTTTCAGGAGTCTGTACCGCTGCCGTATGGCCTGGTGATGATCTCGAGGAAGTGCCCGTTCGGATCCTCCCAGTACACCCCGCGGCCGCCGTCGTTGGTGTTGTACTCGCCCGGCCGTCGCTTGAACGGGTCAGCCCAGTACGGCAGGCCGCGCTCCTTGATACGCCCGAAGATGTCGTCGAAGTCCGACTCATCAACCAGGAATGCGTAGTGCTGGGGGTGAGCTGGACCATGATCGTCGGCAAAGTCCAACGACACGTCGTTGTCGACCTGGACGACGAGGAAGGGTCCGTACGGCGTCGCCGGCGGCAGACCCAGAATGTCGGTCAAGAACGCCGCCGCCTCGCGCTTGTCGCGCGCTCGGACAATCGTGTGATTCAGCCGAATAGGCATTGCAAGACTCCTTGGGGCTACGCGGGCCGGATGTTGTGGTTGAGGTGGAAGCGGTTGTTGGGGTCGTAGCGCTGCTTCAGCGTGGCAAGCCTGGCCAGCTTTTGCGGGCTGTAGGCGCGGCGCACACCCGCCTCGCCCTCGTCGGCGAGGTCGTTCACGTAAACGCCGCTGGCGAACGGCTCGATCGCGGCAGCCCAGCGCCGGGCGGCGGACATCCTCGCCTCATCTTCTGCCGGGTCCGTCCAGGCAGCGACAGCCACGAACTCCACCAGCGCGTCGCGGTGGCTGAACGCGGTCTCGTCCTCGCCCACTTCGGCGATTGCGCCGCCGTAGCTTTGAAACCCGCCATACGGCAGCAGCTCGAGATCGCCATCGCCGCCGGGCTGGCCCCGCCCCAGTAACGCCTCGATCGCGTCGTCGGAGAGCTCACGGAGATAGTGGCCCTTCCAGTAGCGCCGCAGCCGCTGACGATGTTTGGCGTCGTCGATCGTCTGCAGCTCGAGGTAGGTCAGTTGCTTGACCTCCTCGGCCAGCGGCCGGGCCAGGCTGCGCAGCGCCCGAAGAAACTGCCGTCCCCGGTCCGGTTCGCCCACCCAGATGTAGCCGACGCTGGCCAGCGGGCTGTTGCGGTGCTCCACCGGCAGCACCGGCCAGTCGCCAGCAGCGCCGGTCCAAGCCGTGAGGGTTGCTTGCCGCGGCGCCTCTGCGATCAGCTCACGCCAACCGCGCAGCACGCGCGGCGCGTCCCGGAGTGTGTAGAAAAGGTCGGCGATCAGCGCCGCGGTTCCCACCGGGTGCAGCTCGAACTCGAACTCGGTCACTACACCGAAGTTCCCACCCCCGCCGCGTAGCCCCCAGAACAGATCGGGGTTCTCCGCCTCGCTCGCCTCCACGAGTTCGCCGTCGGCGGTTACGACCTGAAAGCGGGTCACGTTGTCGCAAGCCAGCCCGAACTGTCGCGCCAACCAGCCCATCCCGCCGCCGAGCGTGAGCCCGCCTACGCCGGTGTCGGAGACGTTGCCAGATGTGGTCGCGAGTCCGGATGGCTGTGACGCGCGATCCAGGTCGCCCAGCACCGCACCCCCCGCCACCCAGGCGCGGCGCCGGTCGGGATCAACGCGCACCGAGCGCAACAGCGACAGATCAACCATCAGCCCACCCTCGGGCACCGAGAGGCCGAGCACGCTGTGCCCGCCGCAGCGTACCCCGATCTCCAGGTCCCGCTCGACGGCGAAGCGCACCGCAGCGGCAACGTCCGAGGGACTCGCGCAACGTGCAATGACTGCCGGCCGCCGGTCAACAATCGCGTTCCAGACCCGCCGTGCCTGGTCGTAACCATCCTCGTCAGGCAGCAGGACTTGCCCCTCAAATCCCTGGCGCAGCTGCGCCACGCCCCGGTTGCCGGTGTCTGCGGCCGGCCGTTCGACCATGTCATGCTCCTTCGCTTTTGGCGCCCGCATGTCCGCTGACCGCAGGCTACTCGGGGTGAGAGAGTGATCCGGTGATCGACTTCAACCACAGACCCGTCCTGGTGACTGGAGCCAGCGGCGGCATTGGCGGTGAAACCGTCCGGCAGCTTGTTGCTGCTGGAGCTGACGTTATTGCAAGCGGACAGTCAGAGAAATCCTTGAGCGGTCTCACGGAGCAGGCAGGGGTCCGTACGCTGCCGTTCGATGTGACATCGGAAGAGAGCGTTAGGGACGCACTGGACGGACTTGACGTCTATGGCGTCGTCAATTGCGCCGGTTTCGGTGGTGAGATCGCCACTCCTATGGACACCGACATCGCGGTCTTCGACAAAGTGATCGCCATTAATACCCGCGGCGCCCTCCTGGTGACCAAGTACGCGTCCCGAGCGATGATTCGCCTCGGGTGGGGCGGGTCAATCGTCAACGTCTCAAGCCAGGCAAGTCTCGTGGCGCTGCCGGGGCATATTTCGTACGGCGCCTCCAAGGCCGCCCTCGACGGCATCACCCGGGTGTCCGCTCTGGAACTGGGCAAGTACAACATTCGTGTCAACGCCGTCAACCCGACTGTGGTCATGACGCCCATGTCGGCGTGGTACTGGGGTCGGGACGACATCGGCGGGCCATTCCTCGAACAGATGCCGCTGGGACGATGGGCGACCGAGGCTGAGATCGCCGCTCCTATCGTGTTCCTTCTCAGCGACGCCGCATCCATGATCACGGGCGTATCCCTGCCGATAGACGGCGGTTATTCCAGCCGCTGATCCTGGTCACCAACCCGAGCCGTACATTGAGCGGCAACGGCCTCCAAGGAAAGGCGCCACATGACGGTCCAGGTCGGCTATGACTTCTCCCTCGCCGACAAGGTCGCTGTTGTGACCGGCGGTGCCTCGGGGATCGGCTCGGCGATTGTCGACGCGTACGCGGCGAAGGGCGCCACTGTGGTGGTGCTCGACAAGGCGCCGGAAGCTGCCCAGCGCAAGGTGAGCGAGGGCAGTGCAGCGGCAGCGGTCGGCTGCGACGTGACCAGCGTGCAGTCCGTCGTGGACGCGGTCAGTACGGTCACCGCAGAGTTCGGCCATATCGACGTACTCGTCAACAGCGCCGGCATTGCCGTGACGGGCGCCGCGGAGGAACTGAATGTCGACGACTGGGATCTGACGATGGCCGTCAACCTCCGAGGGGCATTCCTGGTCAGCCAGCACGTAGGTCGGGTCATGCTTGCCCAAGGCAGCGGCACGGTGATTAGCCTCGCCTCCCAGGCGGCGACCGTAGCGCTGCCGGGACACCTCGCTTATTGCGCATCCAAGTTCGGCTTGGTCGGCCTGACCAAAGTGCTGGCTCTGGAATGGGCCGGCCGCGGAGTCACCGCCAACACCATCAGCCCCACAGTGGTGATGACTCCGCTCGCCAAGGAGCTCTGGGACAACCCGGAGGGTGACGCACTGAAAGCGCAGATCCCCACCCAGAGGTTCGCTGAGCCCGAGGAGATAGCTGCCGTCGCTGTCTTCCTGGCCAGCGACGCTGCGAAGATGATCAATGGCGTCGACCTGCTGGTCGACGGCGGCTACACCATTCGTTGAAGGGACCCCATCCATGACCCAGACCGACACGGCCGCCACCACCACCATCCCGGAGCGGATGCGGGCCAGCGTGCTCACCGCGCCGCTGACCCTCAGCGTGGAGGATGTGCCGACACCTCCGATGGCCAGCGATGAGGTGCTGGTCAAAGTGGCCGCCGTGGGGGTGTGCGGCTCCGACACTCACTACTACCGGCACGGTCGGATCGGCGACTTCGTCGTCACCGGTCCCCTGATCCTCGGCCACGAGTTATCCGGCCGAATCGTCGCGGTCGGCGAGGAGGTGCCGGAGACTCGAATCGGCGAACGGGTGGCCATCGAGCCGCAGAAGAACTGCCGAAAGTGCCGTGAGTGCCGCGCGGGCCGCTACAACCTCTGCCAAAACATGGAGTTCTACGCCACGCCACCGATCGACGGTGCGTTCGCGGAGTACTGCGTCATCCGAACCGAGTTCGCCCACCGGGTGCCGGACTCCATCTCGAACGAGGCCGCCGCGCTGCTGGAACCGCTGTCAGTAGCCATAACGACGATGCGCAAGGCAGGAGTCACCCCTGGTTCGAGCATCTTGATCGCGGGCGCCGGACCGATCGGCATCATCTGTGCTCAGACCGCACGGGCCTTCGGCGCCGCGGAGATCATCGTCACCGACCTGGTACCCGAGCGCCGGGAGCGGGCACTGCAGTACGGCGCGACCCGCGTGCTCGATCCACGCGAGACGGATGTCGCCACCGCCGGTCTGGACGTCAACGCCTTTGTCGATGCCACCGGGTCGCCGCAGGCGGTGATGTCGGGCATCAAGGCCGTGCGTCCGGCCGGTACGGCCGTACTGGTAGGTGTCGGCCACTCGGAGATGCCCCTGCCGGTGGAGCACATCCAGAACCTGGAGATCACCGTGACCGGCATCTTCCGTTACACCGACACCTGGCCGGCAGGCATACACATGGTGGGCAGCGGCCAGGTTGATCTCGACTCCCTCGTCACGGGCCGATTCGGCCTTGAGCGGGCCGACGAGGCGCTGGAGAGCGACGTGGATCCGAACAGTCTCAAGTCGGTGGTCTATCCAGGAGGATACGAAGGAGATGGCAAGCCAGATACAGCGGCCTGACGCTCACGCTGCGTCCCGAGCCAACGCCTCAACGGCGTAGAGGAGCGCCCACACAGGATCGGGCGCATCCTCCCCCGCCCAGAGCTCTATGCGTTTGGTCTTAGCGGCCACAATCTCGATCGTCGTGGTGCCGCCGTCGACCGCTTCCGGGTAAACCCGCTTGGGCATGGTCACACCGAGGACCTCGTTCGCGAGCCGCTGCACTTGATCAACAGCGTCGGGCGTCAGCCGCCGCTTTGCGCGGATCTTGCCGCGGTCGGTGACGATGAGTTGATCACCAGAGATCGTGGTGACACGATCGTCGTCCATCATCCCGCCGAGAATGCTGACGGTGACCTCCACCCTTTGAGCGTATCGAGCAGACCGGTCCCCTCACGCCCGCGGCGCCAGCCTCACGCCATCCGCCCATCGAAGACCTCGTCGATCTGCGCCTTGTGACGTCCGTCCCGGCGTGCGGGAAATAGGGCGAGGTCGGCATGATGCAAAGCCTGGCGTGCGGACTCATACGTGCACCGCGGCACCAGGAACTGCAGCGCATGGAACGCGACGGCATCAGCGACCCCGGGTCCAACCGAGGTACGGAAATCCCAGAGCAGAGCTGCCCACGCGGCACCGACCTTGTGCCGATCTTGAGGGTCTTGTGGATTGGCCTTCAGCCGCAGGGTCTTGTCATCACACCGTCGCGCACCCTCTGGCTCATCGCGCACCCAATCACCGAACCGTGGGTCGTTGAAGAACGTCGCCTGCGCGTAGTCGGCGAAGCCCTCGTTGAGGCCGCGGGCGATCGGCGTGGCGAATTCGTCGTCGAGGCGAGCAATTCGATGGACGACCGTATGGGTGAACTCGTGCATGCAGATGTCGCCGGACCGCGCCGCGGGATGCGGGCTGTCGGCGAGCCTGATCACCTTCTGGCCGGGTAAGAATGCACCGACCTGAGCCATAACGGTCCGGTCCTGAACTCGTATGGTGAGCGGTCCGAAGAGCTCGTCGTTGAATACGTCCGGCCCCAACAGATCGCCGAAGAACTGCATCGCTTTGGCCATGTGATGGAAGGCACAGACCTCCTCGAAACCGCCTTGTGCAGGTTCCAGCCGAAAATCGCGCTTGGGGTTCGTGACGGCATTGCCGACCGCAGGGACGAGCTTCAACTTGGGAGTCTTCAGCACGCCGCGTCGGCCCTCTAGACCCGCCAGCCGCACGACCTCAGGCGCTGGATCCCGACCTGGATTGATTCGGAACACTCGTCCCTCACCGAAGTTCGCCGAGCAGCTCACGTCCTGGGCGTAAAGCAATCCGAGCTCCTCGTCGCCGCGCACGTACGCTCGGACGTCGATCGGCTCAACGGCATCTGTCACACAGGCGCGGTACGCCCAGACGCCTTGACCCGCAAGCGGCCAGATCACGCGCTCTACGTCAATCTGCGCAGTCGACGGCGCGTCCAGTTGATTACGGACGGCTTGCGTCACCGCTTCGGTGGAGTGCCGTGGAACCCGACACGGATCGCGATGCTCGAGGTCAGCGACGGGGCCGCCGAGCACAACACTTCCCGAAGGCGAGGATACGGTGCGAAACCGGGCTCCGACTATTGGGCGGCCGCGTAGCAGCTGCTGATGAGTCGCCTGCTCGCAGACACCGATCGGAAGGTCGTCTGGACCCGCTGACTGCCGACTCTCTGTTCGAGGCGATCCTCGAAGGGCTCGAACGCACCTACGCTGGCCGTCGAAGTGGCCAGAAACAACGTGTCCGGACCGCCTACTGATTGCCACGAGTGATTCCGCTTGGACATCGTGCGAGCGAGGACATCAGGGCTGGCAAGTCGGGAGCGCCGACAACGTCGGAGAGATCACAATTCACAATCGGATAGACAAATTGGCCCTCGTCGGCGAACCCCATTGCGCCTCTCCGCCCTTATCCAGCGCACCGAGATCGCTACCATACTGCGCAGCGGGACAGGCCCGCTGATCCTGGCCCGCGTGAGGTTCGTACGATGGCGGTTGACTCTGCGCATCAAATCCGAGTTGTCGTGCTGCCGAAATCTGCTCAGAGGAATGCCGAGATCAGCAAGATCGTCCAGGAGCAACTCGGCGCCGGGTGGCGCGTACAGCGGCTCACCCGTGGTAGCCGGTTGTTTCTCCTCACTGCGAGAAGCGAGCACCCTGTCGGCACTCCCGAGCACGCCC
>JBKPTR010000064.1:0-5748 GCA_046735615.1 Actinomycetota bacterium
CAGAATGAATGATTGTTGGACATGTGAGGTGACGGCCAGCTAGCCGCATCCCGACTGTGTACCAACTGGTCGCGAAGCGGCCGGCTAATCCACAGCCAACACCCGAACCCGCGGGCGCCGGATTTGTCCGTCCGGCCAACAAGCTTCTGCACTTGACATGACCCGGTCAATACGGGTCTGTTGCAGGTTGCGCGTTGACAAGCTCGCGGGTTTGTCCATCCCTGGACTGATGTGCCCCTGAGTCGTGATGCGCCCTGAGCTCGTCGAAGGACACGGCTAGGCGCCTCGACAGGCGCCGTCCTGAACTTGGCGAAGGGCTCAGCGCACATAACCTAGTCGCCGATGATCGGACTGAGCGCCTTGACTGTGTCAATGGTGTCGGCCTCAGCGGCCGACTTATCCGGCCTATACCGCAGCACTCTCGCGAACCGCAAGGCGACGCCTCCTGAGTAGCGTGTTGAGACCTGCAGTCCGTCGCAGGCGATCTCCACCACTGTTGAAGGCTCGAGGTAGACCGTGCCCGCTGTGCGGCGGACCTCCAGCTCCAGAAATCGAGCGGTCTGCCAGGTCAAAAGCTCGTCGGTTAGGCCCTTAAATGTCTTGCCCAGCATGATCAACTCGCCGGACGCCGGATCACGTGCGGCAAGGTGCAGGTTGGACAGCCAGCCCTGACGGCGACCATGTCCCCACTCGGCGGCGGTGACGATGAGGTCGAACGTGTGCCGCGGCTTGACCTTCACCCAGGCCGCGTCGCGCCGGCCGGCAGCGTACGGCGCCTCGAGGTTCTTGATCACAACGCCCTCGTAACCACGTTTGACTGCATCGGCGAAGGTGTCCGCTGCCTGCTCCGGGGTCGTGCAGACTTCTCGCGGCACCGTAACCGTTTCGGGCAGCAACCGACGCATGCGTTCCAGCCGTTCCCCCAAAGGCACCTCCAGCAGATCCTGGCCGTCGACGTGCAACAGGTCAAAGAAGAAGACCTGAAGCGGCCCCGTCTGAGCGAGCGCTGCGACATCAACGCTGCTCATGGTGCGAGATGCCACGACCTGAAAGGCTTCTGGTCGACCATCGCTGCGTAGCGACAGCACCTCACCGTCAAGCACGAGCCGATCATGAGGAAGTGCCCGCGCCACCGCCACAACTTCTGGAAGCCGCGCGGTGATGTCGTCCAGGCTGCGGGTGAAGATGCGTACCTCCTCGCCCGCGCGATGCACCTGCACGCGTACGCCATCAAGCTTGTAGTCGACGACCGCTGGAAGCCCCGTCTTGCCCAGAGCAGCATCTGGGCCCGGAGCACTGGCGGCCAGCATGGGCTGGATAGCCACGCCGACCTGAAGGCCGACTGCCTCGAGTGCCTCAAGACCGCCCGTCAACAGCACGGCAGCGGCCGCGGTAGTCGAAGACATCAGCATGGCTGCTCGGCGCACGGCGGTGACAGGAACGTCGAAGGCAGCGGCCAATCCTTCCTGGACGGCAGCCTCCATCGCGCCCTGTCGCAGCTCACCAAATACCAGGCCACGCAGCAGATCCTGCTCGTCCGCGGTTGCCCGGGCGAGCAGTGCATTCACTGCGGCAGCCCGCGCCGCTGTGGATCCGGCACCGCTGAGACCGGCGGCGTAGTCAAAGACGGCGTCCACTTCGCCGACGGTCAGCGAAGGCTTCTCCGCAGGCGGCGGTATGGACTGCAACGACTTCCAGCCCACCCCGGTACGCCGCTGCCGCAAACTCCCCGACAAGTACGAGACCACGATCTCGACGTCATCGCGGGATGCTTCCTGGAGCACTGCGGCTATGAGGTCGCGCTTGGCGTTTCGCGATCGGGTACCCGCGAGCGCGATTCGGGTCTCCGCGAGTCGGCTCAGCAGCATGCTGGCGATTCTCCCTCCCGGCGAGGACAAAACGAGATGACATACGAAAACGGCGCTCCCCGGATTGGGGAAGCGCCGTTCTTGCTCAGCAGATAACTCAGGCCTTTTCGCTGGCCTCGTCAGGTTCGCTGACTGCGGCAGCCTCCTCTGCAGAGGAGTCATCGCTCGGTTGCTCCTGCTCGGCGGTTGCGTCCTCGAGCTCATTTGTTTCCTCAACAAGCTTCTCTGCAGGACTTGTCTCAACGGACTGCGACTCAGCGGCAGGAGTAGCTGCTGCAGCAGGAGCCGTCGCAGCCGCACCGGAAGCGGGCGGAGCCGACTTGGCAGCCGCCTTCTTCGCGGGAGACTTCTTCGCCGGAGCGACGCTTCTGGCGTTCGCTTTCCGGCTTTCCTCAACAGACTCCGTGACCAGTTCGATCAGCGCCATGGGAGCGTTGTCACCCTTACGCGGACCCACCTTGGTGATCCGCGTATAGCCACCTTCACGGTCGGCCAGGTTGGGTGCGATCTCGGTGAACAGCGTGTGCACTACACCCTTGTCACGAACAGTCGTGAGCACTAGGCGGCGGGAGTGGATGTCACCGCGCTTGGCCTTGGTGATCAACTTCTCCGCCAGCGGGCGCAACCGCTTCGCCTTGGCCTCGGTTGTGACAATGCGACCATGTTCGAACAGCTGACTGGCCAGGTTGGCCAGGATGAGCCGCTGGTGCGCGGCACTACCGCCGAGGCGGACGCCCTTGGTGGGTGTAGGCATGCTCTCTCCAGTGCACTAGGTAGGCGACTACTGCGGGTTCAAGGGGGGTCGTCCCCTCTTGCTCCACTCAGTACTGTTCGGTCTCGCTGAAGTCGACGTCGTCCTCTTCAAGATCGTCATAGCGGCCGATGGCGCTCAGCGGGTCGAACCCTGGTGCGCTGTCCTTGAGCGACAAGCCCATCTCATGCAGCTTTAGCTTGACCTCGTCGATCGACTTCGAGCCGAAGTTGCGGATGTCCAGCAGATCCTGCTCGCTGCGCGATACCAGCTCCGACACGGTGTGAATGCCCTCGCGCTTCAGGCAGTTGTACGACCGGACGGTCAGGTTCAAGTCCTCGACCGGCAGCGCAAGATCAGCAGCGAGCTGCTCATCGATCGGGGACGGTCCGATCTCGATGCCTTCGGCCTCTACATTCAGTTCGCGTGCAAGGCCGAACAGCTCAACGAGCGTACGGCCTGCAGAAGCGACTGCATCGCGTGGCCGGATCGCCTGCTTCGTCTCGACGTCCAAGATCAGCTTGTCGAAGTCGGTGCGCTGCTCGACGCGGGTGGCTTCGACCTTGTAGGTGACCTTGAGCACCGGTGAGTAGATCGAGTCGACAGGAATCCGGCCGATCTCGGCGTCGGCGGTCTTGTTCTGCACCGACGAGACGTAGCCGCGGCCACGCTCCACCACCAGCTCCATCTCCAGCCTGCCGTTGTCATTGAGGGTGGCGATGTGCAAATCGGGGTTGTGCACCTCTACTCCGGCCGGCGGAGCAATGTCTGCAGCGGTTACCGCACCGGCACCCGCTTTCCGTAGATACATGGTGACCGGCTCGTCCTCTTCGGAGGACACAACCAGGCCCTTGAGGTTCAAGATGATCTCGGTGACATCCTCGACGACGCCCTCAATAGTGGAGAACTCGTGCAGGTTGCCGTCAATCTTGATGCTCGTCACGGCCGCGCCAGGAATCGAGGACAGCAGCGTACGACGCAGCGAGTTGCCGAGGGTATAACCGAAGCCCGGCTCCAACGGCTCGATGGTGAATCGAGAACGACTGTCGGAGACACTCTCTTCCGACAATGACGGGCGCTGTGCAATCAGCATTTCTCTTCCTTCCCCGCACCACCCGCTATTTGACGGTGCGGCACCGCTGGCGTGTCCGACGCCGGCGGCTTACTGCTTCGTGCCCTTCGACGAGCTCAGGGCACATGATCGTTACTTCGAATAGAGCTCCACGATCAGTTGCTCGGAAACATCGACCACGATTTGCTCCCGAGTCGGAAGCTGATGAATCAGGATCCGGCCACGCTCGGGAAAAACCTGCATCCAGCCAGGCACGTCGCGCTCGCTGTGAGTTTCGCGGTTGATGATGTGCGGCGTTTGGTCCTTCACCTTTTCAGCGAGGTCGATGACATCGTGCGGAGTCACCCGATAGGAGGGGATGTCGACCTTGTGCCCATTGACCAAGAAGTGGCCATGCACCACGAACTGCCGGGCTTGCCGGCGCGTACGAGCCAACCCGGCGCGATAGACGACATTGTCCAGGCGGGATTCCAGGATCTGAAGCAGGTTGTCGCCGGTCTTGCCTTGCAGCCGGTTGGCCTCCTCGTAGTAGCGACGGAACTGCTTCTCCAATACGCCGTACGAGTAGCGGGCCTTCTGCTTCTCGCGGAGCTGCAGCGAATACTCCGATTCCTTGGTGCGGCCCTTGCCGTGCACACCGGGTGGGTAGGGGCGGCGCTCGAACGCCTTGTCTGCGCCGACCAGATCAACGCCCAGCCGACGTGACTTCTTGGTCATGGGACCGGTATAGCGAGCCATGTTTCGATAAGTCCTTGATCTTCTGGGCGGTTAGACGCGACGCCGCTTGGGCGGCCGGCAGCCGTTGTGCGGGATGGGGGTGACGTCGGAGATCGCGCCAACCTCGAGGCCGATTGCCCCGAGTGAGCGAATCGCAGTTTCGCGGCCAGAGCCGGGGCCCTTGACGAATACGTCGACCCGCTTCATGCCGTGCTCCATGGCGCGACGACCAGCGGCCTCAGCGGCCATCTGTGCCGCGTACGGAGTGGACTTGCGTGAGCCCTTGAAACCAACCGTGCCAGCTGATGCCCACGCGATGACCGCACCGTTCGGGTCGGTGATCGAGATGACGGTGTTGTTGAAGGTGCTCTTGATATGAGCGTGGCCAGCCACCACGTTCTTCTTTTCCTTGCGGCGCACCTTCTTGGCGGCGCCACGGCCTGCAGTAGCCATACGTTCTCAAATTCTCCTGGATTTTTGTCCACGAACGCCGGATGGCGTCACTTGGCCTTCTTCTTACCGGCGACGGGTTTGCGTGCGCCCTTGCGGGAGCGGGCGTTGGTGCGGGTGCGCTGGCCACGTACGGGCAAGCCACTGCGATGACGACGTCCCTGATAGGAACCGATCTCGACCTTGCGCCTGATGTCGGAAGCGACCTCGCGACGCAGATCACCTTCAATCTGGTAGTTGGATTCGATCCAGTCACGAAGCGCGACCATGTGCTCGTCGGTCAGCTGATGGACGCGGAGGTCGCCGCTGATCTGAGTGGCCTCCAAGGTCTGCAAGGCGCGGGTCTTGCCGATGCCGTAGATGTAAGTGAGTGCCACCTCGAGACGCTTGTCGCGCGGGAGGTCAACTCCAATAAGGCGTGCCATCAGGCCGTACTACCTTTCGTCTGGTCGACGGTCGTGCTCCCTGCGCCTGTCGAAGGACATAAGCCACAGGCCGTCGCGGAGGTGTCTGGCGTGATGCGTCCCCGGTTGCCTTTGATCAGGTCTGGCGGCCTGATCACCAGGGCCTCGGCCTCCGACCGAGGGCGGATCCGGGAGCCTCCCGGATTTGCGATCACACTTTCTAGTTTTGACGCTGCTCGCGCGATACCGACGCTCACAGCTGGAGTGTCAGTCTTGCTGCTTCTGCGGCTAGCCCTGTCGCTGCTTGTGCCGCGGATTCTCGCAAATCACCATCACGCGACCGTGCCGGCGAATCACCTTGCACTTGTCGCAGATCTTCTTGACGCTCGGCTGGACCTTCATCGAGCTTCTTTCTGAACTCACGTCGGGCAAGCACCAGCAAGCCAGACGATGTGGATGGTTGCGAGTTGGTCACTTGTGGCGGTA
>JBKPTR010000065.1:0-4230 GCA_046735615.1 Actinomycetota bacterium
CAACACGTTCGTCGGATCGCTCAGCTGATCCGACTGCCCGTCGAAGATCTTGACCTCGCGGAAAAGTGTCGACGCTGTGTTCCCGCTGCCACTCATGTGCCCGCCCTCGCGTATCCGGCTCATCGTCCCAGCAGGAACCGAGCCTGCACAAGCGAACCGCGTGATGGTCGCTGAACCGGCCGGTCAACGTCTCCACCAATAGGCTCAGAGGGTGCTTGGGTCGCGCAGCTTCACTGCATCGAGCATGGCTGCCGGACCTCCGCCGAAGGAGGTGAGTCGCCGACGGGCTGGAGCGGGCAGCCGAGGGAGCAGGCGCATGGCCTGTGCTATTGCCCAAAGTTGCATGCGTGAGCGTGGAATCAGCGCCTTCATCACGGCCGGGCCGATGCGCTGGCTTTGATGAACGGCCGGTCGCAGCTCCTGCTCATATGCCGCAAGTCCGCGAACATGATCACCGCTTGCTGCCGCCAGTTCGGAGGCGAGGACGTAGGCACCCACGACGGCGAGACTTGTTCCTCCGCCGACAGCTGGGCCTGGGGAGTAGCCGGCATCTCCCACGAGTGTGACTCGGCCTCGATTCCAGCTATCCATCACGACGGTGCTGATCGAATCAAGGTATATGTCGTCGGCGTTCTCCAGCTCGGCGAGCAAGCGCGGCACTTCCCAATCCATGTCGCTGAACATGTTGCGTATCAGTCGTCGCTGCGCCGCGACATCGTGGCGATCGTAATCGTGCAGCGCGGGGGACCGCCACAGCAGGATGACCCGCGCCTGGCCGGTCTCGCGAACCGGATAGATCGCAGCTGTTCGACCGACATCCGTGTAGCCCAGCAGGCGCTGATGCAGGTCGAGATAGTTGGGAACTGTGAACACGGCAAGGTAGCCACCCAGGAAGTACAGGAACTGGTGTTCCTCACCGAACGCCAGCCGACGAGTGATCGAATGTAGGCCGTCTGCCCCAATGACAAGATCAAAAGTCTGCGGCAAGCCGTACCTGAAGGTAACGTGGACGCCCCGCTCGGTCTGCCCAAGCGATGTCATCGAGTTGCCGAACATATAGTCAATGTCTTCCCGACCGGCCTCATAGATGATCTTGGCCAGCTCGCCGCGCATAATCTCGACGTGGCGTTCTGATACGCCTTCGAACGACAACTCCGCTGACACGTCGACTGACCTATGTCCGTCCCAGATGAATGACATGATCTCGGTGTGCGTGCCCGCATCCTGAACCTGCGGCAGCGCGCCCATCCACTCGATGATCTGCAGGGCTGGACCGAAAAGATCCACGGCATGCCCCCCACTACCGAAACGAAGTTCTTCGGTCCGCTCGACGACGGTGGCCTGGAGTCCGAACCGGCTGAGCCAGTAGCCGACTATCGGGCCGGCGACGCTCGCGCCGGAGATGAGCACGCGACGACAGCTCACTGCTCAGCCTCCGTATCTACGACTGAGCCAGCGGCGACAGGCAGTGCCTCCGACCACAACGCGAGAGTAGCCGTCAGGCTTGAGCCGACGGGCACAATGCGGGGCTGAGCCTGTCGAAGCCCGCGAGGAGGCTCCCGTCGGCGGGCCCATGGCGCAGGTGACGCAACGGCGTCTCGGCCAGGAGCTTGGATCCGGAGGCTGGCTCGATGCCTGGCGCGAGCCGGCTGAGCAGAAGATCGGCTTGCATGTGAACAGGACGGAAGATTTGTGGCGGTTGGTGGCGGCGCACCGATTGCCCAGTCCAGGCGGACTGCCTTACGGCTGAGTCACTCGGCAGGCCACCGCGGGCCACCTATGTTGGACTGCTAGTTGATCTTGGTTATCTCCTCCTTGGGTGTGTGCAGTTGTGTGTGCACACTGCGCAATATGGGGGAATACGAAGGTCACGAACGACCGTTTTGGAGTGCGGCGACAGAGTGAGCATCGTCCTGTAAGCGCGTCGGCCCGTCCCCTGTCCTTGGCCGGATGGGAGGCCGCTGCTTGGGTTTCCCTGAGACACCCGGTGGTGATGTAGGTACCGATGCTGGAGGTCGAACGCCGGCTGCGAGTCGGTGGTGGGTGATCCTTGTTCCTTACTGGTGTCCACTGGCGGCGACCGCTCATTGGCTCGCCCTGGCTACCAGCGGGATGCCCTCGCGGTAGGTCGGCACCGCGGGAGCCCAGCCCAGCTCGCGCCTGGCCTTGGCGTTGGAGACGCGCATCGAGGTGGTGATGATCGTGTGCAGGTACGGGATCGCTCGCAGCATCCAGCTGGGTACCCGCCACGGCCGGCGCATCCCGAGTTCGGCCGCCAGCGCGTCCAGGTAATCGGCCCAGCGCACCGGCTCGTCGTCGACGATGTTGTACGCCTGTCCGGCGCGCCCCTTCTCCAGGGCGGCCACGGTCGCGGCGGCAGCGTCCTCCAGGTAGATGAAGGTGGCGAAGCCGCCGCCGGACGAGGGCACCGGCAGCCGGCGCTTGCGCACCAGGTTGATGATCATCCTGGTGAAGGTGTCCTGGCCGTAGAAGGCGCCGTAACGCAACGCGATGCCCTCCATCTCGTCGCCCGACATCACCTGCTCCTCGGTGGAACGCAGGGCCGCGATCACGGCGCCGAACCGGCCGGGCGCCGGTTCGGCAAACCGGTCGTCCTCCGTGATCACGCGCGGGCCGTGATCCCGGAAGCCGTACCCGAACACAATCGACTGGGTAAGGAAGCGGTGGGCGCCCACCGCCCGCGCGGCCGCGAGGAGGTGGGTGGTCCCCGTGGTGCGCAGGTTGTTCGTACCCCGCACCGCCTCCCACACCCTCCTAGTGCCGAACGCGGTCAACTGGTGCATGACCGCGTCGGCCCGCACCTCGCGCACGGCGGCGAGCAGGTTCTCCCGATCCAGCACGTCAGCCACCACGGCCTCCGCGCCGGCATTGCGCAGCCGCTCAGCGTTGGCCTGGCTGCGCGTGATGCCAACGACCCGGTGACCGGCGGCGATGAGCTGGCGGGCGAGCGGCGTACCGACAGCGCCCGATGCGCCGGCGAGCAGGACTCTCATGGCTGCAGCCCTTACTTGCAGGTCTCAATCATGCGGACGGGATACCGGCCCGGTATGTCACGACCTAGCACTATGGCGCCCCGGGCCACCGGTGCCACCAGTGCTCGACGGGCCAGTTTGCGACCGCTTCACCCAAAGTAAAGTTTGCGTACTCTGTTCGCAAGCACGACTGTGGGGCCGTCAGCCGACAGCCGCTCGACAGCACTAGCAGAACTGGAAAGGCCATCACCCGGCCGTTCACAGCGGCTTCCTGGTCTTCAAACCGGCTTGCCGTGTTGCTGCTTCAGCGAACAATTTCGCTGCTGTGGCAGCAACGCCACAACCACGCCCAGACCGCTCATAACCTTCGACGGTCCCTCGGGAATGCGGCGGCTGGTGCCCGGCTAATCCAGGCCGAGGGGTTGGACAGCAAATCGGCTGCCGACATCGCAGCCTCTCCGGCGAATGCCCTGGTAGAGCTTCGCCGGCTGGAGCAGCGCCTCGACGGACGTATCCGACGCGAGCAGAGACATTCCGAAGAGTCCACCAACTAGCTGGCTCGGCACCGAACCCGGGTGATCAGCAACGCGACGACTCGGCGGGTGCAGCGGACTGTATTCCCGGTGGCAGCACACTGGTTAATGTCGCTCCTTGACAATGGCACGACCAGTCGGGGAGGCAGGCATGACGGCAACAGCCGCTGAAAGAGCAGTACTGGTGCGCCGTTGGGGACGAGCGTCCGAGTGGCCGCTGATGATTGTGGCCGTGGTCTTCCTGGCCGCGTACGCCGTGCCGATCCTCGACCCGGATCTTCCGAGCTGGCTGCTCGGCTTATGTCGTTCGCTGAGCTGGATCACCTGGGGCATCTTCGTTATCGACATCGTCGTCCGGTTAGTCCTGGCCGACGAGCGGGCGCTATCTGGTCCGGCACTGGTATGACGTCCTGGTGCTCGCCCTACCACTGCTCCGGCCGTTGCGGCTGCTCCGCCTGATCCCGCTGTTGTCGGTGCTGAACCGTCGGGCCACGATGAGGCTCCGAGGTCGCGTCGGGATCTATGTCGCCGGTGGCGCCTCCCTGCTAGCCTTCTGCGCCGCCCTAGTACTACAGCCGTAGTTCGTGATCATTGTTGGGTTCTGCATCGGTAGTGGCATGCGCGGGCTCGGGCTTGGTGTCGTCGGCGCCATCGTGACCAGGCCAGCAGGGTGTCGATCGTGTGATCGGTGGCGAGCAGGAGGG
>JBKPTR010000066.1:0-5728 GCA_046735615.1 Actinomycetota bacterium
CGGATCCATATACATCGCCGCGATGTTCACGAACAGCCCGCGGTCGCGGTGGGCGAAGGCCGTGGCGTCGTTGGGGACCCGCGCCAGCGCCCCACCGAGCACCCGCAGCTGAACGGCCTTCATCATCGCCGTCGACTGATGGAGCTGCTCGAGGATCGTCGCCGCATCCGCCGGCTGGAGGGCATCGGCGAAGAAGTTGGTCCCGGCCGCATACCGGACCGGCGGGCCCTCACCTTCGTAGATCTCCGGATAGCGGATCGGCCGCACCATGTCGGCGTACGGCTTGCCGAGCGCCCGGAACGGCGCCAACACTCCCTCGGCCTGATCGGCCGGGCCAACGTCAGCCAGCATGCCGATCAGCACCGGCTTGCCGTGCGCCTCCTCCGGAATGAAGGGCATCGGCGGCGCCAGCATCACGTTGGCGATCGTCGAAAGCTCCTCCGGGGCGGCCTCGGCCGCCTCAATGAAGCCGGTGATCACCTCCGGGCTGGCCGGCAGAATCACCATCCCGCCGACGATCTCTGAGATCTCGTGCAACCGCAGCTGTAGACGGGTAGCGACGCCGAAGTTGCTCTCGCCCCCGCGGATCGCCCAGAAGAGGTCGGGCTCGCGCTCCTCGCTCGCCTGCACAATCTTGCCGTCAGCAGTGACCACCTCAGCCCCGAGCAGGTCATCAATCGTCAGCCCGTACTTTCGGACGAGGAAGCCGATTCCGCCGGCGAGCGTGATCCCGCCGATCCCGACCGAGCCGGTGTCGCCCAGGCCCGTGGCACGCCCCTGCTCGCCGACGGCTGTGGTGTAATCGCCCGCCGTCATCCCGGTCTCAACCCAAGCGGTCCTCAGGTCGGCGGCGATGTCGAGGGCGCGCATGCCAGAGAGGTCGATCACGATCCCGCCTTCGCTGGTTCCATAGCCCGCGCGGCTGTGGCCGCCACTGCGGACGGCCAGCTCGAGCCCGCTCTCGCGGGCGAGTGTGATCACGCGAGCAACATCATGCGCGCCGGCGACCCGCGCCACCGCGGCCGGCCGGCGATCGACGCCCTTGAAGATGACCTGGCGCGCCTCGTCGTATGCGGCATCGTCTGGGCCGATCACCTCGCCATTTAGGTCGGAGCGGAGATCGGGGATCGAGATAGGGGACTGCTGCGGCGTTGACGACACGGCGATTCCTTTCTTCTTCCTTGTCTAAGGACGCGACTCTAGGAAATGACGATTTTCGGCCCAAGAACTCATCGGGTTGGTAGCTGGGGATCGAAGCGGCTTCAACCGCTTGCCTCGAGGATGTGCCTGAGGGTCATCAGGTAGGTCGACCCCGGGTCGCCCTCGCCCAACGTCACGCTCACCGCCTGAACCGCCGAGTTCCAGCGCGGGAAGTTGCGGGGATCGGAGACGTAGCCGAACACCTCATCGCCGGCCCTCTCGATTCGCACAGAGGTCTCGAACTCCATTTCTGCACCCTAGACAGGAGGCCGGCCATCCAGGAAGCCGGTAACCCTCGTCGAATGTCGCCCACTGCGACGTCGTCGGCGACGAGTTCGGTCCGAGCTGGGTCACAGCCGAGTGGTGAGTCTCAGAAGCGGTAGGTGGTCTGGCCGTGCGCATCGCCGAACGCGATGACTTTGGCAGGCCTCACCCGGTAGACCCAGGCGCCTCCCTCCGTACTTCCGCCGGAATGGCTCAGTTCGACGAACTCATCGCCGCGGACCTCGAACCTCCAGTCGTCGCCGTACTTGGCGAACCACGCGTCAGCCAGCGCCTGTAGCGCCTCCGCGCCTGTCACCCGCAGTGCTGTGCCCTCGACGACAATGTCCTTACCGGCATTCCAGCCGCGCGCACCGGTTGTGCCGGTCGTCACCGCCACCTGCTGGTTGGCGTTGAGGTTGCGCTGCTTCTGCTCCTCCGGGCCGGTACAGAACGCGAACGCGCCGTCGTGCCAGACGCCGACGAGTGGTACGGCGTGGGGACGCCCGTCCGTGCGGACAGTGATGATCCAGTAGAGCTGTGCGTCGATGAGGAGGCGCTCGATCACGTCCCACGGTGGCGCAGTGGCCGAAGCGTCGCCGTATCTCGGGTCGATCTTTCCGGTTGTCATGCTCCAATCGACTCGGCCCGGGCCGGCAACTCATCGGCCTGCAGCACCGATATGTCCGGCTCGGCACGCACGAACTGACAGGCCGGACCCGGCCAAGCGGCGAGTTACGCCTTTGCAGCCTCGATCCGTGGGTTGGGTCCTATTCGGGGATGATCGCTACTGCGTCGATCTCCACGAGCGCGCCTGGGCGAGCGTGTCCTGCGGTGGAAACGACCGTGATTGCTGTTCGGTGATTGCCCCACACTGATTGCGTCGCCGCGTATCCCACCTGTGCGTCGACCCCACTGACGAGGTAGATGTTGAGTTTGACGACATGTTCGGGACCGGTACCCGCGGCAGCAAGCACAGTCAGTACGTTTTGCATTGCCTGAGTGCTTTGCGCCTCAATACCGTCGAGCAGTTTTCCGGTGCTATCGGTGCCGAGCTGGCCACCAACATAGAGGGTCTGGGCAGCGGGTGCGATCACGCCTTGCGTGAAGGCAGGGTTGCTGTGGAGTTCTTCAGGGTCGAGGTGGGTCGTCTTTGCGGTCATGAGTCTTGACCATAGAGGTGCCGGTCACGATCCGGGTCGCCGACAACGGTCCGCTAGACGGTCCCCGACCTCGCTCAGCCGACAAGCCAGGCGGTCGTGGCCGCCGGGAGTCTGCCATCTTTCAGTGGTGCGCTACTGACGACGACCGTGCCTTGCGGCGGTGTGACAGCGTCTGCTCCAGTTGGTCACGGACTGCCAACCGTTGGGACGGGTGAAGCGCGTAGCTGCTAGCCGGATGGACGATCCCCAAGATCGATCGGCAGATCGACCTCGAGTCTGGTGCCCTGCCCCGGCGCGCTGGCCAGCGAGATCGTCCCGCCCAATGCCTCGACGCGATCGGTCAGGCCGATCAACCCAGAGCCCTGCTTGGGGGTGGCGCCGCCGACGCCATCGTCGCGGACCGACAGGTGGAGCCGACCGTCATGGGTCTGGGCTTCGACGTAGGCGACGGACGCGCGAGCGTGCTTGGCGGCGTTGGCCAACGCCTCGGAGGCGACGTAATAGGCCGCGACCTCGATCGGCTCGGGGAGGCGCGCCTGGATGTTCAAGTCGAGCTCGACCGGAACGGCGGAGCGGCGGGCGAGGGCCTTGAGGGCGGGACTCAGGCCGCCTTCGGAGAGGATGGAGGGGTGGATGCCGCGGGAGAGCTCCCGAAGATCTTCGAGGGCACCGGTCAGAGCGTCGGCGACCCCTACAAGCTGGGCTCGGAGCTGGGGCAGCTCGGGCGGCACCGCCGCCTCGGCGTTGCGCAGATCCAACACCAGCGAGACGAGCCGCTGCTGGATGCCGTCGTGCAGGTCGCGTTCGATCCGGCGGCGGGCCTGGTCACCGGCGGCCACGATCCGCGTCCGCGAGGCCCCGAGCTCGCTGCGGCTCTGCTCAAGCGAGCTGGCCATGGTGTTGAAGCTGCGCTCCAGGACGCCGATCTCGGCGATGCCACGCTCGGGTATCCGGACGCCGAGGTCGCCGCCGGCGAGCCGGCCAGCCATGGCAGCGACCTGTCTGACCGGCTGGACGATCGCCCGGGTCAAATAGCCGGCGAACAGGACGGTGAGCAGGACCGATCCCGCAAGGCCAGCTGCCGAGGCAACCATCGCGCGGCGGGCGGCCGCGTCAGAGCGCTGCTGGCGGGCCGCCGCCAGCCCTTGTTCAGACGCGACGAACTGGTCGAACTCGGTCCGGATGGTATTGGTGCGCCGCCTTCCTTCGTCGGTCGCGGCGTCGGTCCGCGCGGCCGACGGGTCTTGTCCTGCGGTGGCCACCAGCGGGATCGAGTAGTCGGTGAGATACGAGGTGATGGCCTGAGTGATCCGACGCGCCCGAGCTTGCTGCTCGGGGTTGTCCGCGACCAGCTGTTCCAGGGTGCTGGCCTCTCCGGGGAAGGCGACCTGAGCGTCCCGCCACTGTTGTAGGAACCGCTGTTGGCCCGTGATGACAAACCCGCGCTCGCCACTCTCGATGTCGACGACCAATCGCTCAAGGCGGTTGGCGACGACCAGCACCTCCTCGGATTGCCGGGCACGGCGTTCCGACGTACGCAGATCGGCGACCGACGAGATCAGCACCGCGAAGGCGGTCGCGATAACCAGCGCAAGCAGGCCGCTCGCGACCACCATGCGACGGGTCAGCCCGCCCCGCACCGTCATCTCCGCTACAGCTTACGAGCGGCGGAAGATGTCGGCGCTCGCGGAGGGAGGCGCCCAGCGCTCCTGCCCGTGAGACGCTTCAGCTGGTCTGCGCGGCGTACTCATAGCCGATAGTCTCGTCAACGACGATGGAGGGAACGAGCGCGCGGCCTGGTCGGGGTGAGAATGGTGATGCCCGAGACATGACTGGGTTGCAGGTGGTCTTGGCCGAGGACGATGTCCTGCTCCGCGAGGGCCTGGCCAGCCTGCTCGAGCGCTCCGGGTTCGAGATCGTCGGGCAGGCCGGCGATGCCGCCCAGCTACTCAAGCTGGTCCGCGAGAAAGCGCCCGCGCTGGTGGTAGTCGACATCCGGATGCCACCGACCCATACCGCCGAGGGGCTCGAGGCGGCCCGGCAGATCCGCCAGGAGTCTCCGCAGATCGGCATCCTGGTCCTATCAGCCCACGCCGAGCTTGAGTACGCCATGGAGCTGCTGGCCAGTGGCCGCGGGATCGGCTACATCCTCAAGAGCCGCGTGACCGATGTAGACGAATTCATCGAGACGTTGCAGCGGATCGCCAAGGGCGGGTCGGTGGTCGACCCGGCGTTGGTCGCTGAGTTGGTCGCCGCCCGCCACCGTGATGACCCCCTGGCCGTGCTCAGCCTGCGGGAACGAGAGGTGCTGGCCCTGATGGCTGAAGGCCGCTCTAATGCCGGCATAGCTCGCCGACTGTGGGTCACGGAGGGGACCGTCGAGAAGCATGTGCGCAGTATCCTCACCAAGCTGAGCCTGCAGGAGGCCGACGATGACCACCGCCGGGTCCTCGCGGTGCTCACCTTCCTCGAGGGCCGCTGACCGGGCCGCCGCGGTTGCAGTCACCGCGGTTGCAGTGGCCGCGGTTGCTGTCGCCGCGGCCGCCGAGCAGGTTCTGGATGGCGCCGGCCGATAGCGCAGTCTTGGCAAGGAACCCGACCGCCGGGCTCGCCGCGATCAGCTCGGCATAGTCCTCCTCCACGTGGGTCGAGATCAGGATTACCGCTGAACGGGCCGGACCGGCCTCATGAAGCCGTCTGGCAAGCTCCAGGCCGCTCTCTCCGCCAAGGTCGATATCCAGCAGCGTGACGTCGGGCCGGAGCTCCTCCGCAAGCCGTAGTGCCTCGGCGCCGTTGGATGCCACACCGACGACCGTAATGCCCTGACGTTCCAGGAGGCGGCGGGCAGCTTCCCGGAAGCAGGGGCTGTCATCAACAATCAGACAGCGCAGCATGGCCTCAGGATCGTAGGGCGGGCGCCGCAACACATTCCCGCTAGCTGGAGACTCGGGCGCCGCCGCCCGAGCGTCACATCGTCTCGAGGCCGCTGGAGCACCCGCGTGGGCGCCGCCGACCACCGCGCATCGCGGCCAGCAGCAATCCTGCGGTACCTGCCAGCCGCCATCGTGGATTGGCGCTGGCCACGATGCCCCGGGATCGCCTGC
>JBKPTR010000067.1:0-7703 GCA_046735615.1 Actinomycetota bacterium
CAGCAACGACATGATCACCGTTGACCGCCACCAGGCAGGTCCGGCAGGAGCCACCGGGTGAGGTCCGCGGATCCCAGCAGAGGCTGGGAACATCTCGTCCGGCCGCGCGCACAGCCTCAAGCACGGAGGCTCCGCTTGCCACCTCAACTTCGCGGCCGTCGACGATGACCCTCATATCGGCAGCTCGTTGGCATAGACCCGCAGCAGGCTGCGAATCGAGGCTGGAACCCCGCGGCCGAACGCGCACATGCTCGCCGTTTCGAGGGTGGCCAGCAACGGCTGTTGCTCGGCCAGTGCGGCCAGGTCTCCGGCGACGACTCGTTCCGCGAGCGCGGCCCCCCGACCGGAGCCGATGCGGCATGGCGCGCAGGTGCCGCAGCTTTCGATCGCGGCGAATCGCCAGATATGTTGCAGCAGCTCCGCGCTCGGCAAGCGGTCATCGATTGCGACGAGGCTCGCATGGCCCAGAGCCACCCCGTACGCGGCCAGGGCGCTGTCAAGCAGCGGTAGGTCGAGCTCGTGGGGCGCGAGAAACCCGCCGAGCGGACCGCCGACCTGGATTGAACGCAGCCGTCGGCCGTCGCGTAGCCCGCCGCCCAGCTCTTCGATGATTGTTCGGATAGGGATGCCCAGCTCGACCTCGTACACGCCCGGATCAGTGAACGCCTCGTTGAGGCAGACCAGCTTGGTACCGGTCTCCGGAGCTTTGCCGAGACGGGCGAACGCTGCGCCACCACGCGCGACAATCCATGGCACCGAGGCGAGGGTCTCGACATTGTTGACCACGGTTGGCGCTCCGAATAGCCCCGACGACGTGGGATACGGCGGTCGCGGGCGTACCGCACCCCGCCGGCCCTCCAGTGCATGGAGCAAAGCGGTTTCCTCGCCAGCGACGTATGAACCGGCGCCCTCCACAACCTCTACCTCGAGGCTCCTGGCGCTGCCGTGCAGATTGCGCCCGAGGTGACCGGCCGCCGTGGCCTCTGCCACGGCTACGCTTATCCTCTTGATCGCCGCCGGGTACTCGGATCGGACGTACACGTACCCGCGCTCCGCGCCGATAGCGTGCGCCGCGTACGCCAGGCCGGCGAGTATTCGATGCGCGTCCTGCTCCATGAGTACGCGATCGCAGAACGAGCCCGGGTCACCTTCGTCCCCGTTGGCGACCACATATCGCGGCGCCGGACCTCTCCCTGCGTCCGACCACTTCGCGGCGACCGGAAATCCGGCGCCTCCGCGACCCCGCAATCCTGAAGCCTCAAGTTCGGCGATCAGTCTGTGCGGAGCCCAAGATTCGAGGACCTCCGGCCAGTGCTGCCACGGATCCTCTCCTGCGGCGATGCCGGCCAAAACCACGGGCTTGCTGATCGCTGCAACCGGGATGGGAGGCGCGTCAGGTGTTCCGCGGGCCAGCTTGTCGGCCAATTGTTGGCCAGCGTGCGGCACCGTGCCGTCCAACAGAGCAGGCGCCGCAAAGCAGAAGCCGATGCAGCGCACCGCCTGCAGCGACACCGACCCATCCTCCTGGCAGGAGCCGGCGGAGACGCCGAGTGCCCGCTCGACATCACCGACATGCCGGCCACCATCGGCTGCAAAGCATGCTGTGCCTTCGCAGACGCGGACGTGCCGCCTACCCCTCCGCGTCCGCGCCAGATCGTCGTAGAACGTTGCGGCGCCGTGCACCGCTGCAATCGGGACATTCAGCTCGGAGGCCGTGGCGCGCTCGTCGACGGTCGTGATAGCACCGGCTCGTACCGCTACGTCCTGCAATCTCTCAATGGCCGATGTGGCGACGGACATCCTCGGCTTCTCCTCAGAAAGGGGCCCTGGTGCCACTTCTAATCGGGCCTCCTCGCCCGGCACTAGGGTCAGAGGTCACAGATTGGTCCGCACTCGACACGGGTTGTGAGCTTGAGCCCGCGTCGTGGCTACTTGCGAGCCTCAGCAGAACCCCCGGACAGGATCTGCAAGAGATGCAGGTACTCCTCATCGGTGATCTCGCCGCGGGCGAACCGCTGCGCCGCGATCTGCTGTGGCGATGGCTCTGCGGGTGGGCGGGAAGCAATCCTGCCCTCTCGCACGTATCGCACCACCAGGACCGCGACAAAGATCAACAAACCCCAGAACAGTAGGTTCCCGATGATCATGAAAGCCATACCCCAGCCGCCGATGCCAGGGCCGTAGTACATCATGGCGATGCTCCTTTGTCCTGGCTCTACTATCCGCCGGCTTAGGTCGTTGCCGTAGGGACCTAGGTCCCGCCTATGACGATCCGAAACACGGGGTAGAACTCGGCGATCGCAGCCAGCTGCTCAACCGACGGATCGCCGCTGACTCCGAAAACAGCCGAGCTTCGCGCTGCAGGGCAGGCGTGATCGGCTGGCGATCCCTGCCGTCATGAGTGGCTTTACCAGGGCATTCCGGCGGATCACGCCCGAACGCCAGCCCCCTGCTGTTGTCGCGCAATTCACGTTTTCGACTGGCATACGGCTGGAGTTCGGCTGCTTCCGGCCCATCGAGGGGCATCGTCACCGTCCCGCCCTGCGCTTGCGCTCAGGGCCGGGAGTCTGCGAGGTGGAGGGGATTCTCCAGCAACTCGGCTAGGCGGTGTGTGAACCTGGCTGCGGTGGCGCCGTCGACGATGGCGTGATCAACAGAGATCGTGATATCCAGCAACTCGCGTGGCTCGAGATTGCCATCGACATAACGAGGTTTTGTCGCAATGCCGCCCACCGTGATCATGAGGGTTGGCGGTGCGATTGGTATGCCCCAGCCGCCGCCGGTGCCGAACATGCCGACCGAACTTAGGCCCACCGTGCCGCCCAGGCGTTTGAACCAGGTGGGGTTGGACATCACTGCACGCCAGGCGGGGGAGCGTAAGGGACGCGGGATGCTCAAGAAGGCGAGCGTCGCTCGATAACGCCGCGCAGCACCAGGTTCCGGCCCTTGAGCGGCTCGGATCTCTCTGGTCAGCACCTCGATGCTCTTCCGGTTCGCGGCGCGAACCAGAAGGGGTTTGACGATCTTCTGACCCTCCGTTATTACCTCAATTTGGGTGTTGACGTCGACGTCGTCAAACAAGATCAACTGGCTGCGGCGGCGATAAGCGTGCATGATGCGGTCCTCGTCCACTGCACGGGCGACAGCATGCATGACAACCGCCGTAAAGGAGATGTCTTCACCCCCGGCCTCGCGCAGTCGCACTGCTCGTCGGATCTCCGTGACGTCCATCTCCACCAAACCGTGGATGAAGTGCTTCCGCCGGCTGGCCTCGAAGTTGTGAAGATAAGCCCTCCGAATCTTCAGGAACGGGCGAGCCTCGTACGACTCACCATCCGCTGACATCACCATGACTCCTTTCAGCTGCGCAGAGCCTCAGATCTCGATTTTGACGGCGGCTAGGATCTGCAATCCAACTGGCTCCCCCTTGTGCGCTCCAGAGCCTGCTGACACCCAACACCTTTTCCGTCTCGAAATGGCTGGCGTGTATCTCGAAGGGAATTCCACGCCTGTGGCCGTATCAAGCCACCAATCATTGGGCAGTTGCCCGCGCCCAGGACAGGGTGACCAGTGCGCTGCGGGTCAGGCCATTAGCCTCTACCCCAGCCTGCGTACGCGGCTGAATGTTGAGAAAGCACGCGGTTGCTTCACCGCTACGGACTGGTGATCATCAAGGCGATCGAGCAACAGTAAGGGACAGAGAGATCATGCGCGACCTATGGCTGGCTGTAGCTCGCCCCGCGACCGGTCGATTGCTTCGCTGGGCACTGGTTGTGACGCTGGGCGAAACCGTTGGCTTCGCGGTGCCGGCAGCCGTAGGAGCTGGAGTGACCGTCGCGGGATGGGGATCGCTACCAATTCTCATCGCCATGGTGTTGGCGGGAGCCGTTGAAGGGGCAGTGCTCGGCACTGCCCAGGCTGAATGTCTGCATGGATGGGGAGTGTTGCCGGCACGACGCCGGTGGATCGCAGCCACTAGTGTCGGCGCGGCTGTTGCATGGTCGCTTGGGATGCTGCCGAGCACGCTGGGCGGACTGAACTGGACGGTCGCAACTGTCGTTCTGGTTGGAATCGGCGGCCTGATCTTGCTCAGCTCTTTACCACTGGCTCAGTACTTCGTGCTTCGTGATCATGTCAGGCGGGCGCTGCTGTGGATTCCGATCAACGTGGTTGCCTGGCTACTGGGAATTACGTGGACCCTCGTGCCATCGCCGTGGGTCGATCAGTCAACACCCACTGGGACGCTGATCTTGATTTACGGCGTCGCTGGACTCTGCATGGCGGCGACAGTGGCCGTGATCACCGGCCTGGGAATTACTCGGCTGCTCCTGCCGCCGATCAAGATCATGACCGGACCCGAGTCGGCTCTCGTAGATCAACCGTGTCCATCAGCCTAAGGAGGCACCACATGTCTGCAACCAATATCGCGATCAGCGGAGCGCAGGCAGCCGGCACAACCTCCGTTTCCGTCGAACCATTGTCGTGGTGGAGACCTTGGTGAGCCTGGGTGGGCTGGCGGGAAGTATTCAGCTCGTCGCTGGAGTGGCTACGCCGCCCATATCCGTCCTCAGTCCGCTAGGACTCTCGAGTTGGGCGCTTCCAGCCGGATGGCTGTTTCTTAGTGTCGCTGTCCCGTCCGGTTTCGCGGCCTGGCTGGCCTGGCGGCGCTCCGCCTGGGCACCACCGGCGGTTCTGCTGGCAAGCGCTTTGTTGGCCATAGAGTTGTTGGTCCAGATCCCATTCCTCGGCTTCAGCATGCTGCAGCCGATCTTCGGCGCAGTAGCTATCGCCATCGCGGTCCTAGGTTTGCTGGCTCGCGGAGCGGGCTGGTGGCCACAGCCGCGGCGGACGGCAGCGGGGCCAAGACAGCCGATGCAAGGCTTACGCGCCGACACGCCTCAGCGGCAATGAAACCCAGGCAATCGCCTGGCGTGTCCAGGGATCACGAGCCCTTGCGGCATCGGGACGTGGGCCTGCGCAGAGTGAAAGCTCTCTTCGAAGCTGGAGCTGCGACGGGCTCGGACGGGGACGCCGCGACGGCTGACCCCATCGTGCGCGTACCAGTGCCCGACTTATGCGCCCTCTGGGCGGAGACGGCGGCGGCGCCGATGAACATCGCCCTCATCGGGGTGGCCGATAGAGGACCGCTGATGGGGCCGGACGGTAGCGTCGCTCTCACCGGCATCCGCTCATTCATCGAAGCCCGCCTGCCGAGAGCGCCGATGCTGCTGCGTACCTTGAGACCCACTCGGCTCGGCCAAGGTACGCCGGCCTGGATCGACGCACCCCAGTTCAACATTGCTGATCATGTAATGCTGGCTCCAGCCGACAGGCCGCTCAACGACGAGAACGACTTCCTCAGCTGGTGCGCGCGTCGGTCCCTGATCTCACTTGGGCGCACTCGGCCGCTCTGGCGGCTGGACATCATCCCGGGGCTTCCCGACGGACGGATCGGTCTCTTGTTGGTCCTGCATCATGTCGTCGCTGACGGCCTGCGGGGCGTCGCGCTGGTCACTTCGTTGCTCGACTCGACACCGCTCGGACAGGTAGACGACACGCCGTGGCGGCCGCGATCCGCTCCCACCGGCCTGGATCTGGTCCGCGACAACCTGCACAGAAGATGGGACGCCGTGCGCCGCTTTCGTCCCTCGCGGCTCGTCCGGTCCGCGCGTACGTTGCGTGCCCTGTCCCATGAACCCGGACGACGTGCGCCCGCAACATCACTCACCGGTCCCATCGCAGATCAGCGGCATTTGACAGTTTTGAGGTATGACATCGAGGAGCTTCGAGCGGCCGCACACATGCGCGGCTGCACGATCAACGACTTGCTTATTGCCGCCGTAACTGCGGGTCTCCGCGACCTGCTCAGCCGGCGCGGCGAAAACCAAGAAGGACTCGAGCTGCTCGCCTCGGTTCCGGTTGGCGCACGTGGGGGCAGTGAGGGCGGCATGTTCATCGCTCCACTGCCCGTGGGCGTGCCAGACGCCGCCGAACGGCTCAACATAATCACCAAAGCCACTGCCAAAGGCAAGGGCCGTCCAGACCAGGGTGTCGCCGGAATCGTTGTTCTGCCGGCGAGCCTGGCACGTCTCGGTGTGCTCTGGGCAAAGCGGGCCGCGTCCACTCACATCAACCTGTACGTCACCAACGTCCCAGGGCCACCGTCCGCGCTGTACTTCGCCGGCGCGCGGCTCCTCCAGGCAGTGCCGCTCGCTCCCCTTGTTGCGGGAGTGCGGCTCAGCGTGACCGCCCTGTCTTACGACGGTCAGTTTGCGGTGTCCCTGCTTGCCGACAACAACATGCCCGATCTGCCGGTTCTCGCGGCCGGCGCACGGGCGGCATTCGAGAGCTATATCAACGGCGGCGGCCATGCACCGGAAGCCTGACGCGCCGCGCCAGCTCAACGACGACAGCTGCTTTCTGGCTTTCCCCTGGCCGAGTAAGAGGGCTGGCCTCGCTTGATGGTTAAGCGCCGGCGTTCAAGAGGACGCAGTCGATGAGCGACGTCCTCCACAGCCCGCGCAACGTGCAACGCCGTCGCAATCACCTGGTTACATCGGCAAAGGTCGGCTCCTGGCCTTGCGCTGTGCGGGTCGCTGCAACCGCGCTTTGTCCAGTCGGACGCCCTGTGGACCGTGTGACCAAGAATCCAGGTTCCGGGTCAATCGAGATCTACGCGTCCAGATCCTTGCCGGGTCAGCCGCGAGAGCGACCCCGCACGGCGCGGCCGCTGATCTTGCGCGGCTTGATCTCGATGAACAGGTTCCGAACTCCGTCGGCCCACGGCACCGGGCCGGTCTCCCAGGCCGATGTGAGCAGGTAATTGTGGGCCATCGCCTCGGCGAATCCGAGCACCAGAACGCTCCAACCAGATTTGTCCTGCTCATCGATGCCATCGATCTCGAAAGCGACGCTTGTTCGCCGGATGAGCTCCGCCAGAGGACCCGCGGGAGACGTACGGAAGATGACGCTGCCGTTGCGGTATTGATAGGTCACTGGCAAGATCTGCGGGCCCTCGGGGGCCATGAAACCGATGCGGCCGGCGGTGTGCTGCTCCAGGAGCTCCTTGCAGTCGGCCTCCGACAGCTCAGCGAAATTGCTGCCCGAAGTGCTCCTATCCGCTGATGACGTCATAGCAAGACTCCGTTCATTCATCAGTGCAGCGAAAATGCTGCGTAATCGCCGCTTCACCGCACGTTGTTAGGGTCTCGCTCCCGCGTGTGTCGGACAAGGGTCGAAAGCCCTGCAGAATCTCGAAAGTGGCCACGGCCTTTCGGCGTCTGGCCCTCGCGGCAGTTCGATCGACGCCAGATTTTGAGAACGATGAGGTCGATGTCGATCGCAACATCGACGTGTCGGTCGGCACTGGCGTCCCAGACGAGGACTTTGGTCTCATACTCGTGTCTCTTTCGGCGTGTGTACAGCAGGGCGATAGCCGAGACAGTTGGATCATCCACAGAGGAGGGTGATCGCGAGTCATGACCTTCGACAATCCGGGATGGTCGCTGCTTGACCGTGCCAGGCGCCTCGAGTCTTTGGACCCGACGAGTGCCACCGGCGCCGAGTTGGTCGCCGGGTTCCTCACGTTTACCGGCGAAGGAGATGGGGATCATCCCCGGCGTCGTGGTGCTGCTCGACGCGCTGCTCGTGCGGCTGATGCTCGTGCCGATCCCGCTCCGCCTTACTGGCCGGGCCGCTGCTGG
>JBKPTR010000068.1:0-5659 GCA_046735615.1 Actinomycetota bacterium
GCGTCCAGTCCGGCAACTGCCCGTACCAGCTCCGGATCGAACATCGGGCCCGCGACAGCCGCAGCTATAGCGGATGCGCGAGCATCGTCGGAAAGCCCGGTCGCCCGCACGAGTATGGCATCACGCACGCTGTCCAGCAGCGGAACCTCCGCGCCGTCGAGGAGCTCCAGGCCGGATGGCCCCTGCTGCAGCCGCCCACTGGCAGCAAGTGCTGCCGCGAGTTCGGTTACGGATAGCGGAATGCCGTCGGTGCGGTCGAAGACAACACGCCGCAGGGCGGGTGTGGCGGGCCCAAGAGTCTGGTCCACCAGTTCCGCGGTGGCCGCGGCGTCCAACGGTTCGACCACCACCTGCTGCAGCCGGCCGGAACGGCGCAACTCGCTACGCATGCGCCGGATCGGATGCGCCCTCGGCAGCTCGTCGCTGCGATACGCAGCCAAGATCAACAGCGGCTGCTCAGGGAGCGTTCGGGCCAGTGCCGGCAGCATTTCCAGGGTCGCGTCGTCGGCCCATTGCAGGTCATCGAGGAAGATCGCAGTCGGCTGCCGCGCCGCGATCGTCGCCAGGGCCCGGCGGATCGCTTCGAAAAGTGTGGCCGGGTCACCATTGCGCGTCGCTGGGCCGAGCTCGGGTGCCTCTGCGATCGGCGAGGCCAGCTGTGCGCACTCGCGTTCCCGACCGATGAACTCATCGTCCGTCATTTGGCCGTCAGCCCGCGGTGTGTGCCCGCAGCATGGCGGCGACCGAGCGATCTACGTCGTCGGCATTGGTTGACCAGTTCGACACTGAGATCCGTACTGCGGCCTGCCCGTTCCACGTCGTACCGCTCATCCAGCAGGTGCCCTCATTCTGGAGGCGCTCCAGCACCCGGTGAGTATGACCGTTGTGGTCGCCGTCGGGCGCATGGAGGCGTACCAGGACCTGGTTGAGCACCACATCATTGAGCACCTGTACGCCGTCCGCAGCGGCCAACTGATCAGCGAAGCGACTGGCCATGTCACAGCAGCGCTCAACCATCTCGGCGATGCCGCGCCGGCCCATCGCCCGGAGCGCGGCGTACACCGCGAAGCCGCGGGCCCGCCTCGAGTGCTCCGGGTTGTAGTCAAGCTCATCGCGCTGGCCTTCGGAGCCGTGATCAGGTAACCCGCCCGACCGCCATGGCAGTTCGGTGCGCATCCGGATGCACGCAGAAGACCAACCCTGAGTCATAGGGCACATTGAGCCACTTGTGTGCGTCGGTGGCCCAGGAGTCGGCCCCTTCCACGCCGGCCAGCAACCGCCGCAGCCGTGGGCTAGCCGCGGCCTACAGCCCGAAGGCGCCATCGACGTGGACCCATGCGCCGTGTGGTGCGCCATGTCGCAGATTTCAGCGACCGGGTCGATGGCTCCAGTGTTGACGTTGCCGACCTGGGCACACACGATGGCCGGTGCATGGTCCTGCTCCAGGGCACGCCGCAACGCCGTCGAACGCATCCGCCCCTGAGCGTCCATGTCCACCTCGACAATCGACGCGGTGCCCAGGCCGAGGAAACGCAGCGCACGGTCGATCGTGCCTTGACGACCCTAGCCCGCAATGAACCGCAGCGGCGGCGCTCCGCATAGGCCGGCGTTCTCCACGTCCCAGCCGACCCGACGCGCTCTGCTGCGCAGGTTAGGAGATTTGCGGTACGCGAACATCCGGCAAATCACGGGGTTTCGCCCCGAGCCAACTATTGCAACTGCCATAATCAGCGAGCGCAGCCTGACGTGAGCTTTTCACCAGTAGACAACGTCTTACTAACGAACTCTGTGGTGTAGATGACGGATCGCCGCGACCCTGCACTCGACCGGAAGGCAGGTGCCGTAGTGCCACGTGCTCACCACGCTCTACCCCGCGCCGACCGGTACCGCGGGCGTCGGATCGCAGCGTGGGTGACCATGACGCTGGCTGCCTTACTGGTCCTGCTCGCGCTGCTCACTCCAGATGAGCTCGGCCGTATGGCTCCTGCCGCGCTGGTCAGCATCCCGCTGGAAGGACTTCTCGGCGTCGCGCTCCTGCTCTTACTTCCGACGAGGGCGACACCCGTAGCCGCGACGCTTTTCGGAGTGGTGCTCGGCTTCTTGGCCATCATCAAGCTGCTCGACATGGGGTTTCACGCAGTCCTCGGTCGACCGTTCCACCCGATGCTCGACTGGATGCTACTCGACGACGGCATGAGGTTCCTCGCTGGAGCCATCGGATCGGTGCCCGCAATCGCTTCCCTCGCTATAGCTGTGATCCTGATCACCGCGCTGATCATCCTCGTGACCCGATCAGTGCAACACATGGCCCGGCTTGTGGTGCGTCACAACGGAGCCGCCGCTCGTGCACTGGTCGTACTCACCGTCATCTGGCTCACCTGCGCAGTGCTCGGCATCCAGGTCGTTCCGGGCGTTCCTGTCGCGGCAGAGGGCGCAGCGGCCTATCTCCAGCATCGGCACGGACCGGCGGCCACAGCTCTGCAGGATCGGCAGGAAATGGCAGCAGCGGCCAGCGCTGATCCCTTTGGCGACATACCGGGAGAGGACTTACTGACAGCACTGCGCGGCAAGGACGTCATCATTGCCTTCGTCGAGAGCTACGGGCGCGACGCTGTCGAGGATCCCGAATTTGCAGCTCAGGTCGGAGCCGTACTTGAAGCGGGCGATCACCGGCTCGGCGCGGCCGGATTCGCTTCCCGGAGCGCCTTCCTCACCTCACCGACCGCCGGCGGCAGTAGCTGGCTAGCCCATGCCACTTTGCTTTCAGGCCTCTGGATAGACAACCAGCAGCGGTACGACGCCCTCCCTTCCAGCCACCGGATGACCCTCACCAGCGCTTTCCGTCGGGCGAACTGGCGGACTGTCGGCGTCATGCCAGGCAACGACTCGGCCTGGCCGGAGAGCGGGTCTTTGGGCTATGACCGGATCTATGACGCAAACGAGATGGGGTACAAGGGCCCGCGGTTCAGCTGGGCAACTATGCCTGACCAATACACACTGGCGAGGTTCAAACACACCGAAGACGCAGCGCAAGACCGCCGACCTGTTATGGCAGAGATCACGCTCGTCTCAAGTCATGCGCCCTGGGAGCCCATCCCGCGACTCATCAACTGGAAAGACATTGGTGACGGCTCAGTCTTCAACACGATGTCGGCAGCGAACGATCCGCCGGACGCCATCTTGACCAGAAATCCGGGGCGGGTACGCACCGACTACCGAGCCTCGATCGAGTACTCCCTGAGCAGCTTGATCTCCTATGTCGAGACCTACGGCGACGACAATCTGGTGGTGATCTTCCTCGGTGATCATCAGCCGTCCCCGATCGTCACCGGTCAGGGCGCCAGTCGCGACGTACCGATCAGCATCGTGAGCCGCGACCGGTCTGTATTTGATCGGATCTCGCCGTGGGGTTGGCAGGAGGGCCTAAAACCCGACGCCCATGCGCCGGTGTGGCGAATGGACGCTTTCCGCGACCGATTTCTCAGTGCCTTCGGGCCTCAGACCAGGCCAATCCGTGACCGCCACTGATTGGCTTTCAGAGTTCGGTCGTGCTGCCACCGGCGGCGGCGATCTTCTCCTTCGCTGAGGCGGAAAAGGCGTGCGCGGTCACCTGCAGCGCGACCGAGATGTCTCCACTACCGAGGATCTTGACCGGTGCTCCCGGACGTACCGCGCGAGCCGCCACCAGATCCGCGACGCCAACGGTGCCACCCTCAGGAAACAGCTGACCCAGCCGATCCAGGTTCACTACCTGGTACTCCACCCGAAACGGGTTCTTGAAGCCACGCAGCTTCGGCAACCGCATGTGCAGCGGCATCTGACCGCCTTCGAAGTTCTGCGGCACGGTGTGACGAGCGCCTGAGCCCTTGGTGCCACGGCCGGCTGTCTTGCCGCGCCTACCGGCCTCGCCCCGGCCCACCCGGATTTTCGCCGTCTTGGCTCCCGGTGCCGGCCGAAGGTGATGAACCTTCAACGCCATGTCAGTCGACCTCCTCCACGGCCACCAAATGGGCAACCGTCTTGATCATGCCGCGAACTTCCGGCCGGTCCTCGCGAACTGACTCGTCGCCAATCCGCTTCAGACCCAAGGTCCGCAGAGTGTTCCGCTGGTTCTGCCTGCCTCCCACCGCGCTATGCACCTGACGGATCTTCAACTGCGCCATCATGAGCCCACCGCTTCACGCGCCCTCAGCAGAGCCGCAGGCGCAACATCCTCCACGGCCTTGCCGCGGCGTTTGGCCACCGATTCGGGCTGCTCGAGACTCTGCAGCGCAGCCACTGTGGCGTGCACCACGTTGATGGCATTAGGGGAACCGAGTGACTTCGCCAGCACGTCGCGGACTCCGGCGCACTCCAGAACTGCACGAGCCGAACCACCGGCAATGACCCCGGTACCGGGGGAAGCAGGTCGCAGCAGCACGATACCGGCGGCTTTTTCGCCCTGCACGGGGTGCGGAATGGTGCCTTGGATTCGCGGCACATGGAAGAAGTGCTTCTTCGCCTCCTCCACGCCTTTGGCGATCGCCGCCGGTACCTCCTTGGCCTTGCCGTAGCCAACGCCGACCGTGCCGTCGCCGTCGCCGACCACCACGAGCGCAGTGAAGCTGAACCGGCGACCACCCTTCACGACCTTGGCCACTCGGTTGATCGCGACTACGCGCTCGATGTAGTTGCTCTTCTCGGCGGTTTGGCCACGACGATCGTCACGGCCGCGACGCTCCCCACCGGCACCGCCAGTGCGGCGCTGGGTTCCAGTCAATTCGCTACCTTCCGTTCCTCATCAAGATCCGCACTGCGAGCCGTCGGTTGCGCGAGCAGTGCCCCTAAAAACCAAGCCCGCCCTCGCGGGCGCCGTCCGCCAGTGCCGCAACGCGTCCGTGGTACTTGTATCCCGCGCGGTCGAAGACCACGCTCTCGATGCCGACAGCCTTGGCGCGCTCGGCGATGAGCCCGCCTACCTGCTTGGCCTTGTCCGACTTGTCGCCGGTTGTCGCACGCAGCGTCGCCTCCATCGTTGAGGCTGAGGCGAGCGTACGACCCTGCGTGTCGTCAATGACCTGGGCTGAGATGTGCCGCGCCGAGCGAGTCACGACCAGCCGCGGACGCTCTGATGCGCCAAAGACCTTCTTGCGCACCCGCACTTGCCGGCGGAGTCGCGCCGCGCTCCGGGGCGACCTGTGCTTGTGCTGAGATAGCGAAACCGCCATCGTCACTTACCAGCCTTTCCAACCTTGCGACGAACCCTCTCGCCCGCGTACCGGACACCTTTGCCCTTGTACGGCTCGGGCTTGCGGAGCTTGCGAATATTCGCCGCAACCTCACCGACCCGCTGCTTGTCGATGCCGAGCACCGAGAAGCGGGTCGGCGTATCGACGTTGAACGTAATGCCCTCTGGCGCGATCACCTTGACCGGGTGGCTGTAACCGAGCGCAAACTCCAGCTCCGTCGGGCCCCGCGAGACAACCCGGTAGCCGACGCCGACGATCTCGAGCTTCTTCTCATAACCAGTGGTGACACCAGTCACCATGTTCGCGACCAAGCTACGCGTAAGGCCGTGCAGCGACTTGCTCTCCCGCTCGTCATCGGGCCGGCTGACCTGTAGCTCGCCGTTCTCACCACGAGTGACCTTGATCGGTTCCGCAACCCGATGCTCAAGCGT
>JBKPTR010000069.1:0-3964 GCA_046735615.1 Actinomycetota bacterium
CTCGGGTAACCGCCGCAACTCCTCCGGCAGGATCGCTTCCCACAACGTCGGCTGATCAGCTACCGTACGCAACATGAATGGTCCCGATCCCTTCTAGCCCAAGGGGTTGGGACCATTCTCCCTTGTCAGAGGCATATTCACTGCTCGACACGCCTCGACATTTTCAGGTCGAAGTAATTAGCGGTCGTTCTCGGAGTCATCGGGGTCTGGCTCGGCTTCCCGTTGGCCGATCCGATCGTCGGGCTGGTAATCAGCATCGCCATCTTTATTCTGCTGTGGGGCGCCGCCCGCGCTATCGGGCGGCGCGTGCTGGATGGCGTTGACCCTAGTCTGGTGGCGCAGGCCGAGGACGTGGTGGGTTCGGTGCCGGGCATCACCGGCGTCGAGGACGTGCGGTTGCGTTGGACCGGGCACCGGCTCAGTGTCGATGCCACGGTGACCAGCGACCCGGCCCATGCCGGTCGGCCGATTTCACGAGCTGGAGCACGAAGCCGACCAGATCATCCGCAGCCAGCTATCGGGTATCAACGCGGTCCGGCTCAACCCTCCGCGCACCCACCGGCATCCGGGACGGTTCAGCTGTAACCGCACGGAGCCTTGTGAGCAGGTCGATGGCGACGCCCGGCGATCACGCCGATGTCTTCACGCCGGATGCATGCTCTACTAGCTCGGCTTGCCGTTTTTTGAAGACCCAGACTGCCGGTGCGGTGCGAAATTCGTCGACGTCGTACGGGACGGCATTACCTCAACGAACCGCGACATCAGAAACTCCGCAGCCGCTGCTACCGCCTCAAAAGGCATTGGTCACCATCGAGGCCGAAAGTGATCAAACGATGCTGAGCCGATGATCCTGAGCGGCGACGGAGAGATTGCCGGAGGGCGAGAAGGAAGCAAACGGCGGGCGTCTTCACAGACGTCAATTAATCGTCCCGACCCCACAGTTTGATTGCGAACGGCGGGGGAAGCCTTCTCTCGGGTTAGTCGACTGGCGTCATGGAAGCGTCGCTGTGCTTATGCCAAACGACATCACAGACGCAGGTCTGGCCAAGGCTGGGCAGGTGGTTCACGATCGTTAGTCGGAGGCCACGGCCCGAAAACGGAAGGCCGATCGCCGTATCTCTGTCGTGGCATCGACGAACCCCGCCGCCCTAAGCCGCTCAGGCAAGGCAACGGGATCGACCAATAGCAGAGTGTCGCCAAGGTGAGCGAACGCAAACAAAGGGCCCCACCGGCTGTCGCTGCCCGCGAACACTCCGCCAGGACGCAGCACCCGCCGGGACTCCTTAAACAGCCGATCCTGCAACTCACGGGTCGGCACATGGTGCAACATCGTGAAACACACCACCACGTCAAAGGTGGCGTCACCTAAGGGCAATGCTGTCGCGTCCCCGTGATAGACGTCGACATCGGGAAGGCGTCGACCTAGAGCCTTCGCGTCCGACTCGTCATACTCGACCGTGGCCAAAGCACCGACTCGAGGGCGGAGCCAGTCGGTCGTCAGACCAGGACCGCTCCCCAACTCAAGCACGGTCGCGCCGCCTAGAGGAATCCCGGCGGTAGCCCACGGGAGCAGCTGGGACAACCGGGCCCGCCAACGCCCAGAGCGGCAGTAGATCCGGTGGATGAGATTCACCGTCCGCCCCTCCCTCCCCATTCCTGCCGTTCGGTCAGACTCACCATGTCACGGTTCATTCCCCGACCTCTGCGTTGGGTGATGGCCGGTGAGGGTGCAGCGTCTTCTTGTCGATGCCGAACTCAATTTCACCTCGACCGAGCGGGCGATCTGCAAGTCAGTCCGTCGTTAGATCCGGACTCGAAGACCTCACCGAGAAGGAAGTTGATCCGGTACAGATTGGGATCGGCGAACTCGAGTTCGACACGCAGTCGCTATCTGGCCGAGCCGAGCTGTCATGGCCCGGTGAATCATCAACAACTCGAGGGCAGATGAGTGGCAGAAACCGGGAGCCCGACCAGAGTGATCACCGCTCAGGCGATCATGCTCAGCTGGCGGAACGCTGCTGCCGACGCGTACGCGGGATGCGCCAGACGAGTTGTTCCGCCAATGCGGGGCCGCGGTCAGCACCTGCTGTGGCTAAGCGCGCGTGGCGGGCCGGATGGTGCGGACCCGGCCGCCCCACCAGGGACGGGGCGGCGGTGCCAGCAGGTGCTCAACGACGCCCACAACTCGTCAGGGAGAAGCTCGTCTACGAGAGCGGTCATGGCGCGGGATCATCCCATCTCACCCCCTCAATGACCGAAACGACGACGAGTAGTGTTCGGCGGGTCTGGAAGGGTTCCCGAGCTTCTCGCACTGCATCTCTGTCGGCTCTCGCCGGTAAGGTGCCGCCATGACCGCCGACTGGGGTGCGCTGCAGCGGGCGATCGATGGCTACGTCGTCCTGCCAGGCTCGGCCCACTATGAGTCGGTGCGCAAACCGGTGATGGCGCGCTTCGAGCACCTGCGGCCGGTGGCCGTCGTGCAATGCGCGACCCCCGCGGACATCGTCGCGACCCTTGCCGCCGTGCGTGGGCTGCGCCTGCCGACGGCGATCCGGAGCGGCGGGCACTCGGTTGCCGGCCGGTCCTCGACCGACGGGGTCGTCCTGGACGTCACGCCCATGCGCTCGGTAGTGGTCGCGGGCGACGTGGCGACCGTCGGTGCCGGCGTGCAGCTCGGCGACCTCTACGATGCGCTGGCCGAGCATGGCCTGACCATCCCAGCCGGCTGCGGTCCCTCGGTCGGGATCGCCGGCCTCACCCTCGGGGGTGGGTTGGGGATCCTCGGCAGGAAGCACGGCCTGACTTGCGACCACCTGCTCAAGGCGCAGGTCGTCCTGGCGGACGGTCGCATCGTCGAATGCGACGAGCAACCGTGACGAGGAACTCTTCTGGGCGCTGCGCGGCGCCGGCGGCGGCCACTTTGGCGTGGTCACCTCCCTCGTCTTCCGCATCCTGCCCGCGCCTGCGACCACGGTCTTTCACCTGGTCTGGCCGCCGCCGCCGGCCGCTGCGGTGATCCAGGCCTGGCAGGCCTGGGCACCCGACGCGCCCGACGAGCTCGACGCCACCCTCCGGTTGACCGCCGCCGGCGACGGCGAGCGGGTACCCGGGGTCGAGGTGGTCGGCAGCGTGCTCGACGGCGAAGCCGACGCCGCGGAGCTCCTCGGCGAGCTGGTCGGCCGGGTGGGCGCCGACCCGATGGAGGCGTCGCGCCGTCATATGCCTCACCGTGCGGCCAAGCGGTATCTCGAGGGGCTCGGATCAGTCGAGGACCGCGAGCGGTTGGGGCCGGAGCGGCCACCTCAGCCGGGCCACCTCTACACCAAGTCGGAGTTCTTTCGCCGACCGTTGCCGGACGAGAGGGTCGCAACGCTGGTCGAGCACCTTACTCAAGGGTTGGCCCCCGGCCAGTCGCGGGAGGTGGACTTCCTGCCATGGGGCGGCGCCTATAACCGCGTGCCCGCCGACGCGACCGCCTTCGCCCACCGCAGCGAACGATTCCTGGTCCAGCACCTGGTCCAGGTCAGCCCCGACGCCGTACCGGCCGAGCGCGGCGCCGCCCGCGACTGGCTGGCGCGCTCGTGGACGCTGGTGCATCCATGGGGATCCGGGGGTGTGTACCCGAACTTCCCAGATGCCGACTTCCAGGACTGGGCGCACGCCTACCACGGGAGGAACTACGACCGCCTGCGGCGCGTCAAGGCGGCCTACGACCCGGGCGGCTTCTTCCGCTTTCACCAGTCGCTTCCGTAGCGGCCTGGCTAGCCTGCTTCGATAGCAGCCCAGCCAACAGCGGGCCCCGTGCTGCATGCCTTGGGCGCGTGGGGCCGCGCTGATGGCGGCGCCCCAGGGCGACGACGCCTTCCGCGGTCACTGGCTCGCGTTCCCTATCAGCCGTCTGGCGGATTCGGCGCCGAACGACCCACCCGTCACCGTCCAGGTCCGTGCCGGCGGAGAGCTGATC
>JBKPTR010000070.1:0-25251 GCA_046735615.1 Actinomycetota bacterium
GACGCCAGGAACAAGTTGAGGCCGTAGATCGTGACGGCGACGCGCGCCGGCGCCTCCTCCCCGACGTACTCCCCCAATAGCTTGGTGGGAAATGGCAGGAATGAAACCACAACGAGCAGCAGCAGATTGAGGCGGATGAAAACCGACGTGGCGCGTTCCAAGAATTCGGTAATGACCGTGTGCTCCAGCCATATCGCGCCGATGGTCGAGAAACTCACCAGGTAGGCCAGGTATGACGGCCACTGGTCGATCACTGCGGCCAGCAGGTCGGCCTCAGAGCCCGCGGGTACCGCGATCTCCAGCACCAGCAGTGTGATCGCGATGGCGAATACGCCGTCGCTGAATGCCTCCATACGAGTTGTCCGAAATGCCGGCGCTCTGGCCGGCTTTGCCGCTTGGTCTGTCATTCTTCAGATTTTGATCGTCGATGGCTTATTGGTGGAAGTCCGTAGGTCAGACACTGACGTCAGCCGTTCGCTGGCCGCTGATCGCGACGAGTGCCGCCGCGATTATGAGCAGCGCCGCCAGCGCGAGCATCAAGCCACTGAACCCGATCGGAAGCTGGGCCAGGAGTGGACCGCACGATGCTCCTGCGAACACATACAGGCCATTGAGCGCGAGCGCTCCAGCGCGAGATGAGCCGCCACGGCCGCCGACCGTTGCGATCACTGCGGGCACAATCGTCGCAATGCCCAGAACGAAGATGACACTGGCAATCACGAGTGGCCACAGCGCAGCAGCCGAGATGGCCTCAGCTGCGAGCCCCACTGCGGCGAGGAGAAATCCCGCGATGGCTACCCGGATCGAGCCTTGTCGTCCGACCAGCCAGCCGGCAACCGGAGCCAACAGCATGGCTGGAAGCCCGGCGAGCCGTACCAGCAGTACATCGGTGTCGTCGAGTCCGAACTGGGTCTGCAAGAGCGGACCCAGAGCGGCGTACATCGCAACGAAGCTCAATATCACAGGAAAGGAGGCCAGGTTCGGCAGCACGAGATCGCGCCGCACTGCCAATCTGGCCAGCTCACGGTACTTCTGAGCCAAGCTGGCCGGAGGTCCGCTCCGATCGGGCTCAATTAGAATCGTCGCGATGGCGATAGCTGCAATAGCGAGTGCAGGTGCGGCGACCCCGAACACCCAGCGCCAGCCGAGAGCTTCCGCAACCGCCTGCGCAAAGACCTGACCGAGAATGCCAGCCGACAGGAAGGCAGTCGACATCGCGCCGATCCCGGTGGACCGCCAACGCGGTGGCAACGCTTCCCCCACATACGCCAACGCCGAAGCGGAGAAGCTCGCCGCCACAAAACCCTGGATGGTTCGCAGCACCGCCACCATCGGCAACGAGGACGCCGCCGCCAGGCCCGCAGTGGCGACGGCCAATACGGCCATCCCTGGCACGAGGATCGGTTTGCGTCCATATCGGTCGGAGAGCGGCCCGAAGATCAGGAATCCCAGGCCATAGGCCAGCGCGTACGTGGTGCCTAGAGCAGCGGCAGCGGCGGTCTCGTCATCCCCAAGCGCCTGGCCGATTACGGGTGCGAGCGTGATAGCCAAGTAGAGCTGAGCCAGTACCAGCAACGCGCAACTGACCAATACCGTCAACGGGGCCAGAACCGGCGCCTGCGCGCTGCCGGCCTTCGCACGCTCGTGTGGTGTCATGGTCCCCTTCGCGATCATCGCAGGTCAGGCAGACTGGGGTTGTGCAGGGTGAAATGAACGTCTTCGGCGACGAACTGCAAAACTGCGGCACAGACCCGCTTACCGGCTTCTATCGCGATGGCTGCTGCACGTCTGGGCCAGATCAGGCCGTTCATCTGGTGTGCGCAGTGGTGACTGCGGAATTTCTGGCGCAGCAGCGGAGCGTCGGCAACGACTTGATCACGCCGGCGCCAGCGTTCGGCTTTCCGGGCCTGCAACCTGGCGACCGGTGGTGCGTCGTTGCACAACGCTGGCAGCAGGCGCACGAGGCTGGGGTGGCTCCACCCGTAGTGCTGGCATCCACCAACGTCCGAGCGCTCCAGGCAATCGATCTTGCTGTGCTGCAGCAGTATGCGGTTGACGTACCTGAGGATCTCAGCTCGCTGGAGTAATCAGTGCACGCGGATCAGGTGGCAGGTCGAAATCGTCATTGCTCATGCGCAGCAACGCCCAGCCAGCCGCCGCGAAACCCAACGCAGTGCCGCCCCAGCCGACGAGGTCCAGCGGCCGGTTGCCGAGCATCACCGAGGCAAGGTGAATCGGCTGGGAGAGGGCTACCGGTATCGCTGCCCAGGACGGCACGGTATGCGACCGCCACAGAGCCAGACCGAGAATGATCGTCCCGATCAGATGTCCGAACACGAACAGCGTGCCGGTCAGACTGGACACCGGCCCAAGTTCCAACCCAGCGCCCAGCGCGTACGCGGTCGCCCGATCGAATTCCGGATGGCTCGCCACCAGAGCAGTGCTCAGCTCGCCGAAGGTGTTGCCGACGGCCAAGCAGGTGAAGCCGACCACAGCGAGGATCAAGCCGATCGTGGTCAAGATCGGAACTCTCCTCCGGCTCAACCAGCCAACAGCGACCACCCCGGCGATGCAGGTTGGAGCCAGGACCACACCGATCCACATGCTGATCATGCTGAAGCCTGGATGGGCGACCAGGTTGTCGAAGATCATCTCGGGTGTATCAGACATGTCGTACGGCAGCAGGAATCGGGCGATCGCGACGTAGAGGGCGAGTGGCGGGCCGGCAATGGCGAGCAGGATGCGCCAGACCGTCCGAGCGTCCCAGTCGGGTGAGCCGGCAATGTCGTCTTCGGCAGCTTGGTATCCGTTGGGTCCGAGGTCGACATCATCATTCGCCGATCGAAGGAGACCGATTGAGGCACCGAGACTGCCGATCCCAGTAGCAAGCCAAGCTGCCGCGGCCACAGCGGTTCCAGCAGGAACAAGGTGTGCCGCCCCCGAAAGACCGAGCAGAACCGCAAGCAAGCGCGGCCCGATCCCGGCCCGCCACTGCGCGACACCCAGCAGCAACAGACCGGTCGAGCTGGCGAGCAGAAAGATCACCGAGACTGTGCTGGCCAGCACGGTCGCAGACACAGCCTCGTTGATCACGGCGACATTGGTGGGATCGAGGCTTTGCTGGACGGCAACCAGAGCAGCAGCGCTCGAGTCAGGCACCGCGAAACCTACGCTGAAACCAATCACACTGAGCACCCCCCCGGCCAGAGCGAACCAAGGCGACCTCCGGCGCGAGGCCCAGGCGACGGCCATTACGCCAGGCAGCACGGTGAGCGAGAACGCCAAGCCGAGCCAGAGCGCCAACTGCTCGCGCGGCGGATTGCTGCGTACCCCTTCCAGCACACCAGCAAAGCCGTCCACTACTCCGAATGGGCAGACCATGATCTTGACTGTCATCAGAAGACCTGGCAGTGGCGCGATCAATGCCAGTGTGGTGCGCCAGAAGCCGCGCAGGTCTCGACGCCGAGAAGGCTTGGCGCTCCGATGTCGATGAGGTTCCCGGCCTGGTTTCACCGAAGTATCGGTTTCGGCCGGTGTCTTTGTGCCGCTCATGGTGATTTCCTTCGGTTTGCCGTGGATCAGCGTCAACAGCCTCGACAGGAATCGCCACTGGTCATCAGGCACGAGACGACTAAGTGAGGCAGGAGATTTGGACGGGCGAACTGGTGGCCCGGCACCATGCGAGCTAGTGGCAAACGGGTGGATCATCAAGGCATGGGCGAGCGCAGCAGTCTGCGAGTGCTGGCAGCTATCCTCTTCGCCGCTGCCGCGGCAGAAGTCCTCGTCGCCACAGGTGCGGGTATCGCGTCCGGCCGTGGCTGGAGCTTTCTGCTGAACCACTTCGTCGTCACCAACGCCTTGATCGGCGGCTCGCTCGCATTTTCCGGATGGCCGATCGCCTGGCAGCGGCCGCGCAACCCGATTGGCTGGCTGCTGCTGGCCGGCGGTGTGTGTTATGCCGGGTCGGCTGCTGCGTTCTCTTTGCTGGCCTGGGGGTCGCACGCCGGAGATGAACGACCGTCGTGGCGGCTGATCGCAACTTGGGCAAATGTGTCGTGGCCCTGGGCCATAGCATTCTGCGTCCCGATGATCTTGCTGCTATTCCCTACCGGACAGTTCCTGTCGCGACGATGGTGCTGGACACTTCCGTTGGCGGCACTCAACGCGATCTTGTTCGCGGCCATAGGCCTGTTTCCCCGCGATAACCTCGCCGCGGACCTCGGCGTGCGGGCGTACCTCGTGTGGCCTCGATTCGAGAGCCTTGTCTGGCTAGGGCCGGTTTCTGGGGTCCTCGGCGATGTCGTTTACGGCGCTGCGGCGTTATCGCTGATCTTGCGTTACGTCCGCGGCGATGACCGCATCCGGCGTCAGATGTTGTGGCTGCTGCTTGCGGTCGGATGCGTCTTTGTCGCATGGACCGTGCCTGACCTCCTGGGCACCGAGACTCCGCTGACGCTCTTCGCTATTGCGCTAGTCCCGATCGCGATCATGATCGCCATCTTGCGGTACCAGCTACTGGACATCCGGCTGGTGGTTTCCCGCTTCGCGCTCTACCTTGTCTTGTCCGCTCTCGTGATCGCCGGCTACCTGGGGCTGATCACGTTGTTTGATCGTGTTCTGGGCGCCGGTCGGAGTGCCGAGGAGTCCGCGTTTGTCGTCCTGGTATTGGCAGTGCTCTTCAACCCACTACGGGTCTGGCTGCAGCGCCGGATCGATCGGCTGTTCTACGGCTCTCGCCAGGATCCGGCGCGGGCACTCGCTGAAGTCGGCAGCCGCCTGCGCGAGGACACCTCAGGTACCGGTCTTGAAGATGCTCTGGCCGCTGTGTGCCGGACCCTCCGAGTGCCGGCAGCGGCAATCCGCGTGAACGGAACGATGCTGACCAGGGTCGGTGAGTCCTCCAGCGAGCCGTACTTGGCCCCACTGCACCGTGGTACGGAAGAGACGGGGCAGCTGCTGATCTATCCGCGTACTGGGGAAGCGAAGCTGCCCAAGGCGGATCATCGCATCGTTGCGCTGCTCGCCGATCTGCTCGCGGTCGCCGTACAAGCCACCCAGCTGGCTGATGAACTGGCGGATTCCCGAGCGGAGCTGATCTCAGCTCGAGAGGAGGAGCGCCAGCGATTGCGCCGGGACTTGCATGACGGCCTTGGACCTGCGCTCACCGGCGTGATGCTCAAGGCTGCGGCGGCCAGGCGGCTCGTCACCACTGCGCCGGCCGAGTCTGCTGAGTTACTTCGGGAGCTGGAACGCAATGTCGCCGCGGCCATTGCCGACATTCGCGGGTTGGTGGATGAACTGCGCCCGCCAGTGTTGGACGGCCGTGGCTTGGTCGGAGCCTTGCAGGATTATGTGGACTCAGTCCAGACCCCCAACGGGCCGCCCATCCAATTGAGCACCGATGGAGTTGCTGATCTTGGACAACTGCCCGAGTCGGTCGAGGTGGCCGCCTACCGGATAACCACCGAGTCGCTGACCAACGTGCTGCGGCACGCCCACGCAGATTCGGCCTCAATCGCCCTGTGGGTCGATAGCAATCAATTGCAGCTGAAGATCACCGACAATGGCAAGATCCGGGCGCCGTGGACCCCGGGAATGGGATTGTCGTCGATGCGGCAGCGGGTGGCTGCCCTCGGCGGCCGGATCAGCGCTGGCCCGTCGGAAACTGGAGGTGAAGTCCGAGTGTCATTGCCGTTGGCGGCTTCATGATCACGGTCCTGGTCGCCGATGATCATTCGATGGTGCGGGAGGGTCTCCGCGCCCTGCTCTCGTCGGTGGAGGGATACGAACTCGTGGGCACGGCAAGCACCGGAGCAGATGCTATTCGAGAGGCCCTACTCCTCAAACCTGATCTAGTCGTACTGGATATTGGATTCCCCGATCTCAATGGGATCGACGTCGTCCGCAAGCTCGCGAAGGCGGCACCCTCGGTCAAAATCTTGATGCTCACCATGTACGACGATGATGAATTGATCTTGGGTGCGGTACGCGCCGGCGCAATGGGTTATGTGCTGAAGGGCGCCGATTCTGACGACCTGCTGCGGGCGATCGCCGCCGTGGCTGCCGGTGAAGCCATCTTTGGACCTGGTCTGGCGCGACGCGCTCTTCAGGCTCTAAGCGTTCCGCGGGAGCCGGCCTTCGCGGAACTGACTCGCCGAGAGCGTGAGGTGCTGGAGTTGATCGCATCTGGGATGTCGAATCCAGGCATCGCAGCCAGGCTTGGGTTGTCCCCCAACACAGTCAGCAACCACGTCTCGAGCATCTTCAGCAAACTCCAGGTGGGGAGTCGGGCAGAGGCGATCGTACGGGCGCGGTCAGCCGGCCTTGGCGATTAGCACAACCAGTTCACTATGAGTTAGGTGGTTGCAGCCCAATCGTCTCCTGCTGGTTGGTCAGCAACGCCTGGAAGCCATCCACTAGGTCGGTCGCGCGACGCAGACAAGCTCACGAAGCGTGGCCGCAGCTGTCCCCCGTTGCACACCAGCACGTAGCGGATGCCGGTTTCCACTGCGATAGCCAGACGATCAGGCGATCCGCGCCTGGCAACTCGCCATCTCGCTGTCGTTGTTCGACGGGACGAATGTCGATCATGGTCGCCCTCTCAAGAGTCTGCACTCAGTACCGGACCAGTCGGTCGAGCAGATCGGCGAGTTCACGAGGCCGGGCGAGGAACGGTGAGTGATCACCCGGAATCTCAATAGGGTCGACGCCAAGTCTGGGTCTCGTGACGGCTCGGCTGAATTCGATGGTGACAGCCGCATCGTCCAAGGCCGCGATGGCCGCGCGTGGAGTCTTCGGAAGTCGCCGTAACGGATATGGGCGATCCCAGAGGCTCTGGGAGTTCTGCGCCCGTAGCTGCTCGAAGGCCCACCTCGCATCCTCCGGGGCGCAGTCGGCGTAGAAGGTCACTCGTGCCGACTCGAAAGTCGCAAAGACGCTCGACCCGTCGTCTAGCGTCTCGGTTCTATAGGCGTCGGGTCGACCCATGCGTGGAGCGTCATTCCAAGGTCGACCGTCGACGTTGGGAAGCACGCCACAGAGAAATACCAGCAGCGATGTGGGACGCGAGACCGCCACCAGCGGCAGCACCATCGCTCCGAGGGAATGTCCTACGAGTACACAAGCCTCCAGATCTGCCGGATACGACGCCAGAACGACCTCCGCATAATCCTCGAATGTCGCATTGCCGTCCTCGATGGGCAGATCCATGACTACTGACCGATGACCGCGCGCCTCCATCTCCGGAAGCAGCCGACTCCAGCACCAGGCACCGTGCCACGCGCCGTGCACGAAGACAAAAGTGCTCACGACGGAGTCTGAGGCTCCACGCCGAAACAGTAGACCGGTGCGCTGTTCAGAATCGCCAGCTTGTTGCGCCTCCGGGCGCGATGGTGGCAACTGCGGTGGCTTTGTGTGCAGTAAGGCGATACACAAACCATGGTGGCGGTCCCGCGGACGGAGCGCTGTAGTCGGCAGTGAGCGCCTGGCCGGTTTCGTCGGCTCGAGCGGGCCAGCCTTCGGCGGCCCAGCGCGCCGCCATGGCTTCCACAGTCTCTGGATCGGTGATCTTGCTGGCAGTGCCCTCGACGACAAGATCGAAGTCGTGAGTGGCAACGCTGAGCACACAGCGAGGGTCTCGGGCGAGGTTTCTGCCCTTGCGAGTCCGGTCACCAGTCTCGAACCAGAATGAGCCGTCGGCCCAGAGGGCACCGAGGCCTGTGACGTGCGGACTGCCATCGGGGTTGATGGTGGTCAACCAGCAGGTGTGCCGGTTGGGACCGCCGGCGTCTGGCGCTTGGGGAATGCCGTCGTCTAGTCGAGCCTGGATCTGGGACCAGTCAAGCAGCGGCAGGTCGTAAAGATCAGCAAGATTGGTTGCGTCCATGTGACATTAGACCGCAGTGAATTCAGAAACTCACCGAGGCCACCAGATCCTCCCCAGAGAACAGCTATTTAGGGCCTGTCAGGATCCGCTGGTGCGTGCCGTTCGAGGAACCTGAACACATCGGTGTCGTCGACACCGGGAAAAGTGCCTGGCGGCAGAGCAGCCAACAGATGCGAATGTGCCCGCGTGCTGGGCCACGCCTGCCTGGACCAGCGAGCGGCGAGCGCGGCAGGCGGCCGCCGGCAGCAGTCCGGATCAGGACACAGCGACTTTGCCCGCGCAGTTGTCTCCCGCCCTCGGAACCACTTCACGTGCGCATACGGCACGCCAAGGCTTATCGAAAACACGCCGTCGTTCGTGCCTTCTGCTTGAGCCGTGCACCAATAGGTGCCGCGTGGCGTGTCCGTGTACTGCGAATACGCGCCTGATCGGTCGGGCACGCCGAAAACTGCATATGCGGTCCATTTGCGGCAGACCGGTTGTCCCTCGATGGCGCCCAGGACGTCGGCAGGAAACCTGACGCCGTCATTTTCGTACGCCTTGTAGATCAGGCCATTCTCATGGACCCGCATGAAGTGCACGGGCAACCCGAGGTGATGCGTCGCCAGGTTCGTGAACCGGTGCGCAGCCGTCTCGTGAGAAACGGCAAACGCATCGCGCAAGTCCTCGATCGCGAGTTGCCGTTCCTTCTTGGCTGCCTGCAACAGATCAACGGCCGCCTGCTCGGGGATACGAAGAGCTGCGGCGAAGTAGTTGACCTCAACGCGCTGCCGGAGGAAGTCGGGATAATCCTTGGGTTCGGCATGGTCAAGAATGACGTGGCCCAGCATCTGCAACACATGGAGACGCACGTCATGACTTCCGGGCGCCTGCACTTGAGGCAGATAAATTCGCCTGTTGCGCAAGTCCGCAATCGAACGCGTCGACAACGGTAGGTCAGGCACGTAGTGCAGCTCAAAACCGAGGTGCTCGGCCATCTGGACCATGACCCGCTGGGAGAGGGGGCCACCATGATGACCGACAGCCTTCAAAACGCCGTGGGCGGCCGCTTCGATTTCGGCGTAGTAGTTGCCCCGTTCGCGCATGTGGGCGCGCAGCTCGGCGTTCGCACGGCGCGCTTCCTCCGGGGTCGCCGCATGCTCGCTGGCTCGGCGTACGAGCTCCTCGTACAGACCCACGAGCGCTTCGAGGGCTTCTATCGGAAGCCGGCGACCCGCGTAGACGTACGGCAAACCCAAGGACTGATACAGCGCTCCCTGTTGCGCACGTTCGAGGGTTATCTCCAGCGCTGCGCGTCGGCTCGGCGGCTCGTTCGCAAGCAGATCCGAGAGCGGAACGCCGAGGGTCGCAGCGAGCGCGCGGAGCAGCGACAGCTTGGGTTCGCGCCGACCGTTTTCGATCAGCGACAGGTGACTCGAGGCCCGGCCCACCGCGGCGCCGACCTCGTCGAGCGTCAGGCCCTTGGCCTGGCGGTAATGCCGCAACCGGCGGCCGAGCGCCAGAGAATCCATCGGAGTTGGAGCGACATCAAGATCGGTCATGCCTTCACCATAGCGAAAGAATCGCAGATCTTTCCTCGAATAATGCATTGAAGATCCCACGGAATTGCGGCCATTGTTCGGTATGGGGCCAGACCGATCATTGGTAGGCCATGACCAGCATCTCTAGGAGAAGGGCCATGACTGAGACGCAGACTCATCCAGGGACTCGTGCGCTGATGCCGACCGCGGAGGAGATCACCATCGACTGGGCGACCTCCCCCCGCTGGCGAGGCATAGAGCGTACATATTCCGCGGAGGAGGTCGTCCGCCTACGCGGCACCGTTCAGGAAGAGCACACGCTGGCGCGCCGCGGCGCGGAACGGTTGTGGCAGCTGCTCCAGACCGAGGACTATGTCGCTGCTCTGGGAGCCCTCACCGGCAACCAGGCCGTCCAGATGATCAAGGCCGGCCTACAGGCCATCTACCTTTCCGGGTGGCAAGTTGCGGCTGACGCAAACCTCTCCGGCCACACATATCCCGACCAAAGCCTTTACCCGGCCAATTCGGTTCCGGCGGTTGTGCGGCGCATCAACAATGCGCTGCTGCGCGCCGATGAGATCGCGTGGTCGGAGGGAGATGGCGAGCGGGACTGGCTCGTCCCCATCGTTGCTGATGCGGAGGCAGGCTTTGGCGGACCGCTCAACGCCTTCGAACTCATGAAGGGCATGATCAGCGCCGGCGCAGCAGGCGTGCATTGGGAGGATCAGCTCGCCTCCGAAAAGAAGTGCGGGCATCTCGGCGGCAAAGTCCTCATTCCCACCGGACAGCACATCCGTACGCTCAACGCGGCCCGGCTGGCCGCCGACATCAGCGGCGTTCCGAGCATCATCATTGCGCGTACTGATGCGCTCGCGGCTACGCTGCTGACCAGCGACGTGGACGAACGAGACGCGCCCTTCTGCACCGGTGAGCGCACCGCCGAAGGTTTCTTCCGCGTCCGCGGCGGAATCGATGCGGTGATCTCCCGTGGCCTGGCGTACGCGCCATACGCCGATCTGATCTGGGTCGAAACCGGCACCCCGGATCTCGACTTCGCGCGAGACTACGCCGAAGCTCTGCACCGAAAATTTCCGGACAAACTCCTGGCGTACAACTGCTCGCCGTCGTTCAACTGGAAGGCCGCACTTGACGACTCCGCTATCGCGAAGTTCCAACGCGAACTCGGCGCCATGGGCTACGCATTCCAGTTCATTACGCTGGCAGGCTTTCACGCACTCAACCTGTCGATGTTCGATCTTGCCTATGGCTATGCACGCGATGGCATGACGGCGTACGTCGACTTGCAGCAGGACGAATTCTCGGCCGCTGATCGCGGCTATACCGCCATCAAACATCAGCGGGAAGTGGGCACGGGCTATTTTGATCTCGTGAGCTCGGCCCTCAAACCGAACAGCGACACGCTTGCTCTCGTTGGCTCCACTGAGGCCGAACAGTTCCATTAACACAGTTCCACTAAAAACAGGGGAACGACATGGAACTCCACGACGGCATCCGAGTCGTTCGGCCCTACGGCGAGCGCTACGAGGAAGTCCTGACTCCTGAAGCGCTGATGTTCCTCGGTGAGCTGCACAACACGTTCGAAGAACGCCGCGGCGACCTGCTGTCCGAGCGAGGTGAGCGCCGCAGCCGTATCGCCGCCGGTGAAGATCCCGACTTTCTCGCCGAAACTAAGCACATCCGCGAAGACACGGACTGGCGTGTGGCTCCCCCAGCGCCCGGCCTGGAAGATCGCCGCGTCGAGATGACAGGACCGACAACTCGGTCCATGACCGTGAACGCCTTGAACTCCGGTGCAAAGGTGTGGCTTGCCGACTTTGAAGACGCCACCTCACCGACGTGGCACAACATCGTCGCGGGTCAGCTGAACCTCATCGATGCTCTCGATCGGCGCATCGACTTCACCGCTGACTCCGGCAAGGAATACCGTCTGGGCGAGGAGTTACCGACCATCGTCGTGCGGCCACGCGGCTGGCATCTGCCGGAGCAACACCTTTTGGTGAACGGCAGTGCCTTATCGGGAAGCCTGGTGGACTTCGGACTTTACTTCTTTCACTGCGCGAGGCGGCAGCTCGACCGCGGCAGCGGGCCGTATTTCTATCTAGCCAAGCTGGAAAATCACCTCGAGGCCCGCCTGTGGAACGACGTCTTCTGCTGGGCTCAAGATCAGCTGAGGATTCCCCGTGGCACTATCCGGGCCACCGTGCTCATCGAGACGATCACTGCCGCTTTCGAGATGGAGGAGATCCTCTACGAATTGCGCGATCATTCTGCGGGACTCAACGCTGGCCGCTGGGACTACATCTTCAGTCTGATCAAGAACTTCCGGGCCCGGGGGCAGCGCTTCGTGCTGCCTGATCGCGCTGCGGTGACGATGACGACACCGTTCATGCGGGCCTATACCGAACTGCTCGTCCGGACCTGTCACCGCCGCGGAGCGCACGCGATCGGCGGCATGGCCGCGTTCGTGCCGGATCGGCGTGACGAGGCGGCAACTGCTGTGGCGTTCGACAAGGTGCGTGGAGACAAGGAGCGAGAGTCCAAAGATGGTTTCGACGGGTCGTGGGTTGCCCATCCCGATCTTGTTCCGATCTGCAGAGCGGTGTTTGATCAAGTCTTGGCTCAGCACCCGAATCAACTGGACCGCACGCGTGACGACGTGGAAGTTTCAGCAGCGGATCTCCTTGCCGTGGAGACTGCCGTCGGTGACGTCACCGAGGCGGGACTGCGTGCCAATGTGCGCGTGTCTTTGGGCTACCTGGATGCCTGGCTGGGCGGGAACGGCGCTGTTGCGATCGACCATTTGATGGAGGACGCGGCCACAGTCGAGATCGCCCGGTCCCAGGTGTGGCAGTGGCTGCACTACGGCACCCCGCTGGCCGACGGCCGTCGCGTCACGCGACGACTGGTCGACTCCATCGTCGACGAGGAACTGGCTCGATGGCGACAGGAACGTCCGTTGACAGAGCATCTCGACCAGGCGCGCGACATCTTCACCGAAGTAGCACTCGGAGCGGACTACCCGAGCTTCAGCACTATCGGTGCCTACACGCGTTACCTCGTGACCGCCACGAACTGATCTATTACAGCTCGAGGGTTCTGCGGCGTGTCGGTTTGCGCCGGATTGCCGCTATCTAGTTAGAGTGGCGGGCTCGCTCTCACCTTCCCCCCTTCCCCCGTGCCAGGAGAGCCATGAGAAAGCATCTGTTTGCGCTGAGCGCCCTGCTCGCCTTCGGACTCGCTCCCATCCTCACAGCGACGACCGCGTACGCCGATTCAATGGAGGAGTTAACGGTCGCTCACCGGGGCGCGACGACCTCGAAATTGGGGGAAAGCACGCTGCCGGCCTACCAGTACGCGGTGAAGAGCCACGCGGACATCCTGGATGCCGATGTTCGCTGGACGAAGGATGGTTCCGACCCTGACAAGGTCGGAACCATGGTGATCTTGCATGACGCCAGCCTTGACCGGATAACCAATTGCTCCGGCGAGGTCTCGTCATGGCTGTGGTCCGCCATCCGCGATAAATGCCGCACGGACGTCGGCGGCCAAAGGCTGATACGTCTGGTCGACTTGCTCAAGTACGGCAATTCAGTCGGGAAGTCGTTCGGCCTGGAGATCAAAGTTTCCACGATCACCGACGCCCAGGCAGAGCAGTTCTGGAGCGCGATCAAGGATTCCAGGGTCCAGTTGGTGGCTACGTCGGCTCGACTTCCTGCACTGAACAAGATCAAGAAGTTGGATGCCGCCGATCCCACTCGCAGAATCAGCTACGCACTGGGCAACTTGGGAAATGGCGGCTGGCCGCCGGCGTCTGCGATCAAGAAGATCGGCACCGTTGTTCACGCTAAACTCACGATCCCGGCTAATGTCGTGCGCACTTACCAAGAGGCCAACATTAAGGTGTTTGTGTTTACTGCCAGGAACGAGTCCGACTACGCGAAGATGATCACGTTGGAGCCGTACGGAGTAGTAGTCAATGACGTGGCGCGGTTCCAGCGCTGGCGCGACGCCACGAAAGGACCCGCATAGCCTTACACGCTTTGATACCGTGGCACGGCAATTTCATCCAAGATTGCAGCTACAGTTGAATCCAATTTATTCTCATCAAATATAATGGGAACATTGCGTTCCGCGGGCAACATAGCTCGGAAACAATTTTGGACACGTTCCCATGGCAGAGTCAAAACAGCATTTGCCTTTCCCTTCCCGCCGCGTCGAGCATCCGCAATTGCCAGTTCACCTAGGTGCTGATGAGACAAACCGTCGCCGTACTTAAGCATGGCATCTGTCACAAACAAATCTGCGATGGTGGCCTCGTAAATGCGATAGACTCGCACAGTAGGAGTTCCCTCCGCATAAATGTTTTCCGTCGATGTCGCCCTATTCTCGACTTTGGTTGCTACGGGTTTGCAAACATACTGCTCCCGCCTCAAGTCAACGCTTAGTGCTTCGGCGAACTCTTCAACCAGTTCGCGACTCGGACTGGTCTCAAGAATGGGATCGTCGTCAAGAACAATGTGCTGGAGACAGAACTCCCGGAGCGACGACCAGGATGCCGGTCTAATGAAGATGCGGAAATCCTGCTCCGCTTGCGAACGTTCGCTGTCAAAGTGGAAGTCGCCGACCAGGTCGCGCACCGCACTCAAATCCAATATGCGGATCGCACCGCCAAAAGGTTGAGACTTCACTCGGACCTCTCGCCCATCTTCTCCTCGACGCAAAGTCGCCTTACGTTCAAGAGCTAGCATCACCTCATCATCGTTAGGATTCTTGAAAAGAACCCTCACCAGCGTGGCCACGCTCACGCGTAGACTCAATTCGGCCGTCTCGCCAACCCCAATTTCGGGCGGATTTGGCGTCATGACAGTGTGGCGAGCAGGGCTTTGGCTTCCTTCATGTCCGCCGTACTGAAGCCTTCGGTGATTCTTGAGTACGCGGTGTTCAATAATTCCTGCGCCTGTTCGGATTTTCCTTGATTCTGCCATAAACGGCTCAATCTCATGGCTGCCTGCAGCTCAACCATTGCCGCACCCACCCCATGAGCACGATTCACGGCATCTTGATAAAGGGATTCGGCGTCGGCAGCATTATCGGACGACAGCGCGAGGAGAAGGTCACCCTTCAGTATCAAGAACTCAGGCGCTAAGCTTTCAGAGGAACTTGGACTGAACTTATCTGCCGCCATGGCCTCATCCAGCAGAGGCAACCCATCCTTTGGTCGTGACGCCGCACCAAATGCGCCCGCACAAAGATGGAGAAGCAGCGGCCAAAAGACCGGAGGGGTTTTGAGCCCGCGATACGCCGTCAGCCCGTGCTCTGTCAACACAAGACCCTCGTCTATCGCTCCTAGGTTGACCAAGGCGGCACCACGCAGGCAGGAGCCAATCGCACTCCAAATTTGGAACCCATACGTCTCGGCGAGTTCCAGTACGGCCTCGGCGCTGGCCCGGGCAATTTCGTAATTCTTTAGCCACATATTGAGCAGACCGTTGTGGAACTGGGCATAAGTGAGGCTGTAAGGGTGGTTCAGTTTTCGTGCCAACGCTATCGCCTCGGCGGCACGATTGTACGCCCGATCGGGATAGCCTCCGGTCCAAAGGAATAAAGCCGACACGTTGAGACCTACTACTGCAGGGTTGGGCCCAATACCGAGCCGCCTGGCCGGTTGAGGTTGAGAGTTATATAGGGCAATTCCCGTGTCGATATGCTCTAGGGCCAATTGTGGATTCCCACTAAACGCTAGGTTATAGCCAGTAACCACAAGTCCCTCGACCTTCATATCGACATCGGCGAGGCGCTCGGCCAGATCCAACATGCGCTCACCCAGCCGCCTGGCCTTATCAGGTTCATTCCGAAAATTATAGAGAGATGCCAGTCCGCGCAGGGCGGAGACCAATTGAGGAACTTCGCCGGCGCTTTCAGCTAGTTCCAGTGCGCGGATGTACGCCTGCTCAACTTCTTCGGTATAGCCTTTGCTCGCCATCAGCGCGCGAGCCAGGCTGGTTTGTAACATGATCTCCTGCTCTACGCGTTCGGGTGTCACGGGCGCGTCAGCCAAGACGTTCAACAAATCGTTCGTGAGTTCCACGGTTGCGTGATACCAACCGCGCGCGTCATACAACAACCAGAGACTGTTGACAAATTTATTGAGTGGTTCCAGATCTCTTTTCTCCACCCAATAGCGCCAAGCGATCCGGAGGTTCTCGATATCAGATTCCATCTCCCATAAGGCAGCCTCACGATCATCACCGCTCAGGCGTTCCCATCGACGCTGGGCAAAGTCGGCGAAGTAGATCGCATGTGCCCGGTGAGCCGCCGTGCTGAACTCTGAATCTTGCTCAAGCCGTTCCGTTGCATATTCTCGGATGGTTTCCAGCATCAACAACCGAGGCTCTCCGGTATCTTGATCTGTCTGTCGGATCAAGCTTTTATCCACAAGAGAATCCAGCCCTTCGAGAACATCCATCTTCAACACATCGAGATGATGATTCATCTCACCGGTGACTGTCTCAACCGCTTCGAATGCGCAACCGGCGAATACTGAGAGCAGCGCAAACAATCTTTGCTCACCATCGCCAAGCAGTTCATAACTCCAGTCAATAGTGTCGCGCAGCGTTTGTTGTCGAAGAGGCAGGTCCCGGGCTCCACCCCGAAGCAGTTGCAACCGACCGCCTAGCCGCTCAAGCAAGGCTCGCGGTGAAAACAGCCTCATTCGTGCCGCAGCGAGCTCGATTGCGAGGGGTAACCCGTCCAGACGTACACAGATCTCAGTCACAGCGGAAGCGTTATCATTAGTCATTTCAAAATCCGGCTTGACCGTCATGACACGTTCGATAAACAATCGCAGCGCTTCGTACTGAGTTAATTGTTCTACGGTTTGTTGCCTGAGATCGGCACGTGGGAGAGCGAGCGGAGGCACCGGGCGAATATGCTCGCTACGCAAGTGCAGCGGTTCACGGCTGGTTACCAGCAGTTTCAGCTGCGGGCAGCTTTGAAGCACCTCTCCCACCCTTGGGGCTGCCGCCGTGACTTGCTCGAAGTTATCGAGCACGAGCAACATTGCTTTAGACAGCAACTGGCCGACAAGCTCATTGAGCAAAGGCCGATCGCTACTTTCTCTGATGCCTACCGTTCGGGCAATCGTCGTCAGCACAGCTTCGGGCTCCCGAATGGGCGCAAGGTCGACGAAATAGACGCCATCCGAGAAGCGATTGACCAGATCTGCAGCAGCCTGCACCGCCAAACGAGTCTTTCCTGTGCCGCCCGGACCGGTCAGTGTTACGAGACGTGCCTCCTGTCGGTCGCGTGTCAGGAGGTCTTTCACAGCAGCCAGTTCCGACTGGCGCCCGATGAAGGGAGTGGGTTGGACAGGGAGGTTATGCTTCGGCTTCCGTATTGTCGAAGAGCCTGCATCGGTCTGGCTCTGGTCGTAGAGGGGTTCTACATTGGTGGGTGCCGGCAAGCTGAATGTCACGGCATAGCGTTTGAGATTGGCAGCTGCATAAATCAATCCAGCCAAGCGTTGCTCATCGGACAACCCAACCTTGTGACAGTAACCCAGCCCGGCGGCGACTCCGGCCAACCAGTACTGTCCCCAAAGATCATCATGCAAACTCGGATGATTGTCTTGCACCCATCCACCAAATGCCTCTCGAGCAGATCCAATGACCGAAGAGACACCGGACATCTCGATCGGCACCTTATGAGGATCTGGCACGTCCGCGACAGCCAGCAACGTGAGAAAATCTATGCACTTGGCAAATGAGATGCGCGATATGGCGTGTGTCAGGTAGGACATTTCCAAATAACGCTGATCGTAGAACAGCGGCATTTGATCCTTGAAGAGAGCGAAGTCAATCAGATAGTAGCCGTCAAGAGATTCCTTGTTGTCGGAAAATCTCACTAAGATATTGTTGGCATTCAAGTCGCCATGGATGAATCCGGTGGCAATATCGATAGGCCGAGCCTTACCCCACAGTTCAGCCTTACGCGCATAGCTCAGCGGATTGGGGAACACGTGTCCATTGACGAGTAAGCCTGCAGCATCTGGGTTCACGCGTAAGGTTTCTTGTAAGAAGGATTCGATATTTCCGTCGGAATCCAAGCGGAAACCCAGCCATTTCTGCAATATCTTCTGCGGATGCACGGCTTCAAACGATGGAGCGATATTCCACTCGGCAAGAAGTACTTTATTCGTTTCGGCAAAAATGGTTCGTAATTGGCTTTGCCGTTCATAGTTTGACAAGGGGCGATACTTGAGTAGCGATTGGCCCGCAATTCTATAGAAAATGGCAATTACGCCATCATGCTCAACACGATCAAAAACCAACTCAGCAATATGATCTCGGGCAAACTCAGGTGTGGACTTGCTGATCAGCGTGTTATGTCGTGTTACCTCGTCCGATTTGGCGCTCTTGCCCTTGCGATCTAGCTTGAGAATGCAATGTTCGATGCGTCTGGTCTCCTCGTTCGAAACACTGACAAGATAGACCACTGCACCTGACCATCCTCCTACCAATAACTGAAGCGGAGCAACGGTGATCTTGTGAGTCTCTTCCGCCAGGCGAATGAGATGCTGGTATTTTTCCGGTAAGGATTGGAAATCGATGGCTAATTCGGGCAAGTGAACCTCTTTACCTTCAGACGGAATTATACGCCCACCCATTAGCCGCCGAATCGGCGATAACAACTACCCAAATGCTAATGGCTCAAGGGCCCCCGTACGATAGGCCTAGTTATGCAAGCGTCCAGTCGTCCTGGAGGTGGTTGCGATGGGCATCGTTACTAGAGGCTTCAGCAGACGAAGACGGGACGGCAGGCGCCCCTTACCGCCGGGTCAATACCTCACCGACGACTTCCCGGTGCTCTCGGCGGGACCGACGCCCCGCATACCGCTAGATGCCTGGGAGTTCATCGTCACTACGGAGCTGGGCGAGACCTATCGGTGGAGTTGGACGGAACTGATGGCCTTGCCTGCGGAGGCGATCACAGCTGACATCCATTGCGTAACGCGTTGGTCCAAGCTCGACACCCTTTGGCGCGGCGTATCGCTCGATACCCTGCTCGGTGACGTCGAGATCAGCGCTGATTTCGCGCTGGTTCACAGCTACGGCGGTTACAGCACGAACCTACCGCTGGAGGATCTGCTCGACGGGAAAGCTTGGGTCGCCTACGAGTACGACGGGGAGGAGCTCGCTCCCGAACACGGAGGGCCCGCTCGGCTGCTGGTCCCGCACCTGTACTTCTGGAAGTCGGCCAAGTGGGTCCGCGGCATTGAACTGCTGGATCAGGACTCCCCAGGCTTCTGGGAACAACTCGGCTATCACGACTACGGCGACCCATGGCGCGAGCAGCGGTACCAGGGGGATTAAGGGCCCGCCGGGCCTGGCGGCCCGCCCGCCTGGTGGAGCGGCGGCCGGAGACGGCGACCGCCTCCACGCTGGTCCTCGACGTGCCGGGTTGGCCGGGGCATGAAGCTGGGCAGCACGTCGATGTGCGCCTAACTGCAGACGACGGGTACCAAGCGGCCCGCAGCTACTCGCTCGCGGCGCCCGCAGATGGCGAGCGCATCGAGATCACGGTGCAAGAGGTACCCGAGGGAGAAGTGTCGAGCTACCTTGCAGACGACGCCCGGTCCGGCGATTCGGTGGAAGTGCGAGGACCCGTCGGCGGTTGGTTCGTCTGGAAGCCGGAGGACGGCGGTCCGGTGCTGCTGGTGGCTGGCGGCTCCGGCGTTGTACCGCTTATGGCCATGATCAGGTCACGGGACGGAGTCAGCCCGGCGCCGTTCCGGCTCATCTACTCTGTGCGCTCTCCCGAGGACCGGATTTTCGATCATGAGCTTCGGCGTCGCGCGACCGAGGACGGTGAACTCGACGTGAGGTTCATTTACACGCGAACCGCGCCCGATGACGAGGCGCGGCCGGCCGGGCGGATCACTGCCGATGATCTGGTCTCGCATGGCTGGGCCCCGGAGTCAAAGCCGACGGTGTACGTCTGCGGGCCGACTGGATTCGTCGAGAACGTGTCGGATCTCCTGGTTGGCCTGGGGCACGACCCCGGCAAGATCAAGACCGAGCGGTTTGGGCCCAGTGGCCCGTGATCATGAGGTGGCTATGGGATGAATGAGGAATCGGAACGAGTCGCGGTGTACGACGGAAACACCCTGGCGGGTCCGCTGTCGGAAGTGTTCGCCGTTGAGGTAACGACGGCGATCGGGCGATGTCGTAGCTGCGGTACGTCGTCCCAGCTCGCCACGTTCCGGGTGTATGGCCCCGACCCAGGATTTGTCGGTCGCTGCCCGTCCTGCGAGGACGTGCTGCTGCGGCTGGTCCGTACGCCCGATTCGGTGTGGCTGGACTTGAGCGGCGTGTCCGTCCTGCGCATCCCGATGGCAACCGACTCTGCGTCTGGGACCGCCCAATAGGCTGAATTGCTGGATCCGAGACCTGCGCTCGCAGGAACAGGCGCTGCTGTGTCATTCTCTCCGGGACCGACACGACTCAGTGCGCGAGTCCTTGAGTATGAGGAGCAGCAACGTGATCCGCGAAAACTTCCGCGAATATCTGGAGGAAATCATTCGTGACGGCTACTCAGTCCGCCACGACGAACATGGCTCAGACCCTGACCTGATAGATCCCGGAGGCAACCCCATCGAGACATGGCGTGCCGACTATCCGTATGAGGAGCGGATGGAGCGGGAGGTGTACGAACAGGAGAAGTACGCCCTGCAGATCGAACTGCTGAAGTTTCAGGACTGGGCGCAGGAGACTGGTACCAAGCATGTGATCTTGTTCGAGGGCCGTGATGCGGCCGGCAAGGGCGGCACGATCAAGCGGTTCATGGAGCATCTCAATCCACGTGCTGCCCGAGTGGTCGCGTTGACCAAGCCGACCGAGACCGAGCGTGGCCAGTGGTACTTCCATCGCTACGTCAGCCATCTGCCAACCGCCGGTGAGATCGTGCTCTTCGACCGCTCCTGGTACAACCGCGCTGGTGTAGAGAAGGTCATGGGTTTTTGCACCAGTGAGGAGTACAGCCAGTTCCTCCGCCATGCACCCCTGTTTGAAGAAATGCTGGTCGAGAGCGGCTTTTCACTAACGAAGCTCTGGTTCTCGGTCACTCAGCATGAACAGCGCACCCGGTTCGCTATCCGTCAGATCGACCCGGTGCGGCGCTGGAAGCTCTCACCGATGGATGTTGATTCCCTGGACCGCTGGGATGACTACACCAAAGCCAAGGAAGCCATGCTGCTCACCACCGACACCGACTATGCGAGCTGGACATCCATCAAGAGCAACGACAAGAAGCGTGCCCGGATCAACGCCATGCGCTTCTTCCTCAATCAGTTCGACTATGAGGACAAGAATCCTGAGATCGTCTACCCCGCTGATCCGCTGCTGGTTCAACGCGGGCGCGACGCCGTCGACTAGCCAGGTTTACTGCTGCACATTAGTTACCGGCGCGGAACGCCTCGCACAACTTGTCCATCAGTGCGTCAAGATCAGGATCCACCTGTTGCCGTGATGCATCTTCATCGTGCCAAGCGACGATCTCCGGCGCCGCCTGCTCGAAAGTGATCGTGGCGACATAGTCCGGCACGACACTGCGCAGCTTGGAGTTGTCGAAGATCATCGAGTGCGCGCTGTCCCCCAGCAGCGCGTCACCCCAGACCGGATCGAAGGCCGCGATCACCTCGGACGGCACATGGACGATCTTCGGCTCGGCGCCTGCTGCTCTTGCCAAGATCATCATGATCTGGTTCCAGGTCAGCACGTCATCGGAGGTGATGTGGAAGGCCTCCCCGATAGTCCGAGAGCTGCCGAGCAGCGGAACGAAGCCCTCGGCGAAGTCCGCACTATGCGTCAGAGTCCACAGCGACGTGCCGTCGCCGTGCACCACGACCTCCTTTCCCTGCCGCATCCGCTGCACCGCTGTCCAGCCGGCGTAGCACGGCACAGCGGTCCGGTCGTAGGTATGCGACGGCCTGATGATCACCGCCGGGAAGCCCTCCTCGCGGTACGCGCGTACCAGCCTGTCCTCACAAGCGATCTTGTCCCGCGAATACTGCCAGTACGGGTTGCTCAACGGTGTGGACTCGGTAACCGGCACCCGAGACGGCGGAGTCTGGTAGGCCGAGGCGGAACTGATGAAGACGTACTGGCCGATTCGTCCCCGGAACCGCTCGATGTCGGCCTCGACGTGATCGAGTGTGTAGGCCACCCAGTTCACGACCACGTCGAAGTCTCGTCCATCCAGTGCCTCAGTCAGCGACGTCGGGTCACGTACGTCTCCCTGCAGGATGGTTACCTCGGCGGGCAGTGCCCGAAGCTGGGTGGCGCCCCGATTCAGTGCATACAGATCGATACCGCGTTCCACCGCCAACCATGAACAAGCGGAGCTGATGATCCCGCTACCCCCGATAAACAGGACACGAAGCGCGCTCATCGCGGCAACCTAACCGAATCTGCGCGAGGATTCGACCCCGGCAATCCTGGAGAGCCCGTCGATAGCCGTCACCTCCTCAGCCGTAAGCGGGATTCGGGCACCGGCGGCATTGGTCACGATGCGGTCTGCGCGCGACGACTTGGGGATCACCACGAAGGCGTGCGCGATGTGCCAGGCGACAATGACCTGCGCCGTCGTTGCATCATGCCGGGAGGCGATCGAGGCCAAGATCGGATCGTTGAGATTGCTCACCTTGAACGGGCTGTACCCCTCGAGCACGACTCCGCGCTGTTGTAGCCCAGACGCCATTGCCGGGTCGTAGATCGACGGTCCCCACCGGATCTGGTTGACCTCCGGCACCACTCCGGTCACCTCGATCAGTTGATCGATCTGCCTGAGTGAGTAGTTGCTCACGCCAATGGCTCGTGCCAAACCGTCCTGCCGGGCCTTGATGAACTGCTCCCATACTCGTGGCGCTGCCCGACCATTGGGCGGCCAGTGGATCAGCCAGAGATCGACATAATCCAGGCCCAGTTTCGCCAGGCTTTCCTCGATCGTTCGGCGTTCCCGACCGGCGCGATCGGGCGGCAGCTTGGTGGTCATGAAGATCGATTCCCTGGGCAAGGTGGAGGAAGCCAGGGCTTTCCCGATACCTGCCTCGTTGTAGTACATCGTCGCTGTGTCGATGTGCCGGTATCCCGCCTCTAGGGCATGAGCCGTCACCTGTGTCGCCGCAGAGTTGCTGATCTGCCAGGTACCGAATCCGAGCAGTGGCATGCGGCCGTTGAGCAGACCCGCCGCTGGCTCCGCGTAGTCGTTCGTCGTCATAGTCGCAAGTTAACCGGGCGGCACGGCCTCAAACCTCGCCGGGATGAGCCGAAGGCAGCAGCACGGCTTGGCCGAGCGAGAGTCAAGGCCGGTCAACCGAGCGTGCGGGTCTGAGAGCCCCCCTTATTGCGACTGAAGAAATCACTCGGTCGACCTTATTCGTACTCACGCCCTTTTTGGATTGGTCGCTGACCTAATTCGGCGAGGATGAAATAAGCACCCATCCACGCATTGCGCCATGCCGAATAGCGGGCGTGGATATTCCAAGAAATCGACCCGTACGCCGCAGACTCCTCATTGGCGCGGCTTCGCTCCTCATCGCGGCGGGAGGCCTTGCGGGATGCAGTGCCCAGGCCGAATCGTCACCGACAGCCCCGACCAGCGCGTCGCCTGTGGCTGCTGGTCCGGTCATCAATTTGAGTTCACTGATGTTCAATCCCTCCACGACCACGGTCCAAGTGGGCACAACGGTCACCTGGCGTAACGACGAACCGATCACTCACACCGTGACATCCGGACGCTACGAAGGAGTCGACAGGACCACCGGCCTGCGGTCCGAGCAATATCCGGACGGCAAGTTCAATACCAAGCTCGGGGGAAAAGGCAAAACATTCAGTTTTACCTTCACTAAACCCGGCAGTTACACCTACTACTGCGACATTCACCAAGGGATGAACGCCACGATCGTGGTCGTCGCTGATCCCACGTCCAACGAAGGCGTCCAAAAGTAGCAGAACTATTTCGTCGCCTTCTCAAGCACGCGCAATTGCGCACCTCAAGAAAGGTTCATCATGAACAAGCGTTGGACTCGCTTTTCAATTTCGACCGCCGCGGTACTCGTCCTCGCCGCCAGTTGCAGCAGCTCAGGATCTCCGGTCGGCGCGCCCGCCCCAGAGATGTCGCCGTCCTCGGTCCCATCGGTGTCGATGACACATTCACCAAGTCACTCACCGACCGTGTCTTCCACAGCCGCAGACGCGACCGCGGCTGCCGAGCTGCGTGCGACCTTGACCAGCCTGTTGTCCGATCACGTCTGGCTGGCCGGCAACGGCCTGGATACTGCAGTGCACAAGAAGGGTGATTTAAAGGATCCCCAGGTCGTCGGCGCGGTCAAGGCCCTCGACGCCAACTCGGTCGCGCTAGCCGAGGCGATCGGATCGGTCTACCCGGATGCGGAAAAGCCGTTCCTGGCCTCCTGGCGGCAACACATCGGATTCTTCGTCGACTACACCCTGGGCAAGGCCACTGAGAACGACAAGCAGGTTGCCAAGGCCAAGGCCGACCTCAATGCCTACCGCACATCCTTCGGTGAGTTGATCAACTCCGTCGTTCCCGAGCTTCCCGCCGATGCGGTCGCCAAGGAACTGATCCCCCACGTGAACTCGCTGTACGCCGCGATCGACGCCAGCGTCGCCGGCAAGCCCGAGTATCAGACCAAGCTCAGCAAGGCCGCCGGCCATATGGTCATGACCGCTGAGATTCTTGCGGGCGGCATCGCACAGAACAAGGGACTCGACGGCGACGTCGACGGCACGGCCGCAACCGTCCGGGCCACTCTCACCAGCCAGCTCTCGGCTCACGTCTGGCTGGCGGGGAATGCGTTGGACGCCGCCGTGCGAAACAAGGGCGATCTCAAGGATCCTCAGGTGGTTGGCGCGGTCAAGGCCCTCGACGCCAACTCGGTGGCATTGGCCAAGACGCTCGGGTCGGTGTACCCAGATGCCGAGAAGCCGTTCCTGGCCTCCTGGCGGCAGCACATCGGATTCTTCGTCGACTACACCCTGGGCAGCGCCACCAAGAACGACAAGCAGGTTGCCAAGGCCAAGGCTGATCTTGATGCCTACCGCACATCCTTCGGTGAGTTGATCAACTCCGTGGTCCCGGAGTTGCCCACCGATGCTGTCGCCGAGGAACTGATTCCGCACGTCGACTCGCTGTTCGCCGCAATAGACGCCAGCGTGGCCGGCAAGCCCGATTATCAGACCAAGCTCAGCAAGGCCGCCGAGCACATGCCGATGACCGCCGCAGTCCTGACCAGCGGCATCGTCGCCAACAAGAAGATCGACTCATAGCAACGCTTAACCGCCGGCCGGGCCATCCACCCGGCCGGCGGTTCTGTCTGCGCCTATTGCCGATTTGCCGGTCGCTTCGAGCGGCGGCAGACTTCAGCGGACTCCCAGGAGATGTTCAACAGCCAGTCGTTGGATCCTTGCGAAGCCGTAGCCCTGAGTGCGAGGCGTGTCGATGTCAAAGTTCTCGAAAGCGCTCTTGTCGGTGAGCAGCTGCTCGTAGGTTTCGCCATCGTTAAGGGTCGGCTGGCTTAGCTCAGCGACCCGGCCGGCCTCAAGTGCCTCCTGCATTTCTGGATCGGCACGAAATGCCCGTGACCGGTCGCGCAGCGTCAGATATAGCTCCATGTTGGCGCTGGCCGACTGCCAGACGCCGTCCATGTTCTCGGTGCGCAACGGTTTGTAGTCGAAGTGCCGATCGCCGTCGTATGTGGGCCCGCCACCGGGCGCGCCGTTCTCCAGCAGGTCGACGGTGGAGAAG
>JBKPTR010000071.1:0-3871 GCA_046735615.1 Actinomycetota bacterium
TGGCGAGGGTTACATCGTCCCGTCGCAGGGCAAGAATGTCGCTGGTGGCAAGGAATTCCTGCGCGCGATGCTCTCGAAGGATGCCGCGGTGAACTTCGCGAAGACCAAGCTCTCCTCCACCATCGTCAAGGGCACGGTGCCTTCGGACGGGTTCGGGTCGACGGCACTGCAATCCCAGATCAAGATGCTCGAGGCGGCAGGGTCGAACACCTTCACCTGGGCCGTCCTGAATCCTGTCGACCTTTATGGCATGAACACTGATCAGCTCGTGGTCTGGAACAGCTTCCTCTCGGGCGACTCAGACGTCGCCAAACTCACCAAGGGTCTGCAGGACATCACCGACAAGGTCGCCAAGGATGATTCGATCAAGAAGGTGCAAGTGTCGTGACGACCTTAGCCAGCGGGGGAGTCGCCAGCGGGGTTAGCGCGCCGCCGGGTGGCTTGCGGCGCATCGGGTCTGCCCGCTGGCGCCGGCGTAACCTGACATTCGACAAGATCAGCTTCTTCCTGGTCTTCTTGGTTATCCCAGTCGCCTTCTACATCGGGTTCGTGGTCTCCCCGTTTGTGCAGGCGGCCTACTTCTCGTTGACCGACTGGACCGGCTTCACGCCCGCGATGAACTTCATCGGGCTCTCCAACTACGCCAAGCTGTTCACCGATAGCACCTTCCTCCAAGCCATGGGCAACAACATTCTGATGGCGTTCGTGGTCCCGATCGTGACGCTGGGCTTGGCGATGTTCTTCGCCACCCTCGTCACGGTCGGCGGCTCGACCCGGGGCAACATCAAGGGCTTGCGCAACTCGAGCTTCTATCGAGTGATCTCGTTCTTCCCCTACGTCATCCCCGCCATCGTCATTGGGCTTATCTGGTCCCAGATCTACGACCCCAGCGCAGGACTCCTGAATGGCATCCTCACCCGCCTGGGTCTAGAGCAATTCACCTCGTTTGCCTGGTTGGGTGACCCGCGCACGGCGCGGTGGGCGGTCATGTTCGTCATTATTTGGGGTCTGGTCGGCTTCTACATGGTGTTGTTCATCGCCGCCATCAAGGGCGTCCCCGCCGAGGTCTTCGAGGCCGCTCGGATTGACGGTGCCGGACGTTTCCGCACCGCAATTTCGATCACCATTCCGCTGATTCGCGAGAACGTGCAGACCGCCTTCATCTACATCGGGATCCTCGCGCTTGATGCATTCGTCTACATGGCTGCTCTGGAACCGGGTGGCGGCCCCGACAACACGACCCTGGTGATGGCGCAACAGCTTTTCACCACTGCGTTCGCCAAGGGACAGTTCGGCTATGCCTGCGCAATGGGTGTCGTACTCGCCGTCATCACGCTGGCGTACGCGGGTCTGGTGTTCGCCGTGAATCGGATTTTCGGTGGCAAGAGTGAGGTCGGCGAATGACCCAGATTTCTGACGCCGTCGGCGGCGTCCCTACCGCACCACCGGGGGAGCGAGTGCCTTTCGAGCCGGCTGAGGCCGGCGAGGCTCCGCCTACCGCCGGCGATAAGGCGGTCACTGGTTTCTCTCATGCGGTCTTGATCATCTGGTCGGTGCTGGTGATCTTGCCGTTGATCTGGGTTCTGATGTCCTCGTTCAAGACCAGCTCGGAAATCTTCGCCTCGCCGTTTTCGCTGCCGGCGCACTGGAGCTTCGTCAACTACGTCAATGCCTGGACGACGGCTGGCATCGGAAGCTTTTTCCTCAACTCGGTGATCGTTGTCGTCGGCGCCCTAATTCTCACCATGCTGTTCGGCTCGATGTCGGCCTACGTACTCGCTCGCTTTACCTTTCCTGGCAGCCGATTGCTGTACTACCTCATGCTCGCCGGGCTGACGTTCCCGATCTTCTTGGCGATCGTGCCGCTGTTCTTCGTGCTGCGGGGGATTGGTCTGCTCAACACATTGCCTGGCCTGATCTTGACCTACGCCGCGTTCGCGTTCCCGTTCACCGTGTTTTTCCTCTATGCCTTCTTCCGGTCGCTGTCGAAGTCGATCGCCGAAGCGGCCGCGGTTGACGGGGCGGGGGAGTGGCGGACCTTCTTCCAGATCATGCTGCCGATGGCGAAGCCTGGTCTGGCGACCGTTGCGATCTTGAACTTTGTGGGCTTGTGGAACCAGTTCCTGCTGCCGATCGCTTTGAACACCAACCCTGACAACTACGTGCTCACTCAGGCCATGGCATCCTTTGCGTCCCAGGCGGGCTACTCGGTGGATTTCGGGGCGCTCTTCGCAGCCGTCGTGATCACCGTCGTACCGGTGCTGATCATCTACCTGATCTTCCAGCGACAGCTGCAGGGATCGGTGTCGCAAGGCGTTAGCAAATAGGAGAACCGCCTTATCCAGGTTGCGCGTCACTGGCAGCTGGCCCTGAGAGGAGTGACGCCTCAGGGAGTGGAGGGCCTGCGAGGCTGGCAACGGCAGCAAAGCTGGCCCAGTCCGGTTCGGCGGCTCGGAGGTCTTCGGGCCAGCTCTCAACAACCTCGCTGGCCCAGTCGGCCCAGCGACGTGTCATGTCGGCCAGTTCCGCGAGATAGCGGCCCGTGAGAATGACGACTGCCGCGCGCTCAGGGAATTGCCCAATACCGGCGAGATAGCTGCGGGCGATGCCCGCGTGCAGGGCCGCGTCTTCTTCGGCCCAGTCGCGCATCGCGGCAATGGTGCCCTGCAGGTTCTCCTTTGCGCCCTGTTCGGCGAAGAACACCTTTAAGAGGTGCTCTGATTCCAGCAGCGGCTGCTGACTTTGAGCAGCCAGCCACTCAGCGAGCGCCCGGCGTCCGTTATCTGTAATCGCATACCGAGTACGCGGCCGCTTGCCGATACGACTTGGCGACGCCTCGGCTAAGCCGTGGGCGACGAGCTTCTTCGGTTCCTCGAAAAGCTTGCTGCGGGAACGGGGCCAGAACCGATCGACACCTCGACCGATCTGCTGAATGAGCTCATAAGTCGTCCACGGTTTGATCGCGAGCAGGCCAAGGACAGCGTACGAGGTCGTAGTGAGCTTTCCGAGTTCTCTTGACATGTAGTCCCTTCTGGACTAGAGGTAGTCCCTACTGGATTATCTTGTTAATGTCCAGGATCTCGGGGGTATCTCCGCCGTACTGGCCTGGATGCGCCAGAAGGGGGGATTGACCTGGCTAATATCGCGGTTATCGGCGGGGGACCGATAGGCCTGCTCACTGCGTTGCTGCTGGCTCGCTCCGGACATCAGATTGTGCTCCTCGATTCAGATAAGGATCCCGTGCGTGACAGCGCAGATGAGGTCTTCTTCGGCTGGCACCGGCCCGGCGTATCGCAAAGTATGCATGGACACGTGTTCCGCGGCCGGGCGGGGCGTGTTCTCCGCGAGGAGGCGCCGGACGTGCTCGACAGGCTGCTGGACTGCGGCATCGATAAGGCCGGGTACGACTTCGGCACCGGATTTGAGCACGATGTTTCGCCCATGTCACGGCGACTTGTGTTCGAGGCCGTACTTCGTCGAATCGTTCGCGAGCATCCCGGTGTGCAGTTCCGCTCAGGCGTTCGGGTCGCGGGACTGGACTCAGTCGATGGATCTGGCGTGGAGCGCGTCGTGGGTCTGTGGACACGTTGGGGTAACCGCGTCGCCGCCGACTTGGTCATCGACTGTGGCGGGCGTCGCTCGGCCAGCCCGCGCTGGCTGGAAGCACTCGGCAGCCGTCTGGCCGTCGATCATTACCACTCATGCGACCTCTACTATTTCGCCCGCCATTACCGGCTCAAGCCCGGATCACAGTTCCCAAGCACCACGTTCCCTGACATTGATCTGACTCCGTATGGCATCTTCTTCGCAATGGGCGAAGACAACGGCACCTTCTGCGTTGCCGGCGGGCTTTCGAAGATCGACCCTTACC
>JBKPTR010000072.1:0-14096 GCA_046735615.1 Actinomycetota bacterium
GCAGCTCCTCGTCCGCGAGGGCGATCATGATTGCGTCCTCGACAAGTTCCGGAAAGTACCCGCACGCGTCGATCTCGGCGCGTAGATCTTTCCTCGTGGAGCCAATCCTCATGTCGATCATCCTGCCACGCACCACCGACAGCCGGGCTGATCGGCCGCTGATTGCTGTTGCGGTGCTAAAGGACACGAGCCAAGGGGTCGCGCTGGTCGGCCGTGGGGGCGATCAAAACGCGCGCACCCAGAACCGAGATTGAGCTGACCGAGGCGACACAGGGACGAAGGGTTACCGAGGCCAGTTGTGGGATTGCATCGGACAGCTGTGCTACCCGATGCAGTAAGTCCTCGATCCCTGCAATGTCGACCCCCGGTGCTCCGTAGCGACCAAACAGCGTAGGAGCCGCCTTGAGCTCTCGGACCATTTCCGCGGCATCCACCGTTGTCAGTGGTGGTACCCGGTAGACCGTGTCACCGAGCAGCTCGCTGGGGATGCCGTCCAGTCCGAGAGAGACGATCGGCCCGAACGCGGCATCCTCGCGGCTAGTGATGATCAGTGCTACGCCAGGGGGTGCCATAGCCTGAACGATCGGCATGGCGACCGACAGACTTTCGTCGTCGTCAAGGCCGATCTCAGCCACCAATTGCCGCAGGTCCTTCCAGGCATCGGCCATCTCTGCGGCATTGTCGATGTTGCGATGCACGCTTGCCAGATCCGGTCGGCCGCGCACCGCGCTGCTGGTGGCTTTCAGAACGACATTCCAGCCCAGCTGATCGGCAGCCGCGACTGCATCGGCCAACCCGGAGACTGCGAACTGGCGCACCAGATTGATCCCGTACGCAGCAAGTAGCTCAGCGGTCTCGATCTCGGTCAGCTCACGACCTGTCGGTTGCTCAGCCAGGACGCGGTTGACTATCAGCTTGGCCTCTTGCGTGTCCACTTCCACCATCGGCACTGCACCAGGGTCACGGTCGCGCCACTGCGCATAATTGGTGAGGGCTGATAGCGCCTGGATGGCGTCGACCGATCCGTCAAACCTCGGCAGCATCCCCGGTGCATCCGGCTCGCCGCTGCTCTGCAACGGTGGCTGGAAGTCCAAGAACACCCCCAGCAGCGGTTTCGCCGCTTCGGCAGCAACGTTCTCCAAGGTCAGAATGATGTCGTCGGTGCCCGGATTGAAGGCATTCACCGCTGCGCACACCACTGAGTCATAGCGCTGGTCGGCCAGTGCCTGGCGCGCGGCTCGTCCAAAAGCCTCCGGGTTCGCGTCCGCCCCGAGCAGCTCCGGCTCTGGATCTCGAATCAGTCCGACCGAGTCCATCTTCTGCAGCATCTGACGCGCGAGCGTCAAGGAATTGGTGATGATCCGGACCCTGGGGCCGGTCGGCAACGGCTGTCGTGACGCGATCTTGGCGATGTCGATCATGTCACCGCGGCGATGGACGACCATGATCCCGGCCTGCTTGAAGAGTGCATCGACTGCCTCCTCCGGGGCATGGCCCAGCCCGCCTCGTACCCCGGCATGATCAGCTCGGTGGGTGCGCCCCGGCGCGAAAACCACGACGGGCTTTCTGCGGGCCAGCCGCCGGGTGATGCGGGAGAACTTCCTCGGGTTGCCGATCGAGTCCAATGTCAGCAGGCAAACCCGTGTGGCCTCGTCGTCTTCCCAGTACTGCATCACGTCATTGGCGGTTACATCGGCATAGTCGCCGGTGCTGATAAAGGAGGAGAGACCCAGGTCATGACGTCCGGCGTGGTTGAGCAACGCGACGCCAACAGCCGCCGATTGGCAGAACAAGCCGACTCCCCCGGAGCGCGGCATGGGTCCGGGCGTGGCATTCAACCGAACAGTCCCCAAGGGGTTGATGATGCCGAGGGCATCCGGACCGAGTGCCCGGATTCCGTACGCGCGGGCCAGATTGATGATCTTGAGATTATCTCCGGCGGCATAGTCAGTCCCGGTCAGGACCACCATGCCGTAAGCGCCCTTGTGCGCTGCGTCGATCACGACTCCACCCAGTTGATTGGTTGGGACTGAGACGATCGCCAGGTCCAAGCGGCCCTGTACCTCGGAGATCGAAGCAGCGTTCGCGACGCCGGCAACTGAGGCGCCATCGATGCTCACCGCCGTTACCGTGCCGCTAAAGTCACCGCGCAGTATCGAGTTGATCAAGTCCTGCACACGGTCGCGCTGTCCGTGCACCACGATCCGCTCCGGATTGAGCAGCCGCCGCACCGAGGCACTTTCTGCGCGATGCTCCCGGCGCTCCATGACGCCGACCGAGGTGTCGGTGGGCAAGATCGGGAACTCGACAGCAAGCACGCCATCCTCTATGCCCTTGGACACGCGGTAGCCAGCATCTGCGAACACCTTGGCCATCCGGCGATTCTCCGGCAGCACCTCGGCCACGAAGCCGGTGATTCCGCGTTCCCGAGCGGCTTGAGCCAGATGCTCCAACAAAAGCTGGGCGATGCCTCGACCCTGATGGGCGTCCTCGATCAAGAACGATACTTCTGCATGATCATCTTCGATACGGTCGAAGCGGCCGACGGCGATCATGTTCTCACCAAGCGTGAGGATGAACGCCACCCGGTTCACGTAGTCCACCTCCGTGAACCGCTTGACATCCCGATTACTCAGTCGCGGATACGGCGCGAAGAAACGGAGATACTTCGACTCTGGCGAGACCCGCTCGTAGAAGGCGACGAGCCGGACCGCATCGGACGGCCGAATCGGCCGCAGATGTGCGACGCCGCCGTCAGCCAGCAACACATCCGCTTCCCACTCTCGTGGATATCCGGGTGGGTCCGCGTCAACATCTCCCGGGGCCTGGCTCACGGACACGGCCAAAGCCTAACGGGGCGGTGTCCGCTTGAGCGTCGGTAGCGCGCACAACAACATCGTCGGCTCCCCAGCGCGCTGCGCGAACGCCCCAACGAATAGTGTTCAGGCCATGGCCGACTTCGTCGCTGCAATCGATCAGGGTACGACGAGCACCCGGTGCATGATCTTCGATCATTCAGGGCGTGAAGTCGGGAAGTACCAGCTCGAGCACGAGCAGATCATGCCAAGGGCAGGATGGGTGGAGCACGATCCACTGGAGATCTGGCAGCGCACTCAAGAAGTAGTCCAACAAGCTTTGGCTGGACGCGGCCTTGTCCCCACCGACCTCGCCGGGCTCGGGATCACCAACCAGCGTGAGACCACGGTGGTCTGGGATCCCGTCACGGGTGAGCCATATGGAAACGCGATCGTCTGGCAGGACACTCGTACCGACAAGATCGCTGCTGCACTTGATCGGGACGGCCGAGGTGACGTCATCAGACAGCGGGCTGGCCTGCCGCCGGCAACATACTTCTCCGGCGGAAAGCTGCAGTGGATCTTGGAAAACGTGGAGGGAGTCCGTGAGGCCGCCGAACGAGGCCGCGCCGTCTTCGGCACCACGGACTGCTGGCTGCTGTGGAACCTGACTGGCGGCGTTGACGGCGGCCAGCACATCACCGACGTCACCAATGCCAGCCGCACCATGTTGATGGACCTGGAGACCCTCGACTGGGACCCGGAGCTGCTGGGTTTCTTCGGAATTCCGCGGGCAATGCTGCCGACCATCGTGCCGTCCTCCGACGCTGTGGCGTATCACCGCACCCGAGCAGACGGCCCATTCGGCGGCGAGGTACCGATCGCAGGCGACCTAGGCGACCAACAGGCGGCGATGGTCGGTCAGGTCTGCCTGAGTGAAGGCGAGGCCAAGAACACCTATGGAACGGGCAACTTCTTGCTGGTCAATACCGGTGAGAAGCTGTGCCGCTCAACCAATGGCCTACTCAGCACTGTGTGTTACCAGTTCGGCGACACAGCGCCGGTCTACGCCCTAGAGGGTTCCATCGCCGTCACTGGTTCGGCTGTGCAATGGCTTCGCGACCAGCTCCAGATCATTCGCGACGCCCGGGAGATCGAAGCGCTGGCGAGCCAGGTCGACAATGCAGCACGGGTGTACTTTGTCCCTGCTTTCTCCGGCCTCTTCGCACCTTATTGGCGCTCCGATGCTCGTGGCGTCATCGTGGGCTTGTCCCGCTTCCACACCCGCGCTCACATCGCTCGGGCGACGCTGGAAGCCATCTGCTATCAGAGTCGCGATGTGGTCGAGGCGATGGAGAAGGATGCCGGCGTCCAACTTGCTGAGCTGAAGGTTGACGGCGGCGTCACCGCAAACGCGCTCTGTATGCAGATCCAGGCCGACACGCTCGGTGTCGAGGTGAGCAAGCCTGTCGTGGCGGAAACGACCGCACTGGGTGCGGCGTACGCCGCCGGTCTTGCCACAGGCTTCTGGGCGTCGCCGGAGGAACTCCGGGAGAACTGGCTGGAAGACCACCGCTGGAGCCCGAAGATCAGCGAAGAGGAACGAGCGGAAGGTTATGAGGGGTGGAAAAAGGCTGTGCAACGCACCCTGGACTGGGTTCACGTCTAGTGGGGTATGGCGTCAACGACGAGAGGAGTGGTGGAGATGGCAACGGAGGCTCAGCCGATCAAGGAGCCGGTAACCCCAGATCCAGCCCGTAATCTGGCGCTCGAGTTGGTCCGCGCTACGGAGGCGGCCGCGATCAACTGCTCGCGTTACATGGGCTTCGGCGACAAGAACCAGGTGGACGCGGCGGCTGTTGACGCAATGCGCCCGGTACTCGGCTCAGTCCGCATGAACGGCATCGTGGTGATCGGTGAGGGCGAAAAGGACGAGGCCCCGATGCTTTTCAACGGTGAGCGGGTGGGCGATGGCTCGGGACCGGAGTGGGACATCGCTGTCGACCCCGTCGACGGTACGACGCTGACCGCCAAGAGCCTGCCCGATGCCGTCAGCATCATCGGTGTATCGCCGCGTGGCACGATGTTCTCGCCCGGTCCGGCCGTGTACATGCAGAAGCTGGTGGTGCCCGAGGAGGCCGCCGCCGCTGTCGATCTTGATGCGCCGATCGGAGACAATCTCAGCAAGATCGCTGACGCCACGGACCGCGCCATCTCTGAGCTCACGGTCTGCGTTCTCGATCGACCACGGCACACGGAGTTGGTTGCAGCCATCCGCGCCGCTGGTGCCCGGATCCGATTCCTGCTTGACGGCGATGTGGCCGGCTCAATCATGGCCGCCACGCCATCGACCGGAGTCGATGTGCTGGTTGGGGTCGGCGGCACGCCTGAGGGCGTACTCGCCGCTTGCGCGCTCCGCTGTCTGGGTGGCGAGATGTTCGGCCGGCTGACTGCCCGGAACGACGCTGAGCGAGCCGCGATGCTGGACGCGGGCTTCGACTTGGATCGGATACTCACCACCACCGATCTGGTTTCCGGTGACAACGTGTTCTTTGCTGCAACGGGTGTAACGGACGGATCATTGCTGCGGGGCGTGCGATTCGAGAGCCACCGCATCGTGACCCATTCGCTGTCAATGCGGTCTCGCTCGGGCACCATTCGGTATATCGAGGGTCGGCACGACCCGGAACGGTCGTCGCTGGTCAATCCCTGAGAGAAGTTGATGTTCTCCAGCAGCTCCCCGCTCGGACCTGCCGCCAGGGCAAATGCCCTCGACCGGCTGGCGAACGAGGATTTGGACGTTCTCGTCATCGGGGCTGGCGTCACCGGCTGCGGCTGTGCGCTCGATGCGGTCACCCGCGGCATGCGGGTTGGTTTGGTCGAGGCCCGGGATTTGGCAGCGGGCACCTCGAGCCGGTCCAGCAAGCTGTTTCACGGTGGGCTCCGCTATCTCGAGCAGCTCAACTTTGCATTGGTCTTCGAAGCGCTCAAGGAGCGCTCCCTAGCTCTCAACAAGCTGGCCCCGCACCTTGCCAAGCCTGTGCCGTTCCTCTACCCGCTCATGCGGCCGGTGATCGACCGCGGCTATGGAGGCCTCGGTATTGGGGTGTACGACGTGCTCGGCGCCGGACGTGGCGTACCGCAACATTTGCGTCACTTGAGCCGCAAGCGCACCTTCGAGTCCTTTCCGTCTGCAAATCGCGAGACAGTGAACGGGTCGATCAGGTTCTACGAGGGCCAGGTCGACGACGCCAGGCACACCATGATGATCGGCCGCACCGCGGCTCACTATGGCGCCGCGGTGGCAACCAGCACTCGCGTGATCGGCTTCTTGCGTGAGGCCGACCACGTGGCCGGTGTTATGGTTCGTGATCTTGAGACCGGCCGTGAGTTCACCATCCGTGCGAAGCAGACGATCAATGCGACCGGAGTCTGGATCGATGAACTGCAGGAGATGCTGGGCGGTCGTGGGCAGTTCCGAGTCCGCGCGTCCAAGGGTGTTCATCTCGTGGTGCCGCGGAACCGCATCAACTCCATGACTGGACTGATCACCCGGACCGAGAAGAGCTTGCTCTTCATCATTCCCTGGGGCAGTCACTGGATCATCGGCACGACCGACACCGACTGGCAGCTCGATCGGGCCCATCCAGCGGCCAGTCTGGCCGACATCGACTACCTGCTCCAGCATGCCAACACGCTTCTTGCTGACTCCCTGAAGCTAGAGGACGTCGTCGGCGTCTACGCCGGCCTGCGGCCGCTGCTGGCTGGTGAATCCGACTCAACGTCGAAGCTCTCCCGAGAGCACGCCGTCGCATCGCCAGTCCGAGGCCTGGTCACGATCGCCGGTGGCAAATACACCACCTACCGGGTCATGGCCAAGGACGCCGTCGACGCGACGGTCCGGGAACTGGACAAGAAAGTACCGGCGTCCTGCACTGAGGATGTGCCGTTGTTGGGGGCTGACGGCTACCACGCGCTATGGAACGCGCGGCCCCTGTTGGTCGATGAAACCGGAATGCGTGATGCCCAAATCGAGCATCTGCTCAACCGGTACGGCTCGTTGTTGCCCGAGTTGCTGGACATGATCAAGTCCTCGCCGGAGCTTGCGCACCCGCTGGAAGGTGCGTCGGAGTATCTCAAGATCGAAGCCGTCTACGCTGCCTCTCACGAGGGTGCCTTGCATCTGGACGACATCCTGGCCCGCCGGACCCGCATCTCGATCGAGACCTGGGATCGCGGCATAGCTGCGGCACCTGAGGTAGCCCGCCTGGTCGCCCCGATCTTGAGCTGGGAACCGGCTGATGTCGATCGCGAAGTGGAGCACTATCACAAGCGGGTTGCCGCCGAGCGGGAGTCGCAGCATCAGCCAGATGATCTTTCGGCTGACGCCGCACGGCTGGGCGCTCCAGACGTCCGAATGGGCCGCCTCCACTGACCCGCGCATCCGAGAGAACGCGCCGCGCCGGCCCCTTCAGCGCTCGTTTGCCGACACGTCGTCAGGACACCCTCGACGTTTCCGGTTCGGTAAGGTCACGGCATGCCTCTCAATTCGCCCACGCTGGTCCGCCGCACACGAAGCGCACGAGTCCCCCGGTCTAACACGGCATGAACAACAAACCTGCAACCGCTCGCGGCCTCATCGGTGACTACGTGGTGGAGCAGTGCACGGTGATCATTGACTCCGAAGCTCAGCTTCGTGCCGGCGAGGACGTCATCCACACGACTCGCGTCGCCGTACGCCGACTGCGCAGCACGATCCGAGTGTTCTCTGAGCTATTCGACACTTCCGAGGCAGCGCATCTGGAGGAGGAGCTCGTCTGGTGGGCAGGCCTGCTCGGCGCGGTGCGGGATATGGACATCCTGGCCCAGCGGCAAACCACCTTGCTGGAGGAGTTGCCGACTGAGCTGATACTCGGCCCCGTCGCCTCAACCATCCAGACCGAGCTGGCTGTGCGGCGCAAGCAGGCAATGGACGCATTGCTCGAGGCCCTGGGCTCCGAGCGCTACCGAAGACTGATCGGAGTGGTCCATCATTGGCGCGCTGACCCGCCATTTACCGCGGCCGCCGACGCGTCACCTGACTCGATTGACACCGCAATCAAGAAGGCCAAGAAGAAGGCACGCAAGCGGCTCACCACGGCGGTCGCCGCGCGGCGCGCAGACGAGCCTTCCGACGACCTGTTCCACCGTGCCCGCAAAGCCTCCAAGCGCCATCGTTATGCCGTGGAAGCTGCTCTACCGGTGTGGGGCACCAAGGCCGACAAGATCATTTCCCTGCGCAAGGACCTGCAGGACCTGCTGGGAAGTCATCAAGACAGCATTGTGAGCGCAGCCTTCCTCAGGGAGCTCGGTGGCCGCCTCGGGATCCGCTCAGGTCAGAACGGGTTCAGCTACGGAGTCCTCTATGCCCGCGAGATACAGGCTGGCGAGGCGCTGCTGGATGACCTCAAACCCTTCCTCTAGCTTCCGCCCTCCGGGCCTCAACGTGTCGCCACCGCAGTGTCCAACGGCCGGTGCGAGACTGAAATAACGATGCGCCAGAGGGGAGAATCGGCGTTCGATGGCTAAAACACCAGCACCACCCGAGGATGACTTCATCGAGCGAATTGTCGACATTGATGTCTCCTCTGAGATGCAGACCAGCTTCTTGGAGTACGCGTACTCGGTGATCTACTCACGGGCGCTTCCTGATGCCCGAGACGGGCTGAAGCCCGTGCAGCGCCGGATCTTGTACTCAATGGATGAGATGGGCGTACGGCCGGACCGTTCGCACGTCAAGTGTGCCCGTGTCGTGGGTCAGGTCATGGGCCAGTACCACCCGCATGGCGACACCGCCATCTATGACGCGTTGGTCCGCCTGGCCCAGCCGTGGACCATGCGACTGCCGCTGATCGATGGTCATGGCAATTTCGGATCTCTTGACGATGGCCCCGCGGCCATGCGTTACACCGAGTGCCGGATGGCACCAGCTGCGGCGGCAATGACCGATGGCCTGGACGAGGACACCGTCGACTTCAAACCGAATTATGACGGCAAGGATGTCGAACCGACAGTCCTTCCAGCGGCCTTCCCCAATCTGCTGGTCAACGGAGCCACAGGGATCGCGGTGGGCATGGCTACGAACTGCCCGCCGCACAACCTGGTGGAAGTCGTTCAGGCGCTGCGCCACTTGATCAAGCATCCGGATGCCACCATTGAGGAACTGATGCGATTCATTCCTGGGCCCGACCTGCCGAGTGGTGGCAAGATCATCGGACTGGATGGTATTCGCGATGCCTACCACACAGGCAAGGGATCGTTTCGGATGCGGGCGACCACACGCATCGAGCAGGTGCATCCGCGTCGTAAGGGCATCGTCATCACGGAACTGCCCTACCTGATCGGTCCAGAGCGGGTGATCGAACAGATCAAGAACCTCGTCAATGCCCGAAAGCTGCAGGGAATCGCCGACGTGAGGGATCTCTCGGACCGGGCTAACGGCACCCGCCTGGTGATCGAGATCAAGAGCGGCTTCAACCCAGACGCCATCCTGGAGCAGCTCTACAAACTCACCAAGATCGAGGACAACTACGCGATCAACGCCGTCGCTCTCGTCGACGGCCAGCCTCGCACTCTGACGCTGCGTGATCTGCTTACCGTCTATCTCGAGCACCGCTACGAGGTAATCCGGCGCAGGACCGAGTTCGCCCGCACCAAGGCCCGAGAACGCCTTCACCTCGTCGAAGGCTTGCTGATTGCCATTCTCGACATCGACGACGTGATCGCGATCATCCGGACATCGGACGACACGGCCCACGCCCGCTCGCGCCTCATGGAAGTCTTCGAGCTGTCGGAGATCCAGACCAACTACATCCTCGAGATGCCGCTGCGCAGGCTGACGCGGTTCAGTCGCATCGAGCTCGAGGAAGAGCGCGGCAAGCTGGAGGCGACGATCGCGGAGCTCACCGAGATCTTGGAAAGTCCGGAACAGCTGCGCACCCTCGTCGGCAACCAGCTCGCCGAGATCGCCCAGCAGCACGGCACCCCCCGTCGGACGATTTTGCTCGCCGCCAGCGGCGTCGCCGCCACCGCTGCAAGCGCTCCACTTGAAGTTGCCGATGATCCCTGCTGGGTGCTGCTCTCCTCCGCGGGCCTGCTCGCGCGAACCAATCACGCGCAGCCGCTTCCAGCCGTGGGCGCCCGCGCCAATCACGACGTAATCGTCTCCAAGATCATCTCGACGGCACGCGGCGACTGCGGCCTGATCACCAGCGCGGGGCGGCTGATCAAGATCAGCGCTCTCGATCTTCCTACTGTGCCCAGCACCGCGCACGCACCGAACCTTCAGGGCGGTACGCACGTCACTGAGCTGGTCACGCTGGAATCGGAAGAGAAGGTGCTCTGCCTGACAACCCTGACCGACGACTCACTCGGCCTGGCACTCGGCACTGCTCGCGGCGTCGTGAAGAGGGTCAATCCGGAGGTTCTCGGCAAAGACTCCTGGGAGGTAATCCGTCTCGAGCCGGGCGATCGGCTGGTCGGGGCCGTCGAACTCACCACTACTGAAGCCGAGCTCGTCTTCATCACCAACGACGCCCAGCTGCTGCACTTTCCAGCAACGGCTGTACGACCGCAGGGCCGCTCGGGCGGCGGCATGGCTGGTATCAAGCTCGGCATCGGCGCGAGTGTCGTCCACTTCGGGACGGTATCTGTGGTTGATGCGGTCGTCGCGACCGTGTCGGGCAGTTCTCGAGCTCTGCCTGGCACTGACGCCGGCTCGCTGAAGGTCACAGCCTTTCAGCACTATCCGGCTAAGGGCCGGGCCACTGGCGGGGTACGCTGCCATCGGTTCTTCAAGGGCGAGGACTGCCTGCTGCTCGCCTGGGTGGGACCGGCACCTGCCATCGCTGCCGCCGCCAGCGGCAGTCCCGTTCCGCTGCCGGCCGCCGATGCCCGGCGCGACGGGTCAGGAACCCCCGGCACTCAGCCGATAGCCGCAATCGGATCGGCAGCCGCCGGCTAACCAAGCTCCAATTGGAGGCCGACACGCATGGCGCACGCACCAGAACACCGCCCGGACCATCTTGGGTCCACTAACGGCGCCTTCGACGACCTACTGGCCAACAACAGGAAGTTTGCTGCGCACTTCGATCACCATGGCTTCGACGGGGTGGCCCACGCAGGAGTCTTGATGATCACGTGCATGGACTCCCGGATTCCGCCACTCGAAATGGTCGGGCTGACCTTTGGTGATGCCAAGATCATCCGGACCCCGGGCGGGCGCGTGACGACGTCTGCGCTGGCTGGCTGCATCGCAGGTGTCCATCTGCTCAACGTCAACCGCATCATGGTGATCCCCCACAGTCGCTGCGCCATGGCTGCAGCAGATGATGACGTGATCATCGAGAAGATTCGAACTGCCAGCGGTGCCGATGCCTCCTGGGTGCGATTCGGGGCATCGGCCGACCAGCGGCGTACGCTGCATCGCGACACCGAGAAGCTGCGGAATCACCCACTGATTGGGGATCGTGCGGTCGTAGGCGGCTTCTACTACGACGTGGACACCGGGCTGCTTGAACGATGGGATTAAGTCGCACCGCGAGCGTCGAAGTGTGCCTAAATTACGCGTCGATGGTGGCTGCGTCGAGTGCGTACGCGCCGTCGATGATGAACTCCTTGCGCGGGACCACGTCGTTGCCCATCAGCATCTCGAAGGTCGACTCAGCAACCAGCCCGTCGTCCACCGTCATCCGACGCAGCGTACGATGCCGCGGATTCATCGTCGTCTCGGCTAGCTGATCGGCATCCATCTCTCCAAGGCCCTTGTAACGCTGGGGCTCCTTGAAATGCAGACCCTTCTTGGTCAGCTCGGCTGCCTTCCGTTGGTACTCAGCATCGGAGTAGGTGTAGATGTACTTCTCCTGCCCCTTGCGGGCATTCGTCAGTTCGAAGCGATGCAGTGGCGGCACCGCGGTGAAGACTCGCCCGGCGGTCACCAGCGGGCGCATGTACCGAAAGAACAATGTCGCCAGCAGACAGCGGATGTGAGCACCGTCAGAGTCGGCGTCGGCCATGAATATGATCTTGCCGTAGCGCGCCGCCTCGAGGTCGAAGCTGCGGCCGGAGCCAGCGCCGACAACCTGAATGATCGAACCGCACTCGGCGTTCTTCAGCATGTCGCCGATGGAAGCCTTCTGGACGTTGAGGATCTTTCCCCGGATTGGCAGCAGCGCCTGGAATTCGGAATTCCTTGCCAGCTTGGCTGTCCCAAGAGCTGAGTCGCCTTCGACAATGAACAGTTCGGTACGGTCCACGTCATTGCTGCGGCAGTCGACGAGCTTGGCCGGCAATGATGATGACTCGAGGGCGTTCTTGCGACGCTGCGCCTCCCGATGCTGACGCGCAGCTACCCGAGCCCGGGAGGCACCGACGACCTTCTCCAACACTGCACGGGCCTGGGCCCTGGTGGCCATCTTGGTGGATCCCAAAAACCGAGTGAGCTCGCTTTCGACCACCTTGGCCACCAGTCGCGACACCGCGGGTGTGCCCAGCACCTCCTTGGTCTGACCCTCGAACTGCGGCTCCGCCAGCCGTACCGTGACGACAGCTGTCATGCCCTCTAGCACATCCTCCTTCAGCACGTCGTCGCCGTTCTTCAGCAGTCGAGTGTTGTGGAGAACGTTCACGAACGCCTTGGTCAGTCCGCGCTCGAAGCCGGCTACATGGGTGCCACCCTTTGGCGTCGCGATGATGTTGACGTACGACTGAGCGCGCGTCTCATAGCCAGCACCCCAGCGAACAGCAATGTCAATCTCGAGGTCACGCTCGATGTCGGCTGGCTCCATGTGGCCCGCATCATCCAGCATGGGAACGGTCTCGGTAAACCGATCGGTGCCGCGAAGCCGGATCACATCCGTGACGGCCTCGTCGGGCGCAAGGAATTCGCAGAACTCCGAGATCCCGCCCTGGTGCAGATAGCTCTCCTCAACGACGTCTGAGGCACGGGCGTCAGCAATATAGAGCGCGAGTCCGGGCACCAAGAAGCTTGTCTGCCTGGCTCGGTCTTGGAGGTCTCGAAACGACAGCTGAGCATCGTGAAGGAAGATCTGGCGGTCGGGCCAGTACGTGACTCGGGTTCCGGTCGTACCCTTCGGCGCCCGACCGATCTTGCGAAGCCCGCCTCCCGGTGTGAACTTCGCCGTAGGTCCGGGCCCGTCGAACGTCCCGGGTATTCCGCGGCGGAAGGACATCGCCCAGGTGGCGGAGTTGCGGTCCACTTCGACGTCAAGCCGACTCGACAAGGCGTTGACAACCGAAGAACCAACGCCGTGCAGCCCGCCTGTCGCGTTATAGGAGCCAGCGCCGAACTTGCCGCCAGCGTGCAGTTTGGTGAAGACCACCTCTACGCCCGACAGACCGGTCCGTGGTTCGATGTCGACCGGTATGCCACGGCCCTGGTCTCGTACCGCGATGCCGCCGTCAGGGCGCAGTGTGACGAAGATCTCCTTGCCATAACCCCCAAGCGCCTCGTCGACCGCGTTGTCGATGATCTCCCACAAACAGTGCATCAGCCCCCTGGTATCGGTCGAGCCGATGTACATCGCGGGCCGCTTCCGGACTGCCTCAAGACCCTCCAGCACCAGCAGGTGCCGTGCCTCGTACTCACGGCTTTCGGTTGTTGGGCTGGCAGTTGGCACGGGCTGAGAGTACCTCGCGACAGACGTCCGAACGGTGCCAAATGGCGCCAATCCGGGCTGTGTCGGGGAACGAAATCCACATAACACCCGGCTGCGTTGATTCACAGGATTCGTTACACGACAGTCATCGGTCCGAGATGTAGAAACGGAACAATCAGACGCAGGCGAGATGTTGAAGATATGACAGGCGTGCATCAGTAGTACGGTGCACGCCTCAGTACAGACAAGATCAGCTGATCGTCAGGAAGCGAGGCCCCGTGAACACGCCCGTCATCGAAGGTCCCGCCTTGAACGCATCGGATCGTTGCGATCGGTGCGGTGCGCAGGCCTACGTGCGAGTCACCATGGCCAACGGGTTCGACCTCCTCTTTTGCTCACACCACAGCAAGGAGCACGCCGACAAGCTCAAGCAGGTAGCGCTTAAGATCCACGACGAGTCGCGGCGCATCGACTAGGGCAGTCCCGAAGACATCTCCGGCCCCACCCAGCTTCCAGCCCGGGTTGGGGCCGTCTTGTGTCGGCTAGTCCAGATAGTCCCGTCACTGCATACAACCAGCACAAGGCTCGGCGGCTGTGACCCACCCTGCTGATAACCTGCTCCCGATACACACTCGCGCCGGGAGGG
>JBKPTR010000073.1:0-12203 GCA_046735615.1 Actinomycetota bacterium
CGCCTGGGTACCGCCTGGGCCACCGGTCAGGTCAGCGTGGCTGGGGAGCACATGGTGGCTGCGGCGGTACAGCGGCGGTTGAACGCCTCCTTCGATGCTGCCGGTCAAGAGAGTGGAGGATTTCCTCGCGTGCTGACTGGCTTGCCGTCGGGCTGTCGCCACGAGCTTGGCATCCTCAGCTTCGCAACGGCTGCACGCCGGCAGGGGATGGGGGTGATCCACATGGGCACTGACCTGCCGCTCGCGGACTGGCTGAGCGCGGTAGCACGCCAGAGGCCCGATGCCGTAGTCATCGCCGTTCCCATGCCTAGCGACGTCGTGCCCGCGGTGGAGCTCGTCCGGGGCGTCGTGGCTCGCCAGACATTGATAGCAGTTGGCGGGCAGCATCAGGACGCTGTTGTCGAGGCCGGCTCGTTGAGTGACCCACTGGCGGTGGCTCTCGGCCACTCAATCAGTCGTGCCGCCGCTGCGTTGCCGGACCTGCTGGTGTCTGTTCCGACTTAGCAGTGTCCAAGGTTTGTGCACAGTCGAGGCGCGACGGCTGCTCAGGACGTACGCCAAGCCAATGACTTGGTGAGATCAATCAGGCCTGCGACGCTGACAGGGTGCAAGGAACCATCAGCTAGACAGCTGCAGGCAGCCTCGACGTGCCGAGTGATCAATGCCTCCATCTGGTGTTGAACCCCAGCCGTCAACATCGCATCCTGGAGAACTTTCACGTCCAGCGCAGTCATCGAAGCAGAGCCGGTCTTGCGCAACGCTTGGGCCGCCGCGCCATTGAGACGGTCGGCAGCCAGGCTGAGCAGCACAGTGGGCTTTCCTCGTCGAAGATCATCACCAATCGGCTTGCCGGTGGCGACAGGATCTCCCCAGACGCCGAGGACTTCATCGCGCAGGGCGAATGCGACGCCGGCATGACTGCCAAAGCGGTGCAGAGCGCGATGAGCCGCGGCAGTGCCACCACCAGCGGCTGCGCCGAGGGCCAACGGGCGTGCCACTGTGTAGGAACCTGACTTCAGTTGCGCGAGTCGCTTGGCATGGGATCGATCACGCCGACCGGCCGCCGCACCGGTGAGATCACCGCGCTGACCCAGGACCAGCTCGACGCACAACTCGTACCAGAGCTCGCGCAGCCGGGGCGTCAGTGTGGCGACCAGCCGATGGGCCTGTACGAGCGCGAGGTCACCAAGCAGCACGGCAAGGTTTCGTCCGAAGGCAGAACTGTCGCCGCGTGCGCCGGCCTGAGCGTGCCAGCGCTCGGCCTGTCGGTGTGCCGCCGGGCGGCCGCGGCGCAGGTCGGACTCATCCATCACGTCGTCATGGAGCAATGCAAACTGGTGCAGCAACTCAACGGCCGTTGCGGCCCGGATCATTTCCGAATGCCCATCCCCGTCAGTCTCACCGCCAGCGGCGATATATCCCCAATGGCACATGGCGGGCCGTATCCGTTTGCCGCCCTGCTGCAGAAGATCATTCAGCCACGCGGGCAGATCCTGAGCCAGTACGTCGGGTGCCTGCTCGTCATCCAGATCGCGCCAGAGCCGTGTCAGCTCGTTGATCTGTTCATGGAGCAGACGCTGAACACCGGCCAGGGTCACGGTCACGTCGGCGGCGTTGCCACTTGGCGTCCGCTGTGGAATCGAAGCTGTCTGGTGTGGTGGGGTGATACTCCGAATCTGCGCGACCGCCCATGGACTCAAAAAGCCAGGCGCGCACTCGACGATGGCGACCAGATCGGGCCAGCTGAGCCACTGGTAATCCATCACCTCTTCGGGGTCGGGGCGTAGCACGGCTGTATCGACGATGGACGCGCGATAGACCGGACAGGCCTCGTTCTCGACCAGCCCGTGCGGATCGGTGGCGGTGTAGCTGAAGTCCGGCAGGATGGCCTCGAGGTTCCTCACTTCCACACCGAGTTCCTCGCAGACTCGGCGGTGGATGGCCGTGACGTCCATCTCTCCCGGACGAGGATGGCCGCAACACGAGTTGGACCAAACACCAGGCCAGGTGGCTTTGCTCAGAGCTCTCCTCGTGAGCAGCACGCGACCAGCATCGTCGGTTAGGTAGACCGAGAAGGCGCGGTGTCGAGGCGTCTGGGTGTGGTGCACGGTCGTCCGCGCGGCGTGCCCAATAACCGACCCCGCCTCGTCCACCAGTTCAACCAGGTCTTCGTCCGCATCAACGGTTGCTCTTTCCACGCGGCCGCCTAACTCGTTACGGAGGATCGGCGCATATCCTAGAACAAACAATAGACAAACACTAGACAAACGCACCTCGCTAAGGATCAATGATCTGGTCGTCTCCATGAGCGGCATAGAACTCGGCTTGGCGAGCCATGATCGTACGCATCGGCGTACCTCGCGGCACACCATAAACGGTGCCAGGAAAGTCGAGCTCGGCTTGCACCCGCCACACCGCCTCGTGCTGATCAGGCGGAAAGAGCTGAGCTGGGTCACCGACGGCGATCCAGCCGATTGGCACGGTCGTTCCTGGTGCCAGCTTGGAATTGACGTGCAGCACGCTGTTGACCCGCAGTTCCGATCCGCTACCTGCAACCGACCCGGGGAACAGCGATGCTCCAGTCGCGATGAACACTTCGTCCTCGACGCTTGACCCGTTGAGGTGAGCGTGCGGGCCGACGAGCACCGCGTCGCCGACTGATACCGGGTGCCGCGATCGGCCGCGAATCAAGGCATTTTCCATGATCACGACGTCGTCGCCGATCCAGATTTCACCACCTTCGGCAGTCAGGACCGCCCCGTGCAGTACGCGTGCTCGCTCGCCCAGGGTGACCGCGCCACACAGCACTGCTGACGGCGCGACGTACGCGGACTCCGGTACCACCGGTCGCTCACCGCGATGCATGAGGATCATGGCCAGGGAGCGTAGTCATTGAGGCGGCCACCCGCTGTCGCCGCCGGGAGAACGGTTCGTAAGGTTGTTCTCCGAACATCTATCTCCTCAAGGAGGAATTCATCATGGGCAAGGTCGTGCACTTCGAAATTCCAGCCGACAACATTGATCGAGCAAAGAACTTCTACGGCTCTGTCTTTGGCTGGGAGCTTCAGACAATGCCGATGGGGGAGAGCGAGTACACGACTGTGAAGACGACGGACGTGGACGAGCAAACCCAGGTGCCCACCGAGCCTGGTGCGATCAACGGCGGCATGTTTCAGCGCACTGAGCAACTGACATCGCCGGTGATCACCATCGACGTCGACGGCATCGACGATGCCCTGAAGCAGATCGAGTCTGAGGGCGGCAGCACCCTGACACCGCGCACTCCAATCCCTGGCATGGGTGCCTTCGCCTACTTCCAGGATCCGGAGGGCAACATTATGGGCCTGTGGGAGACCACTCCCTAGGTTTGCCACCCGGGAGCTCCGCTCGCTGTCCTCGTCGTCGTGAGGGGAAGTTGAATGGCCAGGACTGACCTGTCGTACGAGGAGCTCATCGATTACCGGCCGGCGGTGGCTGAACCGGCCGACTTCGACACCTTCTGGAATGACACGATCGCGGAGACGCGGCCCTTCGACCTCGACATGCAGCTACGGCCGGTCGATACGCCTTACCGCACGGTGGAGGTCTACGACGCATCCTTCGGTGGATACGCCGGAGACCGGATCAACGCCTGGCTCTTGCGCCCGCGACATGAGAAGGGTCCGCTTCCGGCCGTGGTCGAATTCATCGGCTACAACGGCGGACGAGACGTTCCGGGCGCCTTCCTGTCGTGGGCGAGCGCGGGCTACGCCCACCTGCTCGTCGACACCCGCGGCCAAGGTTCCGGCTGGGGCGGCGGCGGCGACACGCCCGATCCGCACGGAGCAGGACCACACGCGCCTGGCTTTATGACCAAGGGCATCGATGATCCCAAGACGTATTACTACCGGCGCGTTTTCGTGGACGCGCTGCGCGCGCTTGAGGCGGTGCGGAGCCTCCCAGACGTCGATGCCTCGAGCATTGCGGTGCAAGGAATCAGCCAAGGCGGCGGCATCGCCCTGGCCGCTGCAGGCCTCGCAAACGATCTCGTGGCTGTCATGCCCGACGTGCCGTTTCTCTGCCACTTCCGACGAGCGGTCGATATATGCGACGAACCCCCGTATACGGAAATCACCAGATACCTTGCGATCCATCGTGGTGATGGCGACAGCGCGTTCACGACGCTCAGCTACTTCGATGGTGTCAATTTCGCCAAGCGGGGCTCTGCGCCCGCCCTGTTTTCAGTGGGGCTTATGGACCAGGTCTGCCCGCCGTCGACGGTATATGCCGCGTATCACGCGTATGGCGGCGCAAAGGACATCGTCGTTTACCCGTTCAATGACCATGAGGGTGGACTCAGCCACCAACGCCTTGCCCAAATCAACTGGCTCAATCGCCTGATCGGCTTCGAGAGCGCGACCTAAGGTCTTCGCCAACGTCTCGCTTACGAAGGGCTGGGTATCCCGCAGCACATGTCCGGCTATTGCCGCTCACTGTTTGCGTACGACCGCTTCATGTACTGGAGGTGATCAAGCCCATGCGCCTCACTCCCCGCAACACGCAGTTCTACGACATGTTTACGACCGCGGCGGGCAACGCATTGGATGCCGCGTTGATGCTGACGAAGTTGGTGAACGCGGACTACGACCAGCGGCCTGAGCTCGCCCGACAGCTGAAGGACCTGGAGCATGTCGCGGGCCAGACAACGCACGAGATCATGCGGGCGTTGAACACCAGCTTCATCACGCCCTTCGACCGAGAAGATATCGCCGTGCTTGCCGCGCGGATGGATGACGTAGTCGATCACATTGAGGCCGCTGCTGACCTGACCGTGTTGTACCGGATTGAAACACTGCCGCCAGCAGTCCGACAGCAGGCAGAGTTGCTGGAAGAGGCCGCACGCGTGACGGCCGATGACATGGGCCGGCTCAGGACGTTGCAGAAGCTTGAGCACAACTGGATCACGATCAATGAGTTATCTACACGGTCACGTGAGATGTAGTAGATGTGCGCTCGATCGAGGGCGCTCTTCGAGTCAAACACGATCTCTCTATCGAATCCTCGCGCCTGATCACACGTAAGATCCAGAACCAGCTCTTCGGGTTCTGCAGGAATCTCCAGCCAACAGTGATCTAGAAGATCCTCCGCCTGCTCGTCGTCAAAGATAAGCGATCCCAAACAGAACGTTGAAGCTATCGAGTATTCACGAGCGAGTTCTTCGGCAAGCCAGGCTGAAGAGACGCCACACTGGCCCTGAGGGTTGCCGGCAAACCAACGCGACGGGGTGACGCTACCCGGATAGGCGGTGTCTAGGCTCCAGCTTTCGGCAAGCCGGGCTCTGAATGTACCTAAGGCGGGTCGTAGAGCAAGCGCACGCTCAACACTTGGAGAGATGGCCCCGGCAGACCAAGAGTTGTTGTCGTTCATATCTACTAATGAATCGGGCAATTTGCGCTCCTTGGCAGCTTACCGTCAATTGCGGACATAATGACAATTGACTTGTGTCGAGGAGACGCCCGAAGACTGAGCGCGCTGGCTCCGACGAGCGATGTAAAGGGCGCACTGCGCTGTACGCACTAAACGGGCGTGATTGCACGCCCTAAATGACGTTGCGAAGAAGCATGATGCTTCAACCGCCCAATGGTAGCGATGATCACACAATCGACAAATCTCGAGTCCGTGCAGACACTGGCGCTAGTCGCGCCACCCAAGGCAGGATTCACTCAGCCCCAGGGCAGTTGCTTCATCAGTGCTTCATCAGTCCCTCATCGGTGCCTCATCAGTGCCGCGCAGCTGACATGCGCGGATAGAACTTGCTGACAGCTAGCTTGCGATGATTTTGCGGGGAGTGTGGCTGGCGGGATTTGCATCGCCCGGTGCTTACGCTCCCCGGCGGTGATCGCCACTCTCACATATGTGTGTCCAGGTGGCGGTCCGGCTAGTCAGCCGCCGAAACGGAGTTCTCGAGCGGTATCGGCAATGTAGCGGCCCAATCCACGCTCCGGCCCGAAGTCCCGATCAATCTGTTTTCGGGAGTCGGCGCGATTTGTTGGGCTAAACTATATCTTCAAGAACAGTAATGATGTAATAGATACCGAAGCAGAAGACCGTCATAGTGACAAAGAGCATGAAGACTGCAATTTGCCGCCAAAAGGACATCACGAGCATGACTAGACCGACTATTAGCAGCACTGTCAGAAGACTAGGCATTAGCTTTGCTCCTTTCGAATCGTGTCAGTGATTTCGGATTGGATAGTCGTGCTGCTAGTCTCTACTTAGCACCTCAGTAAATATCACGGCAATAGTCTGTCAACCGGCAAAATTGGTAATGTGGCCGAACCCAACTGGCGAGTCGAAGTTGAAGGCTAAGGGACATGGTGGACTAAAGGCTGGCGCTGGCACGACACGTCCCAGAGAGGCTGCCTTTTGGCACGAAATTGGCATATTCCTGCCACAAAAAGAGTTGCCTGCTCCCCATACGGCCTCCGCGACTGCCATAAACGGTCTAGCGTCCCAACATGTGCCGGGGGGTAGACCATCTAAATATGTCCTGCGATCAAACAAATATGCGCTGCGATCGAATGGATCGACGTGCCGAAGCCCAGAGATCGGTGATCCGCCCGGAGCAAGCGCCAGACCGTGGCTGCATCTGGAGGAGTGTCGCAGCTCGTCACCCGGGTCTGCCTTCCGTGAGCTGATAAGGGAGACCGCTCTCAGGGCGGGTGTGGAGCCTCGTTCACTGGCCGTTCGTGTCTTGCTCCAGCTGCCCCGAATCGCCTCCCATAAAGGCTGGATTGCGAGAGGGCAAGCACGGCGGGAACTGATAATCAGCGCCGAGCGACTGCGCAATGACGCACGGGCCGTCCGCGCCCTCGTGCCTGTCGAGGAATTCCCGCTACGGGACTTGACATTCGAGGTGATTGACCCGTCGCGGGCGCTCCCCGTTTTGTCATCACTTCACTACCTTCGGAGCGTTCGGTCCGACTCCTTGTATTTTGCGCTGGTCGATCCAATCGCCAAGCTTCCGGTCACAATCTGCAGTTTGTCTCCGTTGCAATGGAACTGCGTAGGAGGTCAGCTTCGCCGTCAGTTCGGGATTCCAAGGGAGCGAGCCTTGGACCTCTCCCGAGTGTATTCGGTCGACAGTTCACCGCCGAATGCGATTTCCTCGCTCCTCTCGAGGACGCGAAATTTTGTACGTCATAATATGCCCGACATTGACCTGCTCGTCACAGCCGTGGATCCCAACTTGGGTTTCACGGGATGCAGTTATCGGGCTTCAAACTGGCAACAATGGATGACGGTCAAGGCTCGGCCGTATCTATATGAGAACGGCCGCTATGTTAGTCCTCGACAATTACGGGAACGCTACGGCAGTGCAAAGTTCCTGGAATTGCAAACGAAGTATCCCGGGCGATTCCAGCGAAGCCGGGTCAGATTGTTGGATTCGATGATTTTTTGTTGCAGTATCAATGGGGGAACAGAAGTTGTCCCTGATCAGGATAGGCCTCGACTACGTCGCCAGCCTGAACGTGTCGTGGATTAACAGCGAACCGGGATCGCTCGAGTAGTTGTTCCACGCGCCGACGATCGGGCATCGGATTCGGTAAGGGATGGTCAGCAATTGCGGCCGCCATGGCGGCGGTCGCCCACAGGGCAACCTCCTCCGAGAAATCCCGCCTGTTATCTATTAGCTTTGCGACAAGCGCGGCGCAGAAAACGTCTCGCGATGTGGAGATTTCCTTGTACTGTGATGGGAAGGTTGGCACGTTGAATGTCCCGAGTGGCTCAGAATAGACGGTGCATCCGCCGAGATTGGGAATGCAAAGGGTCTCCACGCCATATGCCAGTAGTTGTCGGGCGGTGACATCGAGGTCAAACGAGGAGCGATCAGGAGGCGCATACCGGCCAAGCTCCCACGGGTGTGCAACCAAGTAGTCGAGCTGAGAGAGGGCTTGGCCAGAAATTCCAGTATCTGGGTACGGGTGCCCGGGTGTCACTACGACGAGTGGCTTGGACTCATCGAGCCCACTCAGCAGGGCTAAGGTGTGTTGCAAAGTCTCGCGTGGAATCTCAAACGTTAGCAGAATAGCATCACAACCGACGAAGTGCTGACCAATGCGATCGATATCGCGAATGTCAAGACGAACACTCATGTGGTTTGGCCAATTGATAGCGATGCTATCACCGAGTTCGAACTCTATGACACCTGTAAATGGGGTATCGGCGTCCTGAACTAATTTCAGCAGGGATGTATCTACGCCTTGATCCTGCAAATAATTGACGATCTCGTGGCCGAAACGATCATCCGTAACCGCGGCAACCAGCGCTGCATCAAGGCCCAAGCGCGCCGCGGCTACCGCCTGCCATAGCCCTTTTCCGCCAGGCGCCAGTTTGAACCCGTATGCCTCGCGTGAGGTCTCTCTTGGTGGGAGGTCCTTTGTACGAAATGTGGCATCCATCACGGCGCCGCCGACGACGATGACTCTGCCAGGTCGGGACATTGGCAGCGTCCGTGGAGATTTCTCAGACACGTACGGCATGACGACGCTCTTTGAGCCGACTGAGTATTCCTCACGCCTTATGAGCTGCCGTGCGAGTTCGCGAAGCACCGTCGGTTCTATGGTTCCTCGTAAGGCACGGTCACTCGGCGGATTAGCGGCTGTAAGACCCATTGCCTGGTGTAGCAAGCGCCACCGCGACAGTAGGGTGGTACGTCGCCTCCCAAGCAAGCCGAACTGGAGCGCAGAGACAGTACGTGTGTCCACGCCCTGGCCGAGGTAAACCTCGGAGAAGGCCGCGAGGCCCAAAACTGCGTCGGCCACTATGCGCTGCGAATCATGGAGGTTTTCGCGTACGCATTCTTTGATGACATCCAGCGCAGCCTGAGCCAGATCCGTGTCGTGCACAGCGGCATGGCGCCGTACTGCCGCCAAGCTGAAAAGGGGCGCTGCCTCTAGGCTGCGGCTGTGTTCCAGCCGCGAATGAGTAAGGCCGTCACGCCCACGGAGCTTTTCAAGCGCGTGTGTCAGCACCAACGCGTCAGGCGACACCATGTCTGTGCGGTTGGTCATTGGACTCCAATGCGTCCGCCACGATGATCTAGCCGCCCCGTTCTGGCCGATCTGGTCCGAAGGTTCATCATTATGCACGACGCAGCGGTAGGAATAGAAACTCTTTCAGAGCCCAGATGGCCTCTATGGGCACAGTCCGGTGCCAGGGCCGTCGGGAACCGGAAAGCGCGACACCCGTCGGATCGTTGGATATTGCCAAGCTTCAGGTGATGTCATAGATGTCGGGCGATGGCGCCCCACTCCATCACCGTCGCTGCTAGATAGGCCGTCCTCGGAAAGCGTCTACTTGAAGTTCGTGTGCCGGGAGGAGGACACCGTTACCGCGCAGCACGCCGCGCGGATCACGCAGCAACTATGCCAAGCGATCAGGAGGGGGACGATCGTAACGAGGAACCTTCTGTGGTGACTCTTCAGTCAGCAACCGCGAAAGACGCCGATACGCTCAACGAAAATCCGGGAAGCGTCGACACCGAGAAGCCGGTCACCAGCCTTCTGCGTCGCAGCACGCAATTGCGGATTGTTTCGCTGTTCCGACGATCGCCTGGAGTCGTTGCCGCTGGATCCATTGCCGTCCTATTCGCGGCTGCGTACCTTCTCGCTCCGCCGATGGGCCGTGATCTGGCAGCACAGGTAGCACATGCCGAGTTTGCCGAAATGCGTTGGCCTGAGCTGCTGAACCTCCGCTGGTATAGCGGTTTCAACCCACTCGGCTACAGCGTCTTGTCTCCTCTGGTGATGGCGTTCCTGGGTGTACGCCTTACGACGGCGCTTGCCTACGTCGCAAGCGTCGTGCTTTTCGCGGCGTTGTTGAAGCGCACCGCGGTCCCGCGAGCGGTCGTCGGCGCGATTGTTGGGGCGGTCTGCCTTACCGGAAATCTTGTGACTACTCGGACTACGTTCGCACTCGGTCTCGCGTTGGCGCTTGGCGCGCTGTTGGCTCTGCTTTCGGGACGCCTGCTTGTCACGTCTGCGTTGTCTGTTCTAGTGGCACTCAACAGCTCGGTGGCAGGGTTGTTCCTCGGCGTAGCTGGTGGTGCGCTTTTCCTCTCTGGCCAGCGACGAGGCGGGCTGACGCTGGCTGTCAGTGCATTAGTGCCGACCGTCGTTGTCGGGCTGGCGTTCGGCAATGGCGGGCGCCAACCGTTCGCGGATGAGCACGCGCTGAGGGGTGTGCTGATCTGCCTGGCCGTGGCCGGATTGTGTTGGCGCCGCGCGGTTGTGCGCTGGGGTGCGTTGTTATCGGCACTGCTGGTCGCTGGAGCCTTTGTGCTGCCGACGCCCGTTGGCACGAACGCAACCCGTCTGCCTGAGTTGTTCGCTGCCGCGACCATCGTCGCCGTGGCGACCGTACCTCTGATCGCCCTCATTGCAGCCACGGTGAGCGCGATCTTGCTCCTGCCGCCGGCATCAATCACAGAGGTGCGAGAACGGGGCGATCCGGCGCTGAGCGCTAAGTTCTATACGCCCCTGCTTGACCAGCTGGTCGCTCGAGGTGTTGATGGACCGGTCGAGGTCGTTCCGACGCAGCGGCGCGGCGAAGCTGCCGCCGTGCCACGTTTGGTTCCAATCGCACGAGGGTGGTTGCGACAGGTGGACGTCGAGCGCAATCCCATCTTCTACGACGGATCCCTCAACCCAGACACTTACCGAAAATGGCTCGACGACAATGCCGTTTCGCATGTGGCGGTCTCCAACGGGCCGTACGACTGGTCGGCGCCTGATGAGGCGGCCCTGGTACGCAATGGGCTGCCCTACTTGCAAGCAGTGTGGTGGGACCGAAACTGGACACTCTGTGCAGTGACGAACCCGCGGCCAGTCATCGCATCACCAGGGCGAGTCATCGCGCGTGATCCCGATTCCCTAACGGTGTCCTTGCCCGAGGCGGGTAAGTATTCAGTGCGCGTGCGTTGGTCCCAGTACGTGTCCGCTTCTGATGGCTGCATGCGACCCAGCAAAGACGGCTGGTCGGAGGTCGTCGTTCAGCACTCCGGCATTGTCAAGATCGAAGGCAGCTTGGCGCCACGCCATTGTTAACGTCGGGCGATGGCGCAACGTTGCTGCGGAAGTGCGTCGAATGCCGCTCACCCCTGCTGTATAATTCTGCCCAAGATTTATCGGGCAATCTTGTTTGGTCGAGAAATCGAGTCCAACGTTCAATTCGGGACTAGGAGTAAGCGGGCGCATGGCGGCTCGTAAGGCTACAGTTAGCATGAAAGATGTCGCCGCGCTGGCGGGGGTTTCACTGGGCACCGTATCGAATGTTCTGAATTCACCCGACATAGTTGCCGAGCCGACGCGCCGCCGAGTCGAGCTTGCGATCGCAAAGCTTGGTTGGATTCCCAATGAGCCGGCGCGTCAGCTTCGGGCCGGCCGGAGTCGCTCCATTGGCATGATTGTGATGGATATTGCCAATCCCTTCTATACCGATCTAGTAATTGGTGCCGAGAACTGCGTACACGAACGTGGCTATTCCGTTCAAGTTGGAAATAGCGCCCAAGAAGCCGATCGTGAAAGCGCTCAATTGCTCGTTTTGATGCAACAGAGGGTTCGCGGCGTGCTGCTCGCTCCCATCTGGGGTCTCGACGAGCGGGTCAGACAGCTGAGGCTTCGCGGGATCCCTGTGGTGCTCTTGGACCGTGCCGGAAACGTGTCGGACTTCTGTTCGGTAAAGGTTGACGATGTCGAGGGCGGGCGCCTGGCGGTCCAGCATCTATTGGAACAGGGGCACACGAAGATCGCTGTAATTGGCGGGCCGGGAAAGCTACAACAAGTTGCGGACCGGCGATTGGGTGCCGAGCTCGCGAGGTCGCGACATAACGGATCAGCAGAACTCGTCGTCAAGTCCACCGCACATCTTGACGTGGATTCAGGCGTCACAGCTGCGGAGGAACTAGCGGCGATGCCCAGTTCCGAACGCCCCACCGCAGTCTTTGCTACCAATGACCTACTCGCAATCGGTTTGCTCCAGGGATTCGTAACCGCTGGATTGCGAGTTCCGAATGATATGGCAATTGTCGGCTACGACGATATTGCATTTGCTGCGGCGGCTGCCGTTCCACTGTCATCAGTCCGTCAGCCCCGGCTGGCAATTGGTTACCGGGCGGCGGAGTTGCTTTTTGACGAAGTTGAGGCGAATGAAAGCGATGCGGC
>JBKPTR010000074.1:0-50995 GCA_046735615.1 Actinomycetota bacterium
ACATCAGCGATCGTGCGGCCCTCTGAGGACCGATACAAATCGATCGCGCGAGCCTTGAACTCCGGCGCGAACTTGCTCGGTTTGGTCACAAACAGCTCCTCCCTTGGCCTAATCAGACCAAGATCGAGAGCCTCCAGGAAAGCGGGGGAACCTCACCTGCGGATTCTGCGGAAGTGTCGGCGGGTGATGGGACTAAGGGATTGGAGTGTCCTCCTAGGTGGGTGGATGCAGGGTCGGTGGCCGCGGGTTTGGGCTGTTCGGTGCGTTGGGTCACTCAGTTGTGCCTTACGGGTCGGCTCGCGGCGACCAAGCGGGGTCGGTCTTGGTTGATTGACCCGTCGTCGTTGAGGACTTTCACTTGAGAGGTGCTAATGCGGCCTGATGATCTTCGCGGGAGTGCTCGCGAGGGGTACGCCATGTGGAGACGGCTGGGACTCTCTGAGGACAGTGCGATGCGTGCACTGGAACAGGACGGCGCGATCCCCCTGTCTGAGGACGAGAAATTGGCCAGGCGATTTCAAAACATCTCTGGCCTCAGCGAAAGCGAAGCCCAGCGTGCCGTCCAGGGCCACGGTGGCTCGTCTGTGCGGCCGGTGTCAGAGTCTGCGGGACGGTCATCGGCGGCGCCGCAGCCGGGCGATGCTCTGCGTCTGGTCGGCAAAATCGAGGAACTCGCGGCTGGCCTGTGTTACCGCGGCGTCTCGGAGGAGAAGGCGTTGAGGGAGGCGGCGTTTGCGGTGTTTCAAGCTGCGCCTGACGATTCCACCCAGGACTGGGTGGCGCAGGTCACGGGTCGCTGGTGGCCTGGATTGTGGGAGCGTCAGGGTCTAAGCGGCGGCAGCAAGGGCAGCTCTTCCGGCCGGACAACCGGGACGGTCCGCGGATAGTGAAGAGACGTTGGCGTCAAAGTCCCCGACATCGGCTAGAACAGGCGGTCGAGCGTCGGAATCCAAGTATTAGAGGGCGTGTTGTACCTTCTGGCGCGCAGCGACATTACCAGCGCCGCTAATGGGCTTCCCGCCTGTCCTGGGTCGGCGGGTCTTGGTTCACCACTGTCGAGTTGATTTCGGCTTAAGTGTCGGTTGGCCATCGGAGAGACACGGATGGTGGTTTGCTGTCGGAGGCACGATCAGCGCTTGCGAACATCTTCGTCCGAAGTCTGCGGTGTGGGCCGATGATCTTCTTTCAGGCGTTGCTGAACACATTTGGATCGGCGATGTGCGGCGAGGGGCCAGCTGAGTCATTGGGTCGCTCGCTCAGCTGAGTTAGTGAGAAGTTCGAACCGGCTGTGGCCCTGTTGACATCCTCGTGGACACAGAACGGTGGACGGGAGGTGACCAGGGTGGAAGGGCCGGTAGAGAGCGTCGCCCAGACGCTCTGCACCTTTCAACGTCCTGATGGAGGAGCGGAGTACCCCATGGAGGCGTCGCGTCGACACCTGCTTGGATGACTGGCTACCAACAGTCGAGGACGGAGACCACAAGGACGGAGACTACGGACTCAGACTCGGGCCTGGCGTCATTCGTGTGGTGCCATTGCTAGCCACTCGGGAAGGCGAGCTTTGAACGCGGCCAAGACCGATGCGTCCGCTGTGATGCGCCAATCCACTCCCCTCACTGGGTTGCCCTGAACATCTGGCTCAATCTTGCTCTGCTCGAACCAGCTGATGAGACGTAACGCCGGGTAGCGCTGCGGGATGTCGGCGGCTAGCACCTGATCCATCCATGCCGACTTGATCGCCTCGTTACTCGCGCCTTTAGTCCCGGGATCGGCTGCGGCCAGGTTGAACAGCGCGGAGGTTTCTGACACCGCCATGGGTTTGTTCTTGCCTTCGGCATATCGCTGGTAGAAGTTCGGGACGGGGCGCTCATCGCCGTTCTTCCCGTGGAAGTTGCCCTCCATTTTGCCCGTGAACTTGTCGTTCTCGGGCAACACGTTGGCCTTCCAGGGGTACTTGTGCCCGAAGTGGTATAGCGATAACCCAACCCAGTCCACGTACTGGGAGCCAGGCCAGTACGGCTTATATGGGTCATCCTTCTGGGTTAGCTGTCCGTCATTGTTGGTATCGAGGATCGAGAATGCTTTAGTGCCTGGTTTCGCCTCGTATCGACCGCCCTGATAGGGATAACCTCCACCTTCATTCGGCGACCAAAGCATGCGACTATACGGCGCAGCGTGCACCGCGTCTGCCACCCGGCGGAAGCTTTTGACGTACTCCTTCGGCTGCTGGCACCACGGATACCACGAGCCGTTCATTTCCTGTCCGTAGCGGACAATGACTGGGACGCCCTCGCCATTCCATCTGCGTAACGCGTCACCCAGGTCGGCGAGAGCTTTTGGCGTTACCGCCTTCAGGCCCTCGGCTCCGTCTACGCCCAATCCCGGCTGGAGAGTAAGCATGAGAATACCGTTTGCTGCTTTGACCGCTTGAATCTTGTCATCGAGCCACACTGCGACCTCTGCCCGGAAGGGGAACTCCAAGAATTCGCCGTACACCGCTGGGCGGAGTTTGGATCGTTTCTCGAAGTCACGCGGAGTGTCAGTCGCCCAATCCAACTGCACCCCGAAGCGGATGTCATCTGGTCGACTTCCGCGTCCCTCCAGAGCCTCGAGCCTGCGTTCGGCGACGATGTGTTGCGGTGTTGCACCTGGCGCGGTTACAACCGCAGCACATCCGCCGACAGCGGCTGTGACAGCCAACGCAAGCGAGACGTATACGTTGCGTCGTGTCGACCTCACATCGCCCTCCTTGGCCGATGATCAATCGGGCGAGCCGGCCCCGGGATCTTTGGTGCCGCGGACACGAGGCAGTGACGCTTGGCGACTCCGACGACTGGCTCCGTCATGTCATTCTCTTTTTCGATATCAAGGTTCGTGCTGTGTAAGACGCAGAGAACGATTGACGCACCTAATGCGACAACTGCGGCTGCCAGCAGCGCCGCGTGCAGCAGCGAGTCCAATCGATCGCCAGCGAGCAGAGCGATAGGAACGCCGATGTAAATGAAGACCACAAGGAAGGCTGTGCACCCGGACATCGTCAGGCGAAGCAGGTCAGCGACAGTCACCAGCCTGTACGCCCAACGGTTACGGCTCCGCGCGGGCCTGCGGCGTGACGTCGCCGGCATCTGTGCTTCTTCTGGCTCTATCAGCAGGTGACTCCGCGCGGGCCTGCGGCGTGACGCCGCCGGCATCTGTGCTTCTTCTGGCTCTATCAGCAAGTGACTCCGCGCGGGCCTGCGGCGTGACGTCGCCGGCATCTGTGCTTCTTCTGGCTCTATCAGCAAGTGACTCCGCGCGGGCCTGCGGCGTGACGTCGCCGGCATCTGTGCTTCTTCTGGCACTATCCGCAAGTGACTCCGCGCGGGCCTGCGGCGTGACGTCGCCGGCATCTGTGCTTCTTCTGGCACTATCCGCAAGTGACTTTCGGTGTGGTTCATGCTGCCCTCGTCCAGTCGATTTCGGCGTCAGCAGCCTTCGTCTTGGGCGTAGGCTGCCAACTCACCTTGCGACTGCCCAGCACCCACTGCTGGACGGCACGAAAGCCGGCGGCGCTCTCGATAATGCCAGCGACTGGGGCGATTGCTACCGCGGCGAAGATCTCCGCCCAGCGGCGAGGCCATGACAAACCCGCGTCGATGACGTTGTACCAGGCACCGATCAAGATGCTTCCAAGCCACATGGCACCGATGGCTGCCAGTCCAATCATCATCAGATCGGGAAGGGGCGGCTCGTTATTGATCAGGAGGATCTGTACGCTGCGTAGCAAGAGCAGTGGCAGGAACAGCACCGAGGGCAAACCCACCACAACACCAAGGGCAAACGTAGCGATACGGAATCGCGTACCCCAGACGAGCCGAGTCCGCACGCCTCGTGGAAGTTGTTTGAATTCGGCTGTTGCTCGTGCTTTCGCCATTCCTTGGAGTACGCCCGTAACCCAGCGGTGTCTCTGTTTGTATGCGCTCTTGACGCTGAACGGCGGCTGTTCGAGCATTACGCAACCATGCCAGCCGAACGCTTGGCTGCCGCCGAGCAAGAACGCTGACATGCCGAACACGTAGTCCTCGGCAATCAGAGGCTGCCCATCGAGAGTGCCGATATCCCACCCGAGTTGGTTCTCGAACTGCTCCTCCACTACCAGGTTGGAGCCATGCAGATGGAGGGGCATGCCTTTCTCCATCACGTGCCTGCACTCGAAGCAACCCACTGGTCGGTTCGCTTCCATTCCGCGACAGATCACTGCGGCGTCGGTGTACTCGAGCGGGTAGTAGATCGGGCCTTCAAGAATCTTCTTGTCCGTGCTGGCAAGGACCAGTACCAACTTGCGTAGCTCATCCGGCGTCATCACCGATTCCTCGTCGTAATGGACGATGAAAGTCTTGCCCGGGATGAAGTTCCAGCCTTCCCGCCGACGCACGGTGGCGTAGTGCAGGCCCCGCGCCTTCAGCTTGGTCTCGTTCGGCGTGCTGTATTCCGAGGGCAATACGAGCGCACTGACCTTGACTCCTGCTCGCGAGAAGGTGCGCTCCATTAATGCGGCCTGATCCTGTGACTCAGTGACGATCTCCACCGACATGAACGACCCGTAGAACTCCGGGTCTTCGTCGGCTAGGTTCACCACATTACGAATCCCCCGCAGGATGACCTCACTACTGCCAGCAGAACCGCGGGTCGTTATTTGGATCTTGATGTTGGGAACGGCCACCTCGCGTAGCTGTGCTGTAGTTACGGCAGTGCGCTCGCGGTAACGATTCCAAAACAGGAGGAACGACCACCAATACGAGGACATGCGAATACCCATGAGGGCGATGCCAACGAGCAGGACTGGGCCAACTATAAGAAACAAAGTTTCATAGGCGCGCCACAAATCGCCAAAGGTCATGCCGTCCCCCGGTACGAAAAATCGGTGGGATCAGCACGACGACCTCGTCCCACCGAAGTGGAACGCTAACAGATGACGGGAGGATCACCAATCCGAGGGCATGGGATCATGCGCGCGTGTCGATGAGCACTTGCACGTGAAATGTACAGGCATGGGGGAACTGGTTCGCAGGTGGGGAGGAAGCCGGCTTCAAGAACGAGGTTGACTTCCATGTCCTACTTCAAGAGGCCACTCACTCCGAGGTTGCTGACGCCGTCGCCGAAGCCGTTGATCGTCTAGATTTCCATTTCGACGATTCCAGGGGCGGGTCCCTGAATTTCGTTTTCTCTGGACACGGCCACCCTGACGGCGACCTTGCCCTCGAAGACGGACCACTCTCAGCTGATCAACTGATGGAGTGGTGTACTGCTGGGCGCGCTGGTCAAAACCGGAAGACCCGGCATCTTCGGCTCGTCATCGACTCGTGCTACGCCGGGCTCACGCTGGCTCGAATGCTGATTCACCCCAGCCATTGGACTAAGGCAGTGATCATGGATGGGTTCTCAGCGTGCTTGCCGAGCCAAGACGCCTTTGAACTTTCCAGCCTCGGTCACAGCGTCCTGACTTACACCATGCTGCGCCCATACAAGAACGCTTTGCCGCCCGCCAGTGGATGGACCGAAGAGGAGTATCGCCAATTTAGTCGAGCGCAGCGTGAGACCACGCAGTACCTCACGAATGGACGACAGCACGCCCTCGACGTGATCAATGGACACTTCATTGCCTTGGCAGGGAATCCGAATAGGGCCATTGAGACCAATGATGTCGAGCCACCGATGGGGCTGGAAGAGTTGCATATGGCTCTCGATAACCTGCAAAGGTCTCGACGCTCCTACAAGCGCCAGTGACTGAGGCGGTCGATCTATAGACCGTATAGAAGCGCACCGCTGAGCTGTAGGCGCGTGGGACGAATCTTGTCGCGACCCACCTCGGAGCAACACCCGACACTGTCCGACGACAACCAGCTGGCGTGATCATGCCACCGGTTGGCAAACGACGCGCCAAGAGTGCCCGCGCGCACGGTGATCATAGACGGCCTGGCAATCGCCGCCAGGTCTTGGTTCGGTTCGCGAGCCCGCCGAACCATGCCGGATACGAGCTGATCACCGCCGGAATGCTGATCCTCGCCGGAGGCGGCCGGAGAATGCCGCTCGACTATGACCGAGCTGGAGCGGAGCCGGGTCGGCTTCGAGCGGGGGATGAGGTCACGCAAGGGCGAACGCTGAGATCAGCTCTTTCTTACGTCTTCGTGAACTTCTGAGCTTCAAAGTTTGCATTGTGTCCGAGAAGCTGGATGCCGCCCTGACGGCAACCCGTCGGGAGGACCTCCAGCACGGCACGAATGCCGCATATGTACGTGGGTGCGTATGCAGCGAGTGCCGAACTCATCAGCGCATCCGTATGGCCAGAAACCAGGGCTAATCCTGCATCGAATTGATACGCAGCAGATTGGGAAGCCAGGGTGCTTAGGCACTGGCGCAACCGACCTCCGGCTGGCAAGATCGCGACGTGGCGGACGACACACAAGTCAAAGCACTCGCTGCACGGATCGACCGGCTGGAGGCGCGGATCGACCACCTGGAGGCCGAGATCAACGAATTATTCACGCGGCTTCAGGGAAGCTACCAGGGCCAGGGCCCGACGTTTGGGCCGGGTGCGCCCATCCGCCCAACCCCACCCGGGCCAGCCACGCCAAGGACGCCGTAGCGGGATATTCCGCCCGGCCTACCGCCGGAGACGCCGGCGCCACGCAGTAAATAGCCAAGCGCTGCGAGCTTGAACAGTCGTTATAGGGCCGGTCAAAGCCGTCTCCTCGCCTTGATCCCAGCCAGCGTCGTGGATGCTTCGGCGAGTAGTCGCATGGCATCGGCGGATTCGCCTAAACCGAAGCACAGCAAAAGCCCCCAGGATGCGCACCCGATCGGCTAGATGATGCCGAACAGCCAGAGTACTGCTGCTGCAAGGGCGGCGATGATGATGATGCCGACCAGCAGCTGGCCGAGGAGGCTCATGATTTCCCACAGCCAGCCGTGGGGCCGCGGGGTGGGCTGTGACGCGGTCATGATCTCTCTGCGATCAGGAACTCCTCGACCTCATCAATGCTGATCCCGAACTGGCCGCCGGTCACTGCCCCGTTTGTGTAGACGGATCTGCTCGTCGGTGTGCCAGTAGGGATGCTAGTGCGGAATTTCCGCACTTTCGAGGGGCGATCACTTGCCGTACGCCTTGATGGCGGCGAGCACGATGTGCGCCCGTGCAACAGCTGCGCAATCGCGGCTGCGGTATCGGGGAACCGCCGCGGGTGCAGCACGGTTGGCTTCCCCGACCTGTTCATATCCTCGGGTCTGTCAGGCGTGCAAAGTTGGGCGGCGTGGCGGCGCCACCCTACCGACTCGCCGTTCGGGATAGGCCGCCTAACCGCACGGGGCTGGTGTGGACCTTCTAGCGTTGAGGTATGTCGCGCACCCCGAAGCCTCGGCCCGTGTACTGGCTGGCAGGGCTGGCCCTCGCCCTCGTCGCCCTGTCCCTCGCCGCGGTCGGGTTGCTCGCTATCCGAATCGACCGAGTCGGCGAGCCCGCCTTCGTCTTCCTCACGTGGAACCTCTTCCTCGCGTGGATTCCGTTCGTGCTCTCGCTCTGTGTGGCAGCCGTTCACGGTCGCGGTGGACCGCGCCCACTGCTGTGGGTGCTCGGTGCGGGGTGGCTGCTCTTCTTGCCCAACGCGCCGTACATCCTCACCGACTTCATCCATCTCGGAAGGATGGGCGGCGCGCCACTGTGGTTCGACACCGCGCTCATCGGCACCTTCGCCGCCGCGGGCCTCGCCCTCGGGTTGGGCTCGCTGCTCGTCGTGCACCACGTCGTCGAGGCGCGGGCCGGGCGCGTCGTCGGCTGGGCGGTCGCCGTGAGCTCGCTCGTGCTCAGCGCGATCGGGATCTACCTCGGGCGTTTCCCACGCTTCAACTCCTGGGACGTTGTCACCGATCCCCACGGCCTCGTTCCGGTCGTGCTGCAGCGGCTCGCCGACCCGCTCGGTAACACCTTCCTGCTCCGCTTCGGCGTGGTGATGTCGACCCTGCTGCTCGCCTCCTACCTCGTCGCCTGGGTCCTCGGGCGCGGCCTCCTCGGGCCGGTCCGTGGCCGCGGTCGCGTCGCCCGCCGCTGAGATCCCTTTCGGTCAGCAGGCGTCGACGATGCGCGGCAGCCTGGGGATCGACGTGTGGGACATGCCGATGCTGATGACCCGCTCCCCTGTCGAGTCTCGACTAGTCGTCGGTGAACACCAGCGCGTGTCGACCATCGGAACTTCGTCCGCATCATCTGGCCAAGCGCGCCGACGATCGCTGATCCGGACGGCCACCCAACGATGACGACTGCGGGTGTTTCGTCGGCTTCGACCCCTTCGATGGTGAGTGTGTCTACTGCGGTGATTTGGCCTTAGGCCAGGGTGGTTATCGTGCTCATGGGATCTCGCTCCTGGTTAGTGGGATTCCTGGCGCGTTGGGAGTCGCCACTCCTGGCGCGCCGCTCAAGTGGTTTGCGGCTCAGTGCATCGGGTTAGCGGTGGGGACCGAGCACCAGTGAGCGGCGCTCGTGATACTTCGCGTGATACTGCCGCCCGTGCATCCGGATATATTCGAAGCCCCTACGGGGGCGCGAGCGGGTGAAGCTCCTGCTCAGAAGGGCCTTATTTGTCCGCCGATGCACCTGAATGTTGCTCGTCGGAGCGCCATGAGGTCCCTCCGACGGTGATAGAGATACCGCGTTCCAAGAACGGCTGCAAGACAGCCTGGCTGGGAGAGCCGGCAACGGCAATCGAGTCGATCTGTTCGAGTGAAGCGAACTGGACGAAAGCAGAGACGCCGAGGGTGTCGACGCCGGCCAGCGCGATTACCCGTTCGCCTGAGGCCACCTCGACCTGCGACACGGCGGCAGCGGCCGGAGTCGCCTGGGCAAGCCCACGCTCCACGCTTATTCCTGCGGGACATACCACGCTCACGTCTACGTGCAATCGCTCCATTTCATGAACTGCCCAGTCCCCCTCTTGTGCCCGAGTGATTGGCGACACGGTTCCACCGATGTTGTAGATCTCCAGCCGGCTGGCCCGAGACAACACGATGGCCGCGTCGAGTGAGTTGGTGACGATCGTGAGGCCGCGAGTGTCGGGTGGCGAGCCAACGATGACCTGCGCCAGAGCGAGTGTCAGCTTGCCGGTGCCGAGCAGGATGGTTCCGCGGCGCGGTAGCTCCTGCCAGATTCGACTGGCCAGATCGAGGTCATCCTGCGCGGTCGGGGCCTGGCTGTTGCGGAGCACGAGTGGGCTGGCGACGATGCGCACCGCGCCGCCGTGCACTCTCTGCAGCTTGCCGGCGCTCTCCATGGCGCGCAGGTCGCGTCGGATGGTCTCCTGCGCAACGCCGAGTCGGTTCGCGATGTCGACAACGTCCACGCGTCCATCAGCGGCCAACAGGTCAGTGATCGCTTGATAGCGAGCCGCGGCTTGTGCGTGATGGACGGTCATGATGCCCTTCGAGCTCGTAGCCTCACCGGCTACAACAGTTCTATTGATTCTCTTGCCTGTGGTCTGATCTGTATCTTCCGGCCGGCACCGGCACGAAAAGCCTCGATCGCCTCGCCGTAGTCAGCCAGGGCGTAGGCATGACTGACCATCGCCTTGGCGTTGAGGGCGCCTGCGACGAACATCTCCACTGCCCGTGCGTACGAGTGCAGGACCGCCATCGAACCGACGATAGTCAGCTCGTCGTTGTAGATGCGGAATGGCGAAAACTTGGCCCGTGCGTCACTTGGCGCTACGCCGAATTGCTGGAATGTCCCTCCGCGGCGTACCCGATTGAGGCCGTCCTCGACCGCCTCCACCGCCCCAGTGCAATCGATGACCGTATCCCAGCCACCCGGTCGGGCTACATCATCCGGCGAGCTGCCGACCAAGTCGATTCCGACTTCGCGAGCCGCCTGTTGGCGTTGCGGTTTTGGATCCACGACACTGACGGATGCGGCGCCGGCGCGGGGTGCGAGCTGGGCCATGATCAAACCCATGGTGCCCGCGCCGTAGATCAAGTAATGCGCGCCGAGCAGGCGCGGCAATAGGTCGTAGGCATGAATGGCACAGGATAGAGGTTCAATCAGTGCCGCCAGAGCAAGATCAACAGAACTCGGTAGACGATGTAGGTTCTTGGCTGGCGAGCGGACGAGATCGGCGGTAGAGCCGTCCGATCGTGCCACCCCGGCGCCGTCCCAGTTCTCACACAGGTTGCCGCGTCCGACCATGCAGTACGAGCAGTCGCCGCAGTAGAACGAGGGATCGAGCGAGACAGGATCTCCAGGTGCCACGTTGCTGACCTCTTCGCCGACGCTCACGACGACCCCAGAGGTCTCATGTCCGGGCACGATCGGAAACACTGTCGGCGCGAACTCACCGTCCAATACATGCACATCGGTCCCGCAGATGCCGACGGCCTCGACCCGGACTATCGCGTCACGCGGACCGGGCACAGGATCGGGCACCTCAGTCAGCGAGAACTTACCCGGTCCGGAGAAGACGATGGCGCGCACTACCGCCTCCTGATCGTGCGGCGGGCGAATGTCACAGGTACACCCTTGTAGGCGTTGACCGAATCTCTGCAAAAGATCTTTGAATCGCTTCTCTCACGGAGGCTAGCGCAGCTCTGGTTGGAGGTCTAGTGTCCGAGTTCTACGGTCCGATGGATAAGTCTGCCCGTTTGCATGTCACAGACACTCCTGGTTCGCATTCGGTCATCCGTGTGAAGATAGCGCTGGGAAGGCAGCCATGACGATGTATCCGCCCGAGCGGCAGCGGGCGATCACCGACCTGTTGATCCAGCACGACGGCCGACGCGCCAGCGTGACACAGATCAGCGAGCAGCTCAGAGTTACCACCGAGACGGTGCGCCGCGATCTTGACGTGCTGGAGCGGCGCGGAGTGCTACGGAGAATCCGCGGTGGCGCCGAACTGTTGGATTCCACACCGTTCGAGCAGGCGCTCGCCGCGCGACACGCCGAGCAGTTCGAGGACAAGCTCGTTATCGCTCGCCGGGTTGCCGAGGAGCTTCCCCGAGACGGTGTTGTCGTGCTCGATTCCGGTTCTCTTACGCTGTTCTGCGCTCAAGCGATGCCGAAGGATCGCCCTCTCGCCGTGGTGACCAACAACCTCCCTGCGGCGCAGTACTTGGCTGAGTATGACAACCTCCGGATCTTCACGCTTCCGGGAACGATCAGGGGCCTGACCTCGGCTGCGGTTGATGCTTGGACCAGCCGGCGCCTCAGCACCTTGACTGTCGATCTGGCGATCATCGGCGTCAACGGCATGACGCCGACACACGGCCTGACGACGACAAACCCGGAGGAGGCGGCTACCAAGCGAACCATGCTGCTCTCGGCTCGGCGGCGGATCGTACCGGTGATCTCCGGCAGGATCGGGAGAAACTCGTTCTGCTCCTTCGCCGCGGTCAACGAAGTGGATCTGGTGATCACTGATGCCGGAGCGAATAGCGAGATCGTGAGCGAGCTGGCGGCCGCCGGCCCCGAGGTCGTCCTCGCCGAACAACTTGAAGTGCCCTGACTGTTGATGTGCCCTGAGTGTTGCTGTGCCCTGAGCTCGTCGAAGGGCACTCGTCCCGGGCTTCGACGGGCTCAGCCCGCATCACATGACACCATTGGCTGGTGGCAGAGCAGGGGCGGTCCGAGCGCTCACGGCGCGGGGCCGGGCGGCACAGTCCGCGACACAGTGAATCGTCTGGGCGGACCCGACGGCCTGCTGAGGTCGCTCGACCGGGCCTTGAGCGTCCGAGGAACGAGCCTCCTCCTCCCGAAAATGCGGATTCGCGTTCTCTGCATCCGGCTGTGCGCGCCGAGCTGCGCAGCCTGCCTAAAGATCTTGCTGAGATTGTCGCCGCTCACCTAGTAGCGGCGGGCCGACTCATCGATGATGACCCTGAGCTGGCGTACGCCCATGCTGAGGCCGCGCGCCGGCGTGCCGCCCGACTGCCAATCGTCCGCGAGGCCGCGGCAGAGACCGCCTACGCCGCTGGTCGGTACGACGTTGCGCTGAGCGAGTTTCGCGCGCTGCGGCGCATGACGGGCAGTCACGACTACCTGCCGGTGATGGCTGATTGCGAGCGTGCTCTGGGTCGCCCGCACAACGCCCTCAAACTGGCACGCGAAGCCGATCGGCTCGGGTTGGACCCAGCGCTGCGGATCGAAATGATCATCGTTGAGGCAGGCGCGCGGCGGGATCTGGGCCAGGATCCCGAGGCGCGTCGGATTCTGGAACGCGCCGTTGCCCTGGCGCGCCCCGAGGCGATTCCACCGCTCGCCGTAGCCAGGCTGCGCTACGCCTACGCCGACGCGCTGCTCGCCGCAGGCATGGAGTCTGAGGCGCGCAAGTGGTTCGCGGCAGCGGCGACGCTTGATCATGATCATGAGACCGACGCCCAGCAGCGACTCGACGAACTCGATGGGTTCTTGATCGACTATGACGAGGACGACGGGGCGGACAACCAGTCAGTGCGCGGGCCGGGGTGGAACAGTCACGAATGAACGCAGCTGGTGCAGTCATCGACTCCTACGATGCAGTGTTGTTCGATCTTGATGGCGTCATCTATCTGGGCCCGATTGCTGTGCCCGGTGCCGCAGAAGGTATCGCGCAGCTCCACGGTCGTGGCACCAAGATCGGTTTCGTCACCAACAACGCAGCGCGGCCGCCGACTGCGGTCGCCGAGCATCTTGTTGAGCTCGGAATTCCGGCGACTGCCGCCGATGTCGTCACCTCAGCGCAGGCTGCTGCGCATCTGCTGGTGAACCGTTTCCGTGCAGGTGCCAGAATCCTCGCCGTCGGCGGCGATGGGGTGACAGCCGCGCTGGGCGAGGCAGGTCTGATCGCAGTGCATTCCGCGGATGACGATCCCGTTGCGGTGATTCAGGGTTACGGGTTCGACCTGCAGTGGCAGGAGCTCAATGAGGCTGCGATCGCCATTAACCGCGGCGCGCATTGGGTCGCCACCAATGTGGACCCAACGCGACCGACGGATCGTGGTCTGGTGCCGGGGAACGGCGCTGCAGTGACCGCCGTGAGGATGGCCGTGTTGGCCGAGCCGGAAGTCGCCGGCAAACCTTATCGGCCGCTGCTGGACGACACGGTCGACCGGCTCGGCGCCCAGCACCCGTTGTTCGTGGGTGATCGCCTCGACACCGACATCGCCGGCGCGGTGAACGCGGGACTGGACAGCATGCTCGTGCTCTCAGGAAGCCATCGGGCCGAGGAGCTGCTCGCCGCCGCGCCTGGCCAACGACCTACCCACGTAGGAGAGGATCTCCGCGCACTCTTGAGTCCGGCGCTGGTCGTCATCTGTACCAATGGTGAGTTCCGCTGTGGTCAAGCCACCGCGTCAGCGGCCGATGGGCGGTTGATCATCCACAGCAATGGCTCGACCAGCATCGAGGCGATATGGGCCGCGGCGCATGCTACCTGGTGGGCTGTTGATCATGGATTGGTGCTTGATTGGAGCCATGTGCTGGAGCGAATTCAGGAGCCGCTGCGGTAACCTCCATGAGGCGGCAGAAAGGCGTCAAGACGTGGCCGAGGCATTTCAGACCTACATCAACATGGTGAGCGGTGTGACCAAGAGCACCCAGGCGAAGGCGGTAGCCACCGCCCGCGCGCTGCTGAAGCAGGCTGGCCTGGAGGACGTAGCGGCAGAGACCAGCGAACGAGTCATCAAGCTGACTGAAGAGATCATGAATGCAAGTCGCACCAATCGAGAGCTGTTGCAGCACTACGTGACGACCGAGGTCGACAAGGCAGCGGCGCGGCTCGGCTTCGCGCGAGCCGAGGAAGTGCAGGCGCTGCGGGATGACATCGAGAGCTTGCGGGCGGAACTCAAGGAGGCCAAGGCGAGTACGGCCAAATCCGCGCCCGCGAAGAAGGCCATGACGAAGCGGGCTCCCGCCAAGAAGGCGGCCGCGAAAATGAGGTCCACCAAGAAAACCGCGGCGCAGTCTGCTACTCGAATGCCGCCGCGTAAGTCGGCGGCGAGCGCGGAGAGCCCCTCGCAGGCAGGGGAAGAGTGACCGAACCGAGCGAGGTGACCAGCCCACCGCTGACGGGTAACGCCACCATCGACGACGCACTGCTCGGGCTGGCTGACCTGGCATCAGCACCGCTTCCCGATCATCATGATCGGCTCGCGAAGGCCCACGAAGCGCTGCATGAGGCACTGGACCCACCCGAAGATCAATCTGAGCAGGCGGAGCCACGCTGATTTGTGACTGAGCGCCTTGATCTCGAGCTGGTCAGGCGCGGGCTGGCCCGCTCCCGTTCTCATGCCCAGGCCATGATCAACGCCGGTCAGATCTTGGTCAATGGCACGATTGTCCGGCGGGCCGGAGAGCAGGTAGCGCCATCTGCCGCGATTGATGCTCCGGATGATCGCTACGTCTCGCGTGGTGCGCACAAGCTGATCGGTGCGCTTGATGACCTCAAGCTCAGCGTTGCCGGACGAGCCCTCGATGCCGGCGCCTCCACAGGAGGTTTCACGGAGGTTCTGTTGGCACGCGGCTGCCGCGAGGTGTTCGCCGTGGACGTCGGAAGCAATCAGCTGGCGCCAGCGCTGCGAGCCGACGCTCGCGTTCGGGTGCTGGAACGAACGAACCTCCGAGACCTTCGGCTCGACGATGTCGGAGGCTTTCCAGTCGATCTGGTCGTCGCCGACGTCTCATTCATCTCACTGAGATTGCTGATAGGACCACTGATTTCAGTGACGAGAGATGACGGCTGGCTGTTGCTGTTGGTCAAGCCGCAGTTCGAGGTAGGTCGTGAACTCTTGGGCAAGGGCGGCGTAGTGCGCGAGCCGGCGGATCACGTGCGGGCGATCTCCGGCGTGATCAACGCCGCTGATCAGTATGGCTGGCACGGCGCGGCCGCGGTCCCGAGCCGACTGCCGGGGGCCTCGGGCAACCGCGAGTTCTTTGTCCTGCTGCGGAGAACCGAATCTGTGCCGGACCTCGATCTGACCGCAGTCGTCAACACATAGGCTTTGGCAGGTGACCAAGGCCTCAGCCGAAAGGGATGGCCAGCCGATCGACCCGCGCTCAAGTACTGCTCGCCGCGTGGCAGTGCTGACCCACATGGGCCGGCCTGCCGCAGTCGAGGCGGCAACTCGCTTGGTGGAGGGCCTCAATGCGGCAGGCATCGTCGCTGCGCTACCGGCCAATGACCTGGCGGCACTCGAGCAACGGCTTGCGCCCGCCATGGTTCCACTCGCTAAGCCAGTCAGGCCCGAGGACGGGATTGAACTGATGGTGGTGCTGGGGGGCGACGGGACGATCCTGCGTGGCACCGAATGGGTGGTGGCCAGCGAGATTCCGCTCCTCGGAGTCAATCTGGGGCATGTCGGGTTTTTGGCCGAGGCCGAGTCGTCAGAGATAGACACCATCGTCGCGCACGTCGTCGACCGCTCCTACACCGTTGAGGAGCGCTTCACTATTGACGTCACGCTCCGCGATTCCAAGACATTCAAGTCGGAGTGGTCTTCGTACGCAGTCAACGAGGTTTCGATCGAGAAGGCCGCGCGGGAGCGGATGCTCGAAGTGCTGGTGGAGGTGGATGGCAGGCCGCTTTCTCGATGGGCATGTGATGGAATGCTGGTGGCGACCCCCACCGGCTCGACTGCGTACGCCTTCTCGGCCGGAGGGCCGGTGATCTGGCCGGGAGTCGACGCGCTGCTCGTGGTACCGCTCAGCGCGCACGCGCTCTTTGCGCGACCGTTGGTGCTCAGCCCGACGTCGACGGTCGTCGTCGAGGTGCTCGACGTTTCTCCGACGCACGGGGTGGTCTGGTGCGACGGCCGCCGTTCGGTCGAATTGCATGCAGGCATGGAGATCGAAGTGACCCGAGGTAAGCAACGGTTGCGCTTGGCCCGTTTATCGCAGGCGCCCTTCACCGACCGCTTGGTCCAGAAGTTCGGTCTCAGCGTGGAGGGCTGGCGAGGGTCGGCCGATCCAGCTATCACCATGATCGACACTCCTGCATGATCAGCGAACTTCGCATCGCCGACCTGGGTGTGATCAAGGACGCGACGATCGGTCTGCATCCCGGCTTGACCGTCGTCACTGGAGAGACCGGTGCGGGAAAGACGATGGTGGTCACCGGGCTCGGTTTGCTGCTCGGCGCCCGAGCAGATCCGCGCGCGGTTCGCAAAGGGTCGGAACGTGCCCGCGTGGAAGGCCGGTTCAAGATCGAAAAATCTGAGCTGCTGGAACGGGTGAGCGAAGTCGGCGGTGACCTGGACGACGACGAGCTGATCGTGGCGCGTGATGTAACAGCGGCAGGGCGTTCTCGTGCCTATGTGGGCGGTGCTCAGCTTCCGGCCGGTGTCTGTGCGGAGCTGACCGCCGAGCTGGTCAGGATCTACGGCCAGGCGGAGCAGGAACGGCTCACGGAGGCCGAGCGACAGAGGCAGCTGCTAGATCGGTTTGCCGGCGCCGCGCTACTCGAACCGCTCGCTCGGTATTCAGATCTCTGGTCGAAGGATCGCGCTGCCCGGACGGAGCTGGCTCAACTGCGGGCCGAAGCCCAAAGGCGGGCCCGCGAGATCGACCTGCTGCGCTTCGGCCTGGAAGAGATCGAGCGAATCGGACCCAGCCCGGGAGAGGATGTCGCGCTGGCGGGAGAGGCGATCCGGCTGCAGTCCGCGGATGACCTGCGGCGGTCGGCGCAGTCGGCTGTTCACGCTCTCGCCGGCCCCGACGACGAAGCTGGGGGTGCGCTGGCAATGCTGTACGCGGCGCGTAAGGCATTTGATTCAGCAGTCGCCCGAGACGTTGCCGCTGCGCCGCTGGGTGCTCGGCTGACGGAAGCGAGCTACCAGCTCACCGATCTGACCGCTGATCTGGTGCGATACCTGGAGGCTTTGGACAGTCAGCCCGGGCGCCTGGAGCAGATCGCCGAACGTCGGGCTCAGCTCAGTACGCTCACCCGCAAGTACGGCACCACATGTGACGAGGTCTTGCAGTGGGCCGCGGAGTCGGCTGTCCGCCTCACGGGGCTGGAACAAAGCGACGAGCGCATCGCCACCTTGGAAGAGCGGATCGAGGGCTCGAGCACCGAGCTGAAATCCCTGGCCGCTCAGATCAGCGTCGCTCGGCGCGGCGCAGCCGCCAGATTCAGCGAATTGGTGCTCGTCGAGCTCGCCGCACTGGCGATGCCACACGCGCGGCTGAGCTTCGAGGTGGCCAGTGCGGACCTCGGCCCGACGGGGGCCGACCGAGTGGATCTGATGTTTGCGGCCAACCCTGGCAGCGAGCTGCGCAGCCTGGGCCGAGTTGCATCCGGTGGGGAGCTGTCGCGAGTTCGGCTGGCGTTGGAGGTGGTACTTGCGGCTGATCGCGAGGCCGTCACTCTGGTCTTCGACGAGATCGATGCTGGCGTGGGCGGCAAGGTTGCGGTCGAGGTGGGTCGCAGGCTCGCGCGGCTGTCACAGCACACTCAGGTCATCGTCGTCACGCACCTCGCGCAGGTCGCCGCTTTCGCGAGTCGGCACTACGCGGTGGTGAAGTCGGACGACGGGCAGGTCACCACGAGCGGTGTGGTTCAGGTGGCTGACGAGGACCGGGCTGTTGAGCTGGCCCGGATGATGGCTGGATTGGAGACGACCGAGTCGGCCCTGGCCCACGCCGGTGAATTGGTAGAGCTCGCAGCCTCAGCGCGGACGTCGGCAATCTCATAGGGCTCTCATGTGAGCCTGCGTAGCGTCCGGGTATGCGGGTCCTCGTCGTTGCGGATGACGTGCGGATGGCAGCCGCAATCAGGCGCTCGCTGCGCACCGTTAACGTGACAGGGGACATCGCAAGCACCTCACGCGGGGCTTGCACGCTGCTTGCGGACACGCTGTACGACGTCATCGTGCTCGACGTCACGCTTCCGGACGCAGACGGTTTCGTCACCTGTCGCCGGCTTCGCAGCAATGGTGACTGGACGCCGATCATCATGCTCACCGCGCGCGCCACCACAGATGACCGGATTCGAGGGCTCCACGCGGGCGCCGACGACTACCTTTCCAAGCCATTTGCCTTCGGTGAATTGCTGGCCCGGCTGCGTGCTTTATCGCGTCGCGACTCAACTGAGCATTCAGGGGTGATCGAGGTGGGCTCACTGCGACTCGATCCGGCCTCGGCGCAGGTCTGGCGCGGCAATCAGGAGATTCGGCTGTCCACGCGCGAGTTCGCGTTGCTTGAGGCGTTCATGCGCTGCCCCGGCCAGGTACTCGGTCACAGTCAGTTGCTCGATGCGGCCTGGAACGTCGGGCATGAGTACCGATCCAATGTGATCGAGGTCTATATCCGCTATCTCCGCGAAAAGATCGACCGCCCGTTCGGCCTGCGGTCGCTGGAGACTGTGCGTGGACTCGGCTACCGGCTGAGACGCGACGGCGGTGGCTGAACCCATCTAGAACGGGTGGGAGGATTGACCCCGACATGCGACTTCCCACCCTGCTACGCAAACGCGGAACATCGACCCAGGCCGGCGGTGTCGCCCGGCTGGATCGGCGTACCAAGAACCTCACCAAACGGCTGCAGCCTGGCGAGATCGCGATCATCCACCACAGCGACCTCGATCGCGTCAGCGCCGAAGCACTGGTCGAGGCCGATGTCGCGGCAGTGGTGAATGCGGTGTCCTCGGTCTCAGGCCGCTATCCCAACCTCGGGCCTGGGATCTTGATGGAGGCCGGGATCCCGCTCATTGACAATGTGGGCGACCACGTCTTTGCCCGGGTTCATGAGGGTGAATGGCTGACGCTGGATGGCGGCAAGTTGGTCAACTCGACAGGCACTGTGGTGGCCGAGGGAACCGTCTACACCACCGAAATCCTGGAGGACCATCTCGAATATGCCCGTACCGGCCTCTCGGATCAGATCGAGGCGTTCGCCGAGAACACCATGACCTACCTGCGGGTGGAGAAGGAGCTGCTGCTCGAGGGCGTCGGCGTACCTGACGTGGCGACCCAGATCGAGGGTCGGCACGTGTTGATCGTGGTGCGCGGCTACGACTATCGCAGTGATCTAGCTGCACTCCGGCCTTACATCTCGGAGTACCGACCCTTGTTGATGGGGGTCGACGGCGGGGCCGATGCACTGATCGAGGCTGGCTACCAGCCCGACATGATCATCGGCGACATGGATTCATGTTCCGACGACACTCTGCGATGCGGCGCCGAGCTGGTCGTGCACGCCTACCACGACGGTCGCGCGCCTGGGCTGGAGCGGATCGAGAAACTGGGACTGCAAGCCGTCGTCTTTCCAGCGCTTGGCACCAGCGAGGACGCTGCGATGTTGCTCGCTGACTCCAAGGGAGCCAGCTTGATCGTCGCCGTCGGCACTCATGCGTCGTTGGTGGAGTTCTTGGACAAGGGTCGAGCCGGGATGGCCTCTACTTTCCTGACCCGGCTGCGCGTCGGCCCCAAGCTAGTCGACGCCAAGGGTGTATCCCGGATTTACCGCAGCCAGATCAAGACCTGGCATCTGATGCTGTTCGTGCTGTCCGGCATTGTGGCGCTGATCACAGCGTTGCTGTTCACCGATGTGGGCTGGGCCTTCGGCAATGTCATCGTGGCGCGGATCCGCGACCTGCTCTACTGGATAAAGGAACTCTTCACTTGATCAACTTCCGCTACCACATCGTGTCGTTGATGGCGGTCTTCATTGCTTTGTCCGTAGGCATCGCAGTTGGTGTCTCACTCAGCCCATCAGTCGATCAGGGCCTGCTGCAGCAGGCAGCACAGGACCGCAAACAGGTAACCGATCTGCGTGCGGAGCTTGATCGGCGCAAGGCGCTGGACGACTACCGCAATGCCTACGACGAGCAAGTAGGCGAGGCTGTCACTGCCGGTGTGCTGAACGGGCAGCGGGTCGCGATGGTCGCCATGCCAGATGCCCCGGCGAGCGTGGTGCGGTCCATTTCGAATGCCGTGGTCGTAGCCGGCGGCACTGTGGTACGCGACGTCAAGGTCAATGCCGAGGCCTTCGATGTAGCAAAAGCCGAGGATGTCACGGACGCACTGGGGAACTACTTCGGTCCTCTCGGCCTCAACGACACCATGTCGGCTGCAACCAGGCTTGGCGTCGCCGTCGGCAGGTCCATCGGATCTAAGGAGGTGGAAGATCGAGACGCGCTGGCAATCGCGGTCGGGGAGTCGCTGGAAAGACGTGGCTTGGTCACCATCAGCAAAGAGTCGGCGGCTCAAGCCCAGCTGATCGTCGTGGTCGCGGCCCCGGCATCGGATCCGCGACCAACTCCGGAAGAGCTGACCGCTCACGTCCAGTTTGATGTGGGCCTGACGACAAGGGCCGGCGTCGTGCTGGCCGGCCCGAACAGCGAGGACATTGAGGGCACCGATGTGCTGGCGGCGCGGTCGGACCCGACTGCGGTAGATAGCCTCAGCACTGTGGACGTGGCCGATCTCAGCAGTGGTGTGACCACGGTGGTACTGGCCGGCAAGGAGCGACTGCTCGGCCGTCCAAGTCAGCACTATGGTGCGCTGGCGAGGGCGGACGCGCCGCTCCCCGAGCTGCCGGTGCGTTAGTGAAGCGTCGGCTGCTGGCCTGCGCGGCCTCGGGCGTTGCTGCGGCCTTGGTGGCGGGGGTCGCGAACCGGCGAGAGGTCCACTCTCTGCCGCGGGCTGAGGATCATGGGAGCACCGAGCGGAAGTCGCGATGGATGCGGACCAACCACGCCGGAGTTAGCGTCACGCTCGCAGAGGGTCCGATTGCGGTGGCCGCACTGCTGGCCGGCGCCGGTGTCGATCGATTGCTTGACAGTTCAGGTCAGCGAAGCCTGCCAGTGGCTATGGCGAGCGTCGGATCTGGAGTGGTGGGTGCGTACGACGACCTCTATGGAGCCACCCGAGCCAAGGGCTTTCGCGGTCACTTGCGCGCGCTGCGTTCGGGTGAGCTGACCAGTGGAACGGTCAAGGTTCTTGGAGTGAGTCTCAGCGCTGCCGCGGCCGCCGCCTTGATCCAGCGCTCACGGCCTGGCTGTCCGAAACCGGTGTGCCGTGCGCTGGACGGCCTGCTCGACACAGGACTCATCGCGGCAACGGCCAATCTCACCAATTTGCTCGACCTGCGGCCGGGCCGAGCGGCGAAAGCGATCCTCTTGTTCGGCTCGGGCCTGGTCGGCTTCGGCGCGGCACCGGCAGTCGGTGCGGCGGCGGGCAGCTTGCCGACCGATCTGGCAAGCCGATCCATGCTCGGTGACTGCGGCGCCAACGCGCTCGGTGCCGCGGTCGGTACTGCCGCCGCCCAGGCCTTGTCGCGGCGGTTCCGGCTGCTCGCCTTTGTCTTGGTTACGGCACTCAACCTGGTCAGCGAGCGGGTGAGCTTCACCGCCGTGATTGAGCGCACGCCGCTGCTGCGCGAGCTGGATCAGCTCGGGCGCCCCGCCCCCGTACCGTCCTCCTCGACCACCCAGCCAGCGTGAGAGCCGGGCTCGCTTCAGTCGCCGCGGGTGTCGCGGGACTCACTCTCGCATCGCGGATTGTGGGTTTCGGCCGGTCACTGGTCTTCTCCAAGACCGTCGGAGACACCTGCCTCGGCGACACCTACAACGCGGCCAACAGTTTGCCGAATGTGCTGTTCGAAATCGTGGCCGGCGGCGTCCTCGCTGGCGTTGTGGTTCCGGTGGTCGCTCGGCATGTCGGAGCTGGCCGCGGGGAGCAGGCATCACGCACAACATCGGCGCTGATCACCTGGACCTTGCTGGTGCTGACGCCGGCCGGGCTTGCGGTGCTGCTGGGCGCTCGGGCGTTCGCCTCCGTGTTTGCCAAGGCCGACTGCGCGGGCAGCGCCGACACCCTGGCTTCACTTGTGGTCATGTTCGCGCCGCAGGTGTGGTTGTACGGCTTGGCGGTAGTTAGCGCAGGTGTGCTGCAGGCCCATCATCGGTTCCTGGCTGCCGCGGCGGCCCCGCTGCTGTCAAGCGTGGTCGTGATGATCGCCTACCTCAGCTATGCCGCGCTCGCGGTTCCTGCAGCCAACGACAACCCAACCGAACTGACTGGCCAGGCGCTTGCCGCGCTGGGCTGGGGCACGACGTTGGGTGTGTTCGCATTGGCCGCCTGTACGTTGGTACCTCTTGGAGCGGTGGGGCTGCGGCTCCGGCCCCGGCTGCGGTTTGCCGAGGGTGATCGATCGGTGATCATCACGATCGCCGCGGCCGGGATCGCCGGCCTGATCTTGCAACAGCTCAGCGTCTTGTTGATCAACTGGTCAGCTCAGCAGACCGGTGATCAAGGCGCCTTGACCAGGTTCACATGGGCGAACGCCATCTATCTGCTCCCGTACGCCGTGCTGGCCGCCCCGCTGCTGCAATTGAGCTTCCCGCGGCTTGCCGATGCTGCCGAGAAGAGCCGAGGCGATGTCGGTCGGGTGCTCTCCGAAACCGGCCCAGCCACGGTTGTGATGGCCTGGCTGGGCGCTGCGCTGCTGGTGGCGACCGCTGTCCCCGTGGCGCGGGTGTTTGTGCTCGGCCCCGGCTCCGGGCGTACGGATGCGCTGGCCTGGCCGATTGTTGCGTTCGCGCCGGCGGTCGTCGGGTTCACCTTACTTGGCCTGTCCTCGCGTACCTTGCTCGCCCAGCACTTGGGCACCGCGTCGGGCATAGCCAATGCGAGCGCTTGGGCCGCAGTGATCATCTGCGTGGCCACTCTGCGCCTGGTGGTCCCTGCCGCGTGGCTGGTCCCGGCGCTGGCGGCCAGCGTCTCGCTGGGAATGGTCCTCGGCGCGGCCGTGGGATGGCTGCTGCTGCGGCGATCTGGGATGCCCGATCTCGGATTGGTGCGACCGATGTGGGTGGGGCTGGCGGCCGCAGTGCTGGCCGGCGGAGTGGGCGCGGCCGGCTCGCAGCTGCTGGCTGAGGTCGGCATTGTGGTGGCGGTGCTCGGTGCCTGCGCGGTGGCATTGGTCTGTGTCTTAGTGTTCACAACGATGCTGCGACTTCTTGCGCCCGCCCTACTAGCCCAGATGTGGGCGCTGCGACGGCGAACCCCGTCGGCCGAGGTGGGCTCGCCGTGAAGATCGCTCAGCTCTTGACCGCCAGTACCGGGGGCATTGGGCGACACGTGGCGAGCATCGCCCCACGACTGGAGCAGCGCGGCCACCAGATACGAGTGTTCTGTCCGAAGGCCACGGCCGAGGTCCAGGGTTTCAAAGAGCTTGGCCTGGACGTCTGGCCGCTGGCCAGCCTGCGTCGATTCGTCGGCGCGGATCTCGTGCACGCACACGGCCTGAAGGCAGGCTGGCTGGGACTCCCCATCGCCTGGATGTTCAGCGTGCCCCTTGTTGTCACTTGGCATAACGCGGTCTTGGGCGATGGACTCGCCCCGGCAGCAGCGCGGCAAATGCAACGAGCGGTGGCCATGGGAGCGGATCTGACGCTGGCGGCCAGCAGCGATCTGGTGGCTCAGGCCAGACGTCTCGGAGCTCGAAACGCCCGGCTGTCGCCGATCGCGGCACCGGTCCTGCCGCCGGCAATGATCAGCCGCGATGCGCAGCGACGGGCTCTCGGTGCGGACTCTCACGACGTGGTCGTCCTGACGGTCAGCCGATTGGCCCCCCAGAAGAACCTGGGCATGGTGCTCGACATCGCAGCGGCCGTACGGCACAGGCCTGATCTTCGGTTTGTCGTGGTCGGCGATGGGCCGGAGGAGGAGACGTTGCAGCGCCGCATCGCCGATGAGCGCTTGCAGGTGCGATTGCTGGGACGCAGCGACGACATCGGTTCGCTGTTCGGCGCGGCCGACCTCGCGTTGCTGACCTCGACGTGGGAAGCCCGCGCGCTGGTAGCTCAGGAGGCTCTGCTGGCCGGCGTGCCGCTGATGAGCACGCGAGTGGGTGGGATCGAGGAGCTGGTCGATTCGGCAGCTCTGCTGGTCCCGCCCGACGATGTCGCTGATGCCGCGCGGCAGCTTGTCGCTCTCGCTGACAATCCGGACGAGCGGCGCCGCCTGAAGGAAGCAGGCTGGCGTCAGTCTGCCACCTGGCCCGACGAGGACGATGTCGCGAATGACCTGGTCGCGGCGTACAACGACGTCACTCGAGATCGACGCTACAAAGGCTTCTGGGACGACTCCGGCGGGTTCACCGTGCGATAGCGCTCTACGACGTAAGCTGGAGGCCCGTGGGATATCGCGGGACATTGACCAAGCACCTCTTCGTGACCGGAGGCGTCGCCTCCTCACTCGGCAAAGGCCTCACCGCTTCCAGTCTCGGCAACCTTCTCGTCGCCCGTCGGCTCCGTGTCTCCATGCAGAAGCTCGACCCCTATCTCAATGTCGATCCGGGCACCATGAACCCGTTTCAACACGGCGAGGTCTTCGTTACCGAGGATGGCGCGGAGACCGATCTCGATGTCGGTCACTACGAGCGCTTCCTGAACGTCAACCTGTCGGGGGACGCCAATATCACCACCGGCAAGGTCTACTCCTCGGTGATCGCCAAGGAGCGGCGTGGCGACTATCTCGGTGACACGGTGCAGGTGATACCGCACATCACGAACGAGATCAAGGAATCGATGATGGCCATGGGAGGGCCGGACATCGATGTGGTCATCCACGAGATCGGTGGCACCGTCGGCGACATCGAATCCCTGCCCTTCTTGGAGGCGGCGCGTCAGTTACGGCACGACGTCGGCCGGGAGAACGTTTTCTTCCTCCACGTGTCACTGGTGCCCTATATCGGTCCCAGCGGCGAGCTGAAAACCAAGCCGACCCAGCACTCGGTAGCCGCGCTGCGTCAGGTCGGCATCCAGCCAGATGCTGTGGTGTGCCGCTCCGACCGGGACATCCCGGACTCGGTGAAACGCAAGATCTCCTTGATGTGTGATGTCGACGAATCGGCGGTGGTTGCCGCGATCGATGCTCCGAGCATCTATGACATCCCGAAAGTGCTGCACTCCGAAGGGCTCGACGCCTACGTGGTACGCCGGCTCGATCTGCGGTTCCGCGACGTGGACTGGACGCGCTGGAACGACTTGCTTGACCGCGTGCATCACCCGAAGGAAGAGGTGACGATCGCACTGGTCGGCAAGTATGTCGATCTTCCTGATGCTTACCTTTCGGTCTGTGAAGCGCTGCGGGCCGGCGGCTTCGCGAATCATGCAAGAGTCGTGATCCGCTGGGTGCCCTCGGACGACTGCCAGACGCGGGAGGGCGCGGCCAGGGTGCTGAGCGAGGTCGATGGCGTCGTCATCCCAGGTGGGTTCGGGATTCGCGGCGTTGAGGGCAAGGTCGGCGCCATCCGCTACGCACGTGAAAACCAGATCCCGATCTTGGGACTCTGCCTGGGCCTGCAGTGCATGGTGATCGAGGTCGCGCGCAACATGGCAGGCCTCGAGGGAGCCGACAGCAGCGAGTTCGCCCCCGAGACACCGCACCCGGTGATCGCGACGATGGCCGAGCAGGTCGCGATTCTCGAAGGCGGAGGCGACCTCGGCGGATCCATGCGGCTGGGCTCGTACCCGGCCGAACTGCTGCCTGGCTCCGTTGTCGCCAAGCGCTACGGCCAGGCCCATGTCGAGGAGCGGCATCGCCATCGCTATGAGGTCAACAACGCCTACCGTGAGCCCCTCGAGAATGCCGGGCTGGTGATCAGTGGCACATCACCGGACTCCAAGCTCGTGGAGTTCATCGAGTTGCCGAGCGAGATCCATCCCTACTTCGTCGCCACCCAGGCGCATCCAGAACTCAAATCGCGACCAACCCGGCCGCACCCGCTCTTCATCGGTCTCGTTGAGGCGGCGCTGGATCGGAAGCTGGCCACCCGGCTTCCGGTGGACAACGATCATCGATGATCATTCTCGGTCCGGACGAGCTGGTCGATACGCCGCTCGCCTGGCCGGTCGACTCGTCGGCCGTGCTGGCCCGAGGCGCCATCACCAGCTACGTGCAAGATCAGGTGAGGATGCCGGACGGCAACCTGATCACGCGCGAGTATCTCGAGCACCCTGGAGCAGTCGGGGTGATCGCCCTCGATGATCATGACCGGGTGGCGTTGGTCCGGCAGTATCGGCATCCGGTACGCCACCGCCTGATCGAGCCGCCAGCGGGACTTCTGGATGTCGGCGGCGAGGACTACCTACCGGCCATTCAGCGTGAGCTGGCGGAGGAGGCAGGACTGGCTGCGGGAAGCTGGGCCGTGCTGGTCGACCTGTTCACTACGCCGGGAATTCTCGGCGAATCACTGCGCATCTATCTCGCCCGCGACCTGGAGGCGGTCGATAATCGGGACAGTTTCACCCGGGAGGGCGAAGAAGCACATATGGACGTGGTATGGGCATCCCTCGACGACCTCGTGGAGGCCGTCCTCGATGGCCGACTACACAACCCGACACTTGTCTCGGGCGTACTCGCCGCCTGGACCGCGCGCCAGCGGGACGGTTTCGCGAGCCTCCGCCCCGCAAATGCCGCTTGGCCTGCCCACGAGGCGATTAGGACCTCGAGCTAGCTTCAAGAGCTCATGCCGCGGCCCGCTCACCCACCGGCGCAACCTGCTTAATGGGCTGCTTGGCCATGGCACGCACCAGGTAGCGGGCGTCCTGATTCAAGCCCTGGATGGTTGCCGATGCGAGCGCGTACTGGAACTCGAGCCCGAGGAAGTACAAACCCGTCTCCCACGAGACGCCGCGCTCGGTGATCGGCTGGCCGCGCTGATCGGTCACCGGCAAGTCGATCCAGCTGTAATCAGGCCGGAATCCTGTGCACCACACGACCGTCTGCGGCTCAAGCACCTCACCATCCACGGTGACCGGCAAGCCCTCCTGTACGCCGGTGATGCGCGCGACCCGCTGCACGCCCGCGTTTTCCAGATCGCTCATCTTGGTGCGAACGAGCGGTTTTCCGTGATCGACGCGCCGAGCGCGGAACGTGCGCCCCATTGGCGTATCGAGCGTCAGGATCCGGCGGAAGACGAACATCACGATCGGTGCCAAGACGCGTGCCTTGCGGCCTCGATGCGGAACGGGACCTCACCGGGATGCCGGCCGGCGAGCCATGTCGGGTGACCAGACCGCACCGCTTCGAGGGCAATCTCTGCCCCTGAGTTTCCCGCGCCCACCACCAACACGGTTCCTTCCAGCTGGCCTGGGTTCCGGTAGGCAGCTGAGTGGAGCTGTCGGATGTCGGGTGTGAGCTCGGCTGCGAAATCTGGAACAACTGGAGTCTGATAGCCGCCCGTTGCGATGACGACGCGGTTCGCCAGCACCTCACCGGCTGACGTCTCGAGTCGGAAGCCGTTGTCGGTCCGCGACAGCCGGTTGACTCGCACGCTGCTTCGTACTGGAAGGTCGAAGTGCTGCGCGTACTCCTCGAGGTAGTCGGCCATCTGGCTATGCGTAGCGAAGGTGCTCAGCCGCATTGGCCAGCCGGGCAGGCTCGAGTAACGCGGGGGCGTGAACAGTCTGAGCGAGTCCCATCGGTTGCGCCAGGTGTCGCCGATGCGTGCGTTGGCATCGAGAGTGACGAATTGCTCACCGGCTCGGTGCAGGTGGTAGCCCATCGCCAGTCCCGCCTGCCCTCCGCCGATGATCACCGTCGGGATGGATTCGGCGCTGTCGGCAGCGAGAGAGGGCTGAATGAGATGCATGCGGTGAGTTGACATGCTCTGACGGTAGGAGCGGGCACCCCACCTCGACATCGAGAGGAATGCGCATCTTCATCGAGGCGGGACATGGGTAGAAATGCCCATGCTCTAGCGCCTCACACCAATCTGTGCTCGTAGGCAAAGGCCGTAGCCGCGGCGCGGCTGCTCACGTCGATTTTGGTGAAGATGTTGCTGAGGTGCCGCGCGACGGTCTTCTCACTAAGGAAAAGGGCTGTCGCGATGCCCCGGTTGGTCTGGCCCTGGGCTACCAAAGCCAGCACTTCGCACTCACGGGCGGTCAGAGGGTGTCCGGCAGCTGTTGCTCCGCTGGCTGGAGCTAGCGAGGCCAGATCAGATCGTGCGCCCAGCTGCTCGAAGACGGTACGAGCGGCATCAAGCTCCATCCGAGCGGCATCGTCATCGCCGAGCGCACGGCACGCCGCGCTGACCTGGACCCTGGTCCGTGCAGCCTCATACGGCGCATCGACTTGCTGCCACAGCGTCCAGGCCCGTCGTAGCAACGGCAGGGCGGCCTGAGGGTCGTCCTCGGCGAGGCGGACCTGTCCCGCAGCATGGGCTGCAATCGCCGCAAGATATGGCGCATCAATCGCCTCCGCATGCTCCAGGAGCTCAGCAAGCGCAACCCGAGCCGCTTCGATGCTCGACGCCCCCAGTGCAAGCTCCACTTTGGCGGCGAGCATCAACGGGCGCGTTCCGGAGTCCCGGCTTTCCGCCAATGCACGATCCAGACCAGCCAGCCCGGCGGCCGGATTTCCCTGTGCCACGCGGAGCAGAGCCAGGCCGGGCTGCACCTCTTGCCCGCGGCTGGCCGCGGCGGCGTAGGAGCGCTCGGCCAAGTCCAGCTGACCACGCAGCCGGTGCAGCTCTGCCAACCGGTAATGTGCCGCGCCTGCCACCGAGTCAGCGGCCGGAGTTCGCTGGCTGACTCGAATGGCCTCCTCGGCGGCCTCAGCCCACGATCCGTGCAGCTGAAAGATCTCGGCCCGATGCACCTGGCACGTGCCACGGTATGGCACAAGGCCGGACTGGGCGTCGCACCAGCCGCTGAGTGCTCGAGTCCATTCGGCGGCGCGTTGCACGTCGAAGCGCTGCATGCAGATGGAGATCACCAAGCAGTAGGCAAGTCCGACGACTTGGGGCGCTACTTGATCCGCCACGACATAGACCATGATCTCGTCCAGCGCCGCCAGTGCTTTGGTTGTCTGACCTTGCTGCACCAGACAATGTCCGCGAGCCATGCCGGCCAGCACGAACAGATCGTCGTCCCCGGCTGCGCGAGCCCCGGCGGCCGCGCGCTCCAGCAGGGGAGTGGCCTCGTTCAGGGCGACGTGCTGCATCAGCGAGACACCTTCGGCGAGCAGTGCCAAGTAGGAAAGCTGGCCGTCTGGGTCGTGGTCGTCCAACAGGCGGTGCAACCGGGCCAGCCAACCTGCTGCCCGCGCGGTCTGGCCCGTATTCCGGAGGTGAAAGACAAGCCAGAAGATGCAGCGTGCGCCGCTACCAAGCATGCCGCGGTCGAGGTACCCGCGATGAGCACGGTCCAACAGCGTGACGACTTGTTCATCCTTGCCGAGTAGGTGGGCCGCGATGGCGTAGCGCTCGAGATCCTCGGGAGGAAGGTCACCCTCATTCACCGAAAGTGCGGCGTACTCCTGGGTCCAGTCACGTGGACGTGGTTGCACACTCGTGACGTTGGTTCCCATGCCATATCACCTCGGTGCCGAGCCTAGCTGCTCGCTGCTGCGTGGCATGATCAGCTTGACGGCCCAGGTCAAGGAGTGATCTATGAGAGTCGGCGTACCCAGCGAGGTCAAGACCCATGAATATCGGGTGGCCATCACCCCAGCTGGGGTCAACGAGTTGACACGGTACGGCCATGAGGTGGTCGTCGAAGCCGGCGCCGGTCTCGGCTCATCCATCACCGACGACGAGTTCGTTGCCGCCGGCGCCAAGATTGCCTCCGGCCATGAGGACGTATGGCAGCAGGCTGAGCTGATCTTGAAAGTGAAGGAGCCGATCCCTATCGAATACGACAGGATGCAGCCTGGCCAGGTTCTGTTCACCTACCTGCATCTGGCCGCCAGCCGCGATTGCACCAAAGCCCTGCTGGACAGGAAGGTCACCGGCATCGCGTACGAGACGGTGCAGCTGAGCAACGGCGCACTCCCGCTGCTGGCCCCGATGAGTGAGGTGGCCGGCCGGCTCGCGCCCCAGGTGGGCGCCTATCACCTGATGCGGCAGGGCGGAGGCCGCGGCACTCTGATGGGCGGTGTCTCTGGCGTCTACGCCGCCAAAGTGGTGGTGATCGGTGCAGGTGTTTCGGGCATGAACGCGGCGGCGATCGCACTCGGCATGCAGGCTGAGGTGCTGTTGCTGGACCGCAACATCGACAAGTTGCGGGAGGCGGACCGGATCTACCAGGGTCATCTGCAGACCATCGCCTCCAACGCGTACGAGGTCGAGCGCGCTGTGCTGGACGCCGATCTGGTGATCGGCGCAGTGTTGGTCCCGGGAGCCAAGGCGCCGACATTGATCAGCAACGAGCTCGTCTCCCGGATGCGTTCTGGCAGCGTTCTCGTCGACATCGCCATCGATCAAGGCGGCTGCTTCGAGGACAGTCGGCCGACGACCCACGCTGAGCCGACCTTCCGGGTGCACAACTCGGTGTTCTACTGCGTGGCCAACATGCCCGGCGCAGTGCCCAACACCTCGACCTACGCGTTGACCAATGTCACCCTGCCGTACGCGCTCAGCCTCGCGAACTACGGCTGGCGTGAGGCGCTGAGAGCCGATCCCGCCCTGGCACTCGGACTGAACACCTACGACGGCACGATCACCAACGGCCCAGTCGCGCAGGCACATGGGCTCGAGCATCAGGAGCTGGCCGACGTCCTCGGCTGACACTCCCACGATGATGGGGCTCGTCCAGACCTACCTGGACCACCTCACCGTCGAGCGAGGCATGTCCCGGAACACCGTCGCGGCATATGGTCGCGATCTGCGCCGCTACACCGACTATCTGGCGGAGCTGGGCATTACGGACCCGACGCAGGTAACCAGCGCAGTGATCGGTGATTACGCGGCGCGATTGCGTGAGGGCGTAGCCGCGCCGGACGGTGCCGGTTGGGTGGAGGCGCCGCTGGCCAGTGCGAGTGCTGCTCGAGCCGTAATCGCCGTACGCAGCCTGCACCGATTCGCATGTGCTGAAGGGCTGAGCGCTGAAGATCCCGCACGGACCATCCGGCCGTCAAAGCCACCTCGGCGGCTGCCGAAAGCCCTGAGCCTGGAGCAGGTTCAGGCCATGCTCGCGGTGCCGGCGACCGACACCGAGGTTGGCCTCCGCGATGCGGCGCTGCTGGAGCTGCTCTACGGCACGGGCATCAGGATCTCTGAGGCGGTCGCACTCGATGTGGATGACGTCGACCGGCTGGTTCGGGCGGGAGCAGGCGAGGGGGCGCCTGGGCTGCGGATTCTTGGCAAAGGAGACAAGGAACGCATCGTCCCGGTCGGTTCGTACGCGCTGGCGGCGCTGGATGCATACCTGGTGCGCGGCCGGCCCGTACTCGCCGTACGTGGTCGCGGCAATCCTGCTCTGTTCATGAATACCCGGGGCGGCCGACTGTCGAGGCAGAGCGCCTGGGCAGTCATGCGGTCGGTCGCCGAGAAGGCCGGCATCACAACGGACGTATCGCCGCACACGCTGCGGCACTCGTACGCGACGCATCTGCTTGATGGTGGGGCGGATGTCCGCGTCGTACAGGAGCTGCTGGGCCATGCGTCGGTCACTACGACGCAGATCTACACACTGGTAACCATCGACCACTTACGGGAAGTCTTCCTCACTTCACACCCTCGCGCGTATTAGTGTCGTGTCGACAAAGTTGCTTGGAGGAGGCAGGAGTGCAGGAACTCCACGGGGGCGGCGAGGTTCCGCCCAACGTTGTGGCATCCTCGCACAGCGTTGTGGCCGACCTCACCGATGAGCACCATCTCGACACGAGTGATCTGGAGTCATTGTTCCAGGCGGACCAGCAGGCTGGCGTGGATCAGGAATACGTCGTGCCTGCCCCGCCAAATGGCGTAGCGCAGCCTGTCGAACGCGAGCCGCTCATCGGCCCGACGGGTCGACCATGGCCGGACTTACCGCCGCCGCCGCCGCTGACGGAGCATGGACCCGCCCTCATCATCGCGATGTGCAATCAGAAAGGCGGCGTAGGAAAGACCACCACGACGATCAACCTCGGCGCGGCGCTGGCAGAGTATGACCGGCGCGTGCTTCTGGTGGACTTCGACCCCCAGGGGTCGCTCTCGGTCGGACTGGGCGTCAATCCACACACTCTGTCCTTGAGCATCTACAACCTGCTGATGAGCCGTGACCACTCCATCGACGAGGTGATAGGCGAAACCAACGTTCCCGGTCTGGACATCCTGCCCAGCAACATCGACTTGTCCGCGGCGGAGATCCAGCTGGTCTCAGAGGTCGCCCGAGAGCAGACCTTGATTCGCTTACTGGAGTCGGTCCGGAGCCGCTACGACGTGATCCTGATCGACTGTGCCCCGTCACTCGGCCTGTTGACCATCAACGCACTGACCGCAGCCGATCGCGTGATCATGCCGCTGGAGACCGAGTTCTTTGCGCTGCGTGGCATCGCCTTACTGACCGACACGATCGCCAAGGTGCAGGACCGGCTCAACCAGCGGTTGGAAATCTTGGGGATTCTCGGCACCATGTACGACCCGCGTACGCTGCACAGTCGCGAGGTCCTCGAGCGAGTCGTCGAGGCCTTCGGAGAGCAAGTCTTCCATACGGTCATTCGGCGCACCGTGAAGTTCCCGGAGACCACGGTCGCGGGGGAGCCGATCACCACCTACGCCCCCACATCACCAGGGGCGGAGGCGCACCGCAGCCTGGCTCGTGAGGTGCTCGCGAGATGTCGGGTCACCTAGGCGTGGGCCTGGCTGCAGCCTCGTACCCAACGGAGCCGGTCGACCGGCGCGGCTCGGGCAGGGTCCGTCATGAGGAGAAGATCACCGTCTACGTCAGCGCCGAGGAGCTATTAGCGCTCGAGCAGGCGAGACTGTCCCTGCGTGCGCAGTACGGCATGGCAGTCGACCGCGGGCGGATTGTCCGTGAGGCGATCGCAGCGATGCTTGCTGACCTTGAGGCGAGCGCCGGCGACTCTGAGCTGGTCCGCAGGCTGTCCGCGTCGTGACACTTCCTTTGTCGATGGAAGCAGACCGGGAAATAGGTTTCGAAGTTCATCTGGACAACTTCGACGGTCCGTTCGACCTGCTGCTGCAGCTGATTTCGCGGCACAAGCTGGACATCACAGAGGTCGCCCTGTCCCAGGTAACTGACGAGTTCATCGCCTATATCAAGGCGGCAGGGGATTCCTGGGATCTGGACCAGACAAGCCAGTTCATGGTGGTCGCCGCCACGCTGCTCGATCTCAAGGCGGCAAGGCTCATCCCGTCCGGTGAAGTGGAAGATCCTGAGGATCTGGCGTTGCTGGAGGCACGCGACCTCCTGTTTGCTCGGTTGCTGCAGTATCGGGCGTTCCAGCGGGTCGCCGCCTATCTGGCCGCGACTCTGCAGGCGCAGGGTCGCCGGTTTCCACGCGAGGTTGGGATGGAGCCACGCTTCGCGCGGCTTATGCCAGAGGTGACGATTTCGATCAGCCCTGCCCGGCTCGCTGCCCTGGCCGCGAAGGCGATGGCACCGAAGCAAGCCAGCGTGTTGTCACTGGCTCACATGCACGCGCCGCTGGTGAGCGTTCGCGAGCAGGCCGAGGTGGTGGTGGACAGGTTGCGCCAGCAGCGCGCCATGACCTTTCGGGCGCTGACCTACGATTCGTCGAGCATGTTGACTACCGTGGCACGCTTCCTCGCGTTGCTCGAGTTGTTCCGCGACGGCGCGGTCGCGTTCGAGCAGTTGACCCCGCTGGGAGAGCTGACCATCCGTTGGACCGGCGCCGACGACGGAGAATGGGCCATCTCCGATGAATTCGACGAAACTCCCGACACAACCGAGACGGATCAATGAGCGACCACAACTCCGACTTGTCAGAATCCAGTTCGGTTATGGGTCAACCGGAGTCTGACAACGTGGTGAATGTGGCGGGGGCACTGGAGGCGCTGCTGCTGCTGGCCGCCGAGCCAGTGACCGAGTTCGAGCTGGCGCAAGCAGTTGGCGTGCCCGAATCGGTCGTCGCGGAGACCTTGGCAGAGCTGGTGGCCTTCTACGAAGAGACCGGACGTGGCTTCGAACTCCGGCAGGTCGGTGGTGGCTGGCGGTACTACACCCGTGAGGAGTACGCCGACCTGATCACCCGATATGTGGTGGAGGGGCAGCAGTCGAAGCTTTCGCAGGCTGCCTTGGAGACGCTGGCAGTTGTCGCGTACACCCAGCCGATCTCCCGGGGACGGGTATCTGCGGTGCGGGGTGTCAACGTCGACGCAGTCATGAGGACCCTGCTGGCCCGCGGACTGATCGAGGAGGCGGGTCATGACCAGGAGTCCGGCGCTGTGCTGTTCGCCACCACCAGCTACTTCTTGGAACGGATGGGGTTGATGTCGCTGCAGGATCTGCCGCCGCTGGCCCCGCAGCTGCCGGAGGTGGAGGAGCTGGAGGCCGAGCTGGGGCAGCTGGCGGAGGCCGCGGCAAGTCCGGCCCAGATCGATTCCAGGCCAGAGTCGCTTCAGTGACCGACCCTCCAGAGGGCGTACGACTTCAGAAAGTCCTCGCCCAAGCCGGCATCGCTTCGCGCCGCGCGTGTGAGGCCTTGATCAGCGAGGGCCGTGTCGAGGTGAACTCTGAGATCGTCTTCGAGCAGGGCCGACGGGTCGATCCGGAACGCGATGTCATTCGGGTCGACGGTGCCCGCATCCCGCCGCCGCGCCGGCACCGATACCTGGCGCTGAACAAGCCTCGGGGTGTCGTGGCCACGATGTACGATCCGGAAGGCCGGCGCACAATTGCCGATCTGCTCATTGAAGGCAGGAACGAGCGGCTGTTTCACGTAGGCCGGCTGGACACCGACACCGAGGGTCTATTGATCTTGACCAACGACGGCGACTTCGCCCATCGGCTGGCGCACCCCTCGTACGAGGTTCCGAGGACCTACATTGCCGAAGTGGCGGGGGTCGTGAGCGAGCAGACTCTGCGGCGGCTGCGCCGCGGCATCACGCTCGAGGACGGACCGGTGCATCCCACTTCGGTCAAGATCGTCTCCACCGCGGCTGACAAGACCCTTCTCAAGATCACATTGCAGGAGGGTCGGAATCGCATCGTGCGCCGTACGATGGAAGCGGTCGGCCATCCGGTCCGCCGGCTGTCGCGGATCGGAATCGGACCGGTCCGGCTCGGGAACCTGAAGGTTGGGGAGCACCGGGAGCTGACTCGCGACGAGCTCGGCGGGTTGCTGGACCTGACCGGTGGCTGAGTTGGCGGGGGACTGACCGGGCAGGCAGAGGAGGGCAGTGGACCGCAGAATTTTTGGACTTGAGACGGAGTATGGCGTCGCGTGCACCTCAGGAGGCACGCGACGGCTGACTCCGGATGAAGTGGCGCGTTATCTCTTTCGCCGGGTCGTAACCTGGGGACGGAGTAGCAACGTCTTCCTCCGCAATGGATCCCGGATCTACCTCGATGTCGGCTCCCATCCGGAGTACGCAACGGCCGAATGCGACGATCTCATCCAGCTGATTAACCACGACCGCGCCGGCGAGCGGATCCTGGAGGACCTGATCGTCGACGCCGAGCATCGTCTGGCGAGCGAGGGCATAACCGGCGACATCTACCTGTTCAAGAACAACACCGACAGCCATGGCAACTCCTACGGCTGCCACGAGAACTACCTGATCTCCCGCATCGGGGACTTCTCAAAGATCACCGACGTGCTGGTGCCGTTTTTGGTTTCGCGGCAGTTGATCTGCGGTGCGGGCAAGGTACTGCACACGGCCCGCGGGGCGGAGTACAGCGTCAGCCAGCGCGCCGAGCACATCTGGGAAAGTGTGTCGTCGGCGACCACCCGTAGCCGGCCGATCATCAATACCCGCGACGAGCCCCATGCGGACCCGGAGCGCTATCGGCGGCTGCACGTCATCGTCGGCGACTCCAATATGAGCGAAACGACCACGTTGTTGAAGGTGGGCAGCGCGGAGCTGGTGCTGCGGCTCATTGAGGCCGGCGTCCCGATGCGGGACTTCACCTTGGAGAATCCGATCCGTGCCATCCGGGATATGAGCCGTGACCGGACCGGCCAGGTGAAAGTCGCACTGTCCAACGGCAGGCGGGTTTCGGCGCTCGAACTGCAGAACGAGTATTACGAGAAGGTGTCAGAGTTCGTACGACGCGAGAGCTTGGGTACGCGGATCGTCGATCGCGTGCTCGACCTGTGGGAGCGAACACTGCGAGCGGTTGCCGAGGACAAACTCGCGCTCATCGACACTGAGATCGACTGGGCGATCAAACTGAAGTTGCTGGACCGCTACTCGGCGAAGCACAGACTGGGCTTTGCCGATCCTCGGATTGCGCAACTCGATTTGGCGTACCACGACATCCGAAGGTCCCGCGGGGTCTTCTCCTTGCTCGAGGAGCGCGGCCTGGCCGCCCGCGTCACCACCGACCCGGCGATCTTTCGTGCCAAGGCAGTACCACCTCAAACCACGAGGGCCAAGCTCCGGGGGGATTTCATTCGGGCTGCGCAGGAGGGCCGTCACGACTACACCGTCGACTGGGTACATCTGAAACTGAACGACCAGGCGCAGCGCACGGTGCTCTGCAAGGATCCCTTCGTCGCCACGGACGACCGGGTGGAGCGCTTGATTGCCTCGATGCGGAGTTAGAACTCACAGCCTGCGTCAACCCTAGCGAGCAATTGGACACTGTAGGGTTCATCGGTGCCTTCTTCTCCGATCAGGGCGGCAGCTGTCCTGGGGTTAGCCGCTTCGCTGCTGTTTCTGTTTGGATGCAGCAAGGATGAGCCGGCCGCCGATGCCGCGTCTCCCTCTCCCTCAGCCACAGCGAGCTCGGCAGCTCCGTCTCCTTCGCCGACACCGACCCAGACTCCCAAGCCCAAGCAGGTGAAAGCGTCGAACAACTTCGACAAGGTCACGGTGACTGGCGGCTTTGGGGAGGCGCCCAAGGTCAAAGTTGGTGCGCCATGGGCCATCGACAAGACCAGGACGAAGGTTCTTGATGCCTCCAACGGCCCGGTTGTGGGAGAAGGCCAAGGTGTCGAGGTCAACTACTACGGAGTGAACGGTCGGACCGGCAAGAAATTCGACGAGTCGTTCAGTACCGGGCAGCCGATCGCCTTCAGCCTGGCGCAGGTCGTTCCTGGATTCAGCAAAGGGCTGGTCGGGCAGCACAAGGGCAGCCGGGTGCTCATTGCCATGCCGGGCCAGGACGGCTACGACCCTATGGGTGGTAACCCCCAAGCCGGGATCGAAGTCGGTGACACGCTCATCTTCGTTGTCGATCTGGTCGACGTGCAGCTTGCCGGCCCGAAGGGCAGCGCGGTGCAGCCCAAGGCCGGGCTCCCGACTGTGACCGATAACAGTGGTAAGCCCGAGATCACCATCCCGGAGTCCGCCCCGCCCACCTCTCTTGAGGTGCAGCCGCTGATCAAGGGCAAGGGTAAGAAAATCGGCGCGAACGACACCATCACCTTCAACTATCTGTGGGTGCGATGGAGTGACGGCAAGGTGGTGGAGGAGTCATACAGCCACAAACCGGCTAATGCACCGCTGTCCGGGCTGCTTCCCGGAATGGTCAAGGGTCTGGAGGGCCAGACGGTGGGGAGCAGAGTGCTGCTTGTTATCCCGCCTGCCGACGGCTACCCGGACGGCAATGCGACGCCGTCGATCAAGCCCGGCGAAAATCTGGTCATGGTCGTCGATCTGCTCTTTACGCAGAGTCAATAGGACTCGGTGACGAGCCGATCAGCGTTGTGGCGTGGCGGCCTGCTGCGGCTGCGGCGAGGAAGTAGCCGGGATCAGCGTCCAGGTTGCGGCCCATACTCGAAAGCTCGATCGGTGACGCCGCGAGAACTGTTCTGAGACCAGCGAGGTCGACCATGATCAGCCGGTGCTGGGACAGCTGGCGCACCCCGGCGGCAACAGCACTAGCCAGCGCGGCCATGGCAGGGGAGCCATCGCCGGCAAGATCGGGCACCGCGATATCAGCCTGGCAGAGCGCAACCCGGCCGTACGCGGTCAGGCTGTGATGAGAGACTCCGCGGTGCCGCTCCCTGGGGTCGGCGCCGGAGATCCGCAAGGTTCCGACCGGGCGGCCGCCCAGGACGGCGGCAGCGTTGATGGCCTCTCCCGCATTGACACCAGAGAATCCCCAGCGAGTGCCGGTGCCGAGATTGCCCGGCCCCTGGCTCACTACAACGACTTCAGCATCGAGCGCGAGCCGGGCCGCCAAGAGGCCGGAGTGGAGGGTCACTGCCTCAAGATCACCACCGAAGGCCTGTCCCACAGTCACCGTTCCGGCCAGCAGGCCGCTGGCCCGCAGCTCCGCCACTGAACGCGAGAAGGCGAGCGGCAGCGCCCCTTGATCGCTCATGATGTAAACCACCCGAGTGCCGGGACGGTCGTTTTCGATGGCCAGCAGGACAGGCGCCAGGGCAGAGTGCAGGTCAGCGACAACGACCGGCATTCCGTCGATCGAGTCGGCGTCGGCCAGCAGTTCATGGTGCGCTGAGCCCTGCTCATCGGCTCCCGCCACCATGGCTTGCAGCGGCAGGTAGCGCGCCTTGACGAGGTGCCCGCTCGGTTGCGGCGGTTGGGCAGCTACCTTGCCTTCGGCGTCCAGGACAGCGATGACGAGGGCGTAGCCACCGGTGCCGAGACCGCGTTCCAGGGCTGCGACATTCATCAAAACCCGATCACCGACGGCTGGGGCAGCCATCAGGTCGGTATAGACGAGGGCAGCTACCTCCGAGGCTGAGGTGGCGTCACGGCGTGCCACGCTGAGCTCCACGGCACCCTTCCACTGACCGCGCACATCGGTAACCGTCCCATCGGCCCAAATGATCACGTGCCTGACCTTAGACCCCTGACCACCCATGGACTGCGAGGAAGGCGTTCCGGATCGAAACGCTCGAGCAGTACCTCGGCCGAGACCTCTTCGCCAGGCGATGCCAACTCCAGCGACTCCGCGATAAGCCCAAGCACAGCACGTGGCTCCATGCCCAGCGCAGCCAGATCAGGAAGTGTGACGGCTCCATCTCGTTTGGCCAGCCGTCGGCCTTCCGCATTCACCGCCAGCGGTACGTGCGCGTAGGTCGGCGGCGGATATCCCAACAACTCAGCGAGAAAGGCCTGAGTAGCGGCCGCTGGGAGCAGGTCGTCACCGCGTACCACCTGATCAACGCCGGAGAACGCATCATCTACCACGACCGCCAGGTTGTAGGCAGGCATCCCGTCGTTGCGCTGAAGTACCGCATCGTCAACTTCCGCCGCGATGTCGCCGTGCAGCAGGTCGTGCACAGGCTGCACGGCACCATCGCCACGCAGCCGGATCGCGGGTTGCCGCGTCAGCCTGCGATCCATTCGCTCTGCCTCGGTCAGATTCCGGCACGTGCCTGGATATCGGGCCACGCTGCCGTGCGGCGCCGACGCGGCCTCTGCGATCTCCCGGCGGCTGCAGAAGCATTCATACGTGCGATCCGCCAGCTTCAGCATTGCCTGCTGGTAGGCGGCCAGCCGCTGCGACTGCACGACAGGCTCGCCGTCGAAGGTGATTCCCAGGGTCGCGAGATCGGCAAGCTGCTGCTCGGCCATTCCAGGGCGTACCCGCGCTGGATCGAGATCCTCGATCCGCAGCAGGAACCGACGGCTTGTCGATTGCGCGAAAAGCCAGGCAAGCAATCCGGTGCGCAGATTTCCGAGGTGGAGTTCCCCGGTGGGGCTGGGCGCGTACCGGCCCGCGCCGGTGCTGCTCTGAGGTACCGTGCTCATCGAGGCTCCGGTGAGAAAGTGATCGCACGCAATGGCACCCCGCAAGACCGAGAGAATTCTCAACCTCACCATCTGCTTACTGGTGTCGGGCCGCTATCTTCCCAAAAGTCGCATTCGCGAGGCGGTCGAGGGCTACCACAATCTCAGCGACGCCGCCTTCGAGCGCACCTTCGAACGCGACAAAGACGAGCTGCGCTCATTGGGGGTACCCATCGAGGTCGGCAACTTCGACCCGCTCTTCGATGACGAGCCGGGCTATCGGATCCTCTCCTCGGAGTTTGCGTTACCAACGATCGACTTGGATGCCGAAGAAGCCGCTGTGGTGGGAGTGGCGGCACGGGTCTGGCGGCACGCGAGCATGGCCGAGTCGACCAGGAGTGCCATCGCCAAACTGCGGGCGGCGGGAGTGGAACCGGATGCCTCGCAGCTGGCCTCCCTGGAGCCGTCCGTGCGGGCATCTGAGCCGGGTTTCGAGCTGCTGTGGAATGCCGTGCTCGATCGAGCTCGAGTGAGCTTCACCTATCGCGATGGCAGCCCGCGCACACTCGAACCGTGGGGTTTGACCTCGTTCAAGGGGCGTTGGTACGTGATCGGCCGCGATGTGGATCGGGCGGCAACCCGGATGTTCAAGCTGTCGCGGATGACCGATCTGCCAAGGAGGGTTTCCCGCGCCGGGTCGTACGAGGTTCCGGCAGACCTCGACCTGCGGAGGCTGGCGCGCTCGCTCGGCCCCCGCGAGCCCACCGAGACTGCGGTGCTTGCCATCCGTGCCGGAAAGGCGCCGCCCCTGGCTCGACGTGGCGAACCAGCCAGCTCCGATGTCAAACTTCCGGCTGGTTTCGCGGTGTACGCGGTTGGTTTCGGCGATCTCCACTCAGCTGCCGAGGAGATCACCCAGTACGCCGCCGATGTTGTCGTTCTCGAGCCCGCCGAGCTGCGGGAACTCGTGGTCCGCGGTCTGACCGCCGTCGCAGAATCGGTGAGCGCAGCGTGACTTCCCGAGCCCAGGTACGACGGCTGCTCAGCCTCGTTCCCTATCTACGCGAACACGACGGCATCGCCATGGCCGACGCAGCCGCGGCGTTCGGGATCACGCTCAAGACGTTGCGCGAGGACCTCAGCGTCCTCTGGATGTGCGGCATGCCGGGCCTCACTCCCGGGGACCTGATCGACATCGACATGGACGCGGTGGATGGCGAGGGCGTGATCCATCTAAGCAACGCCGACTATCTGACCCGGCCATTGCGACTGTCCGCCGACGAGGCGCTCGCGTTGGTACTGGCGTTGCGCACACTGCGCGAGATCGCGGGACCCGGTAAGCGCGATGTCGTCGACAGGGCCCTGAAGAAGCTCGAGGCTGGCGCCGGAAACATGCCGGCCACCGATCAAGCCACGGTGGCCGTCACCGCTGCCCGCGATGACATTCAGGCACGAGTGAACGATGGGCTGCAGCGGGGCAAACGGCTGGACCTCACCTACGACGTCGCTTCCCGGGCAGAGACAACCAGGCGAATGGTCGACCCCTTGCGGGTCTTCGTGCTGGACGGCTATGGCTATCTGGAAGCCTGGTGCTACAGCGCCCAGGCGCTGCGGACATTCCGCCTCGACCGAATCGCTGCCGTCGAGGTCACCTCGATCGATGTGGCTCCTCACGAGGTGCAGCTCAAGGATCTGTCGACCGGGTGGTTCGAGGCGCTCAAGGACGCTCCGCTGGTCACTCTCGAAGTGCAGCCCTCGGCGGCCTGGATAGCGGAGTACTACCCGACCGAGGCGGTCACGAGTCGCCCCGGCGGCGGCCTCATTGTCTCCCTGCACGTAACGGATCCGGCCTGGTTGCGCAGCCTGCTGCTGCGGCTGCAGGGAGGAGCTCGGGTGCTCTCGCCCGAGGCCGCCGGCGACTCCGCTGCCGAGGCGGCGCGCGAGGCCCTTGATCAATACGCGGTACTGCTCGGCACGACCGCTGGCGTCTGAGAGAGGCCTAGGGTAGAGCCCGTGGTGAGCTTCGCCGTCGATGCTGGCGCCTACGACCGCTTCATGGGTCGCTACTCAATTCGGCTGGCGCCGTCGTTCGCGGACTTCGCCGGAATCGCGCCCGACAACCGGGTGCTGGACGTCGGCTGCGGTCCAGGTGCGCTGACGACCGAACTCGCCCACCGACTCGGAGCGGCAGCGGTCGCGGCGGTCGATCCGTCGGAGCAATTCGTCGCCGCAGTCCGGGAGCGCCATCCCGGAGTGGAGGTACGCATCGCAGCCGCTGAAGAGTTGCCGTTTGCCGAGGGTGAATTCGACGCGGCCCTCGCCCAGCTCGTCGTTCACTTCATGAGCGATCCGGTACGCGGATTGGCTGAGATGGCGCGTGTCACACGCGATGGCGGTGTGGTTGCAGCCTGCGTCTGGGACCACGCGGGCGGGCGGACGCCCTTGGCGCCGTTCTGGATCGCCGTGCACCAGCTCGACCCCAACGCAGCCGACGAATCCCGCTTGGCCGGCGGACACGAAGGCCACCTCACCGAGGTGTTTACGAAGGCTGGCTTGCGCGACGTCAAGGAAGCCGCGCTACCGGTTTCCGTCCAGCACGCCACCTTCGAGGACTGGTGGGAGCCGTTCAATCTCGGAGTCGGTCCCGCCGGTGTCTACGTGACATCTCTCGACAGTGAACGCCGGACCGAGCTGCGCGAGCGCTGCCGGGAAATCCTCGGACCCGGCCCGTTCGCAATCGAGTCCCGAGCCTGGACCGCGCGGGGCTATGTCTGATCGTGGACTAGGGTGATGTGATGATCTGGGTGATCGTCTTCGGGGGGATCGCGCTGGCGGGCCTGGTGATGCTCATTTGCTACGCGGTGTGGCTCGCCCACAAGGCCGCCGACGTCTGGAGCGAGGTCGACATGCTGGCGGTGAGGGCAAATGAGCTGGCCCAGCTGGTGGCACAGATCGAAGTTCCAGAGCGTGCTTTCCAGTCGTACTGGCCCGCCGATCGCACCATTACTGCAGAGATTGACCGAGGCATCCGCGACGTAGGATGACTCCGAAGCACCCCCAACTGCTGGCAACTGGTGCAGGAAAGAGGAATCATGACTCCGCTCGTACTTGGTCTTGGCGTCCCCGAGCTGTTGATCATCCTGGCCGTCGTGTTGCTGTTGTTCGGCGGCGCTCGTCTCGCCGGCCTGGGCAAGAGCACGGGGCGTGCGCTCAGAGAGTTCAAGGAGGAGACCAAGGGTCTCAAGTCCGACGACAACCAGCAGCAGCCGCTGGCCCCTCCAGGACCCGGTTCAGGTGCGCCTACCTCCACCGGCTACCAGCAGCCGCCGCAAGCCAACACATCAACGCAGCCGCCAAGCGGTGCCACCTACCAGCAGCCGCCGCGGGCCAACCAAGATCCCTCTGGTACCGACCTGCGCAACGACGCCTAACCGTTTGAAGGAGCTTCTCGCGCATGCCGACGCTCGAAGCTCAAGAAGGACGCCCTGAGCTGCCGTGTCTTTGACGATCAAGGGCCGGCCCATCCACTTCAGCTTGAAGTGGCTCAAGCCGCCGCCCGCACCACCAGACGGCACCATGACCCTCTTCGAGCATCTGCGGGAACTTCGATACCGGCTGGTTGTCTCGATACTCGCGATCATCGTCGGCATGATCGTCGCGTGGTTCTTCCGCTACGACTTGCTGGACATTCTGCAGCGGCCGTACTTCCAGGCAATTGCCGCCCTGAAGGCCCAGCATCCGGATGCCGACACATCCTTGGTCAACATCAATCTGACTTCGCCTCTCGCGCTGTCCTTGAAGGTCTCCGCACTGGCCGGAGCAATCGCCACCGCGCCTATCTGGTTGTACCAGCTCTGGGCATTCGTGGTCCCTGGCCTGCTGGCCAAGGAGAAGAAGTGGGCATTGATCTTCATCGCAGCCGCCACTCCGATGTTCGTTGGCGGCGTTTTCGTCGCCTACATCGTCCTTCCCAAGGCCATCACGGTGCTGCTCAGCTTCACCCAGTCCGGCGTGACCAACCTCCAGGACATCAACGCCTACCTCTCGTTCCTGCTGCGTCTCATGGTGGTATTCGGGATCGCCTTCCTGATACCGCTGGTGGTGTTGATGTTGAACATCGTGGGGGTGATCAAAGCCAGTCAGCTGGCGAAGTACCGAACTCTGGTGATCTTCGGCACTTTCGTCTTTGGCGCCGTAGCGACACCCTCGACCGATCCGTTTTCCATGCTCGCCTTGGCGTTGCCGATGACCCTGCTGTTCATCGCCACAGAAGTCATCGCGCACATCTTGGACCGCCGCAAAGCCCGTCGCGACGCACTGGCCGGCGATGATCTGCTCATCCGCGGCAGCGTCGAGAAGGACAACGCACTGCGGGAACTCTCTCAGGGCAACGACGACGAGCTCGACCCGCCGGGGTGAGTCGCCAGATCAGGCTGGTGGTCAACCCTTCGGCCGGAAAAGGTCGTGCCCTCGAGCTGCTCCCTCAGGTCGCTGGCACGTTACGTGATGGGGGCGCGCACCTGGAGATCCTGCTGAGTCGTGACTTTGCCGAGGCCCGGTCCATGATCCGCAGATCGGTCCAAGATGGTGTTGATGTGTTGGCGGTGATGGGCGGCGACGGGATGATGCATCTCGGTGTCAACACTTCGGCTGCGGCACACCTGTCAGGTGGCAGCCGGACGACGCTCGGCCTGATCCCAGCTGGAACGGGGAATGACCTGTGCCGCGGCATTGGTCTCCACCCCCAAGAGGCCGTCGCAGCGGCCGCCGTCATAGCCGCGGGCCACAGCCGTGCTATTGATCTTGCGCAGGTCGGCGACGTCTACGTGGCAGCGGTGCTCGCCACCGGGTTCGATGCTTTGGTGAATCGCCGGGCCAACGAGATGCCCTGGCCCAGGGGCTCGACCCGGTACGCGATGGCCGTCATGGCAGAGTTGCGGGTTTTCTCACCTCTGCAGTACCGGTTAACTCTCGACGGCGAGGTGCGCGAGCTGCAGGCGATGCTGGTGGCCATCGGGAACACGAGCTCTTACGGCGGCGGCATGCTCATCTGCCCCGAGGCCGAACCGTACGACGGCCTGCTCGATATCACGATCATCCATCCAGTCGGACGCCTCAAGCTGCTGAGGCTCTTCCCCGAGATGTACTCCGGAAAGTTCGTCCGGGATGCCTGCGTCGAGCAGCTGCGGGTTCGCGAGGTGACCGTCGAGGGTCCTGGGCTGGTGGGCTTCGGCGATGGCGAGCTGATCGGCGCCGCACCGCTGCGGGTCTGCTGCCTGCCACGGGCCCTGCCGGTGTTTGTGCCCAATTAACTCTCTGCTCGCGCGGCGCCCTTGCGCACGGAAGCCCGGTCGATCGCGCAGGGTAATTTGGGCCGCATCATGGCCGACCCCTCGATCGAAACCGAATCGCCGAGTCCCGCCGAGGCGTACGCGCGGTTCCGTCAGAAGCAGGCGTCGCCACTGCTTGCCGCCTTTGCCGACGGCTACGGGTTCATCTTCGATGACTACCAGCGCGAGGCCTGCACGCACATCGAGGCGGGCTCCGGCGTGCTCGTCGCAGCGCCAACGGGGGCGGGCAAGACGATCGTAGGTGAGTTCGCGGTCTTCCTCGCACTCGAGAACGGCCGCAAGTGCTTCTACACCACGCCTATCAAGGCGCTCTCGAACCAGAAGTACGCCGACTTGGTACGACGCCACGGCGCCGCCAGCGTTGGGCTGCTTACCGGCGACACGTCGGTCAACTCAGAGGCACCGATTGTGGTGATGACCACCGAGGTGCTGCGGAACATGATCTATGCGAGGTCATCCACGCTGGCAAACCTGGGCTATGTGGTGCTGGACGAAGTGCACTACTTGGCTGACCGCTTCCGCGGTGCCGTCTGGGAAGAAGTGATCATCGGGCTCGCTGATTCCATTCAGCTGGTGGCGCTCTCGGCGACGGTGAGCAACGCCGAGGAGTTCGGTGAGTGGCTATCCGAGGTGCGCGGCGACATGGCGGTTGTCGTGTCGGAACGCCGGCCGGTGCCGCTGTACCAACACGTCTTGGTTGGCCGCACGCTCTACGACCTCTTCGCCGATCTTGCGCCCACCGCCCGCGAGGTGCCTGGAGAGGGCAAGACGGAGGTCAACCCGGCGCTGATCAAGATTGCGCGCGAAGAGTCGAGGTTGGTCCGAGACGACGCCCGCCGTCCGCGCGGCAAGAGCGGTCGTGGCCGACGCACGGTGAGCTACGGCAGCGGTGCCTATGGCGGTGCTGCTCACCGGTCCCGCACAGGCGGGCCCGGTGGGCGGCCTCGCTCCTTTCATGTGCCAAGCCGTCCGGATCTGGTGGAGCTGCTCGATGACGAAGCGCTGCTGCCGGCCATTGTTTTCATCTTCTCCCGTGTCGGCTGCGACGCCGCAGTCCGGCAGTTGCTCGCGTCCGGGGTCCGGCTCACGAGCCGCGTCGAGCGCCAGGAGATCGCTGCCATCATCGAGCGACACGTCGCCGGACTATCCGCAGGCGATTTGAACGCCCTCGAATTCGATCGCTTCGCTGAGGCTCTGGAAATGGGTGTGGCAGCGCATCATGCCGGCATGCTGCCCGCATTCAAGGAGTGCGTCGAAGAGGCGTTCGTCCGCGGATTGATCAAGGTTGTCTTTGCCACCGAGACCCTGGCGTTGGGCATCAACATGCCCGCACGGTCGGTGGTGTTGGAAAAGCTGGTGAAGTTCGACGGCGAGACCCATGCCGACATCACGCCCGGGGAGTACACCCAGCTGACCGGCCGAGCGGGCCGTCGCGGAATCGACATCGAAGGTCACGCTGTCGTGCTGTGGCAACCTGGGCTCGATCCACGGGCGGTGGCTGGTCTGGCCTCCCGGCGCACCTATCCGCTCAGGTCCTCCTTCTCGCCCACCTACAACATGGCTGTGAATCTGGTGGCAAGTGTCGGACGGGAGCGGGCCCGTACCCTGCTCGAGCAATCGTTTGCGCAATTCCAGTCCGACCGCTCAGTGGTCGGTGTGGCGCGCACGCTGGAAAGAAACGAAGAGACCATTGAGGCCTACTGGGCCGCGGCGGCCTGTGAGCTCGGCGACTTTCGGGCGTACGCGAGATTGCGGGCTGAGCTTGCGAGTCTTGAGGCGTCGGCGGCGCGCGAGCGGCGGTCGGACCGCCGCGCCGAGGCGTTGCAGACGCTCTCGATCTTGAAGCCTGGTGATATCGTCCGAGTGCCCAGCGGGAAAAGCCAGGGCTGGGTGGTGATCCTCGATCCGGGTATTCGGCAAGATCATCAGGCGCCACGACCGTTGGTGCTCACGGAGGACCGCCACATCCGGCGGCTGTCAATCACTGATTTCCCCACGCCACCGTTGGTGCGCGGCCGGATGAAGATCGGCAAGCATTTCAACGCCAAGGACGCCGCCTCTCGTCGTAATCTCGCTGCGGCGTTGCGCGCCCGGCTCAGCGAGATCGATCTTGGCCAGGGGCGCCGCGGTGAGACCGGAGTCGATCGAGAAACTCAAGCCAAACTTGATCAACTTCGTACCGCAGCGAAGCACCATCCCTGTCACAGGTGTCCTGACCGTGAGATTCATCTGCGATGGGCCGAACGGGCACAGCGGCTGGAGCATGAGAGCGCGCGGCTGAAGGTCCGGATGGACTCCCGCAGCAACACCATCGCCAACCATTTCGACAAGATCTGCCTGGTCCTGGAATCGCTTGGCTATCTCACCGGGGACGGCGGTCACCGGGTCAGCGAGCAGGGCAGGATGCTTGCCAGGATCTATGCCGAGCTGGACCTGGTTGCAGCCGAGTGCATACGTGCCGGCGTCTTCGCTGATCTCACCCATCCCCAGCTGGCCGCCGTCTTGGCAGCACTTGTCTTCGAGGCGAGGCGTACCGATGAGGCACACCGCCGGCCCCGGATGCCGGACGCCCGCAGCAACGCCGCGATGATCGAGGTCCGGCGGATCTGGCGCGAGATATCGCTGGTGGAACGGGATGCGAGGCTGGAGCGTGGACCAGAACCGGACATCGGTTTCAGCGAGGCGGCGTACGGATGGGCAGCTGGCCGGTCATTAGGTGAAGTGTTGGATGGCAGTGACCTTACTGCCGGGGATTTTGTTCGGTGGGTGCGGCAGGTTGCTGATTTCGCTGGGCAGATCGCGGATGCTGCCGGTCCAAGTGAGCTCCGTGACACAGCGCGGCTGCTGGTGCGTTCGATGCGCCGCGGCGTGGTCAGCTATGCGCCTGAGATGGATGCCGATGAGGGTGACGACCTGACTGGCGCCGACCTTCCGTAGCCGATGAGTACGCTCAGGAGGCCTGGCTGACGGTCGACATATTGAAGTCGGGCACCCGGATGGGCGGCATGATCGTCCGGTTGAAGTAGTCGTTCCATTCCCGGCACAAGGTCAGCTCGGCGGCGCCGATCTCGGTGATCCTGCCCAGCAGCTCGATCGGCGAGTCATTGAAGCGGAAGTTGTTGACAGCGCCGACCACCTCGCCGTCTTCGACCAGATAAACCCCGTCGCGAGTGAGCCCGGTCAGCAGCAGTCGTTCCGGGTCGACCTCGCGGATATACCACAGGCATGTCAGCAGCAGGCCACGTTTGGTAGTGGAGATCATCTGTTCCAGGTTGGCCGTGCCGCCGCCGTCCATGATCAGGTTGTCCGCCGGGGGTGTCGGCTGGGTGCCCGTACGCCCGGCATGGGCGCGGTTGCGGATCAGCTCGCACAGCACCCCATCCTGAATCCAGGTTGTCGCACTGATCGGCAAGCCAACGTCGAACGCCCAGGAGGTGTCGTCGGGAGAGGAGGTGAAGTCGACGAACGGGATGGTCTCCAGACCTGGATACTGCGGATCCGACAGCAGAGTGATCGGCCGCTCAGCGAGCCGTTGCCCGATCTTGGTGGTGCCGTTCCCGCCAGCGAACACGTTGCGACCCTCTTCAGCGTCGCGGGCATTCGCTGTCCAGTACGCGTAGATCATCAAGTCCGCAATGGCACTGGGCGGCAGCAGCGTCTCGTAGCGCCCGGGAGGCAGATTCAGCTTCGTCGTCGCCCAGTTCAACCGGGTAGTCAGCTCGTCGATCGCCTCGGCAACATCAACATCGGAGAAGTCTCGGGTCGTCTTGCCCAGCCAGGCTGAGGATCGGAAATCGGCGGTCTTGGCGTTGAGCTCCAGCTTGCCGGTTCGCTGTACGCCGCGCCGCCGTAGACCGGTGCTACTGCCCAGATAGGTCGTCGCGACACCATGCTCTGCGAAGCCGAAGAGCAACTGCTGGGCAGCTTGAGCGCCCTCAAAAGCGACGCCAAGCCCCTTCGACAGCTCACTGAGGACATCGATGCTGGTGGTCTCCGGCGCCTCATCCCAGACATCATGATGGGCGTAGTCCTCGACCATCGACGCGGCATCCTCAGCCGGCCGTCCAGTGCGCGCCAGATGCTCAGCGGCCGCTACCACTTCAGCAACATCTTCGCCTCCGGCGATCTGCTGGATAACCGTGCCCGCTGCGGTCCCACCTTCCACCTCGGCAGTGGCGGTCACAGTAAGCCTTCTGCTGCGCATCTCGCCGTTCGTGATCAAGGCGTTGTTGGCCCAGCGCACGTTGGCCTCGGCGTGCTCGGTTGCCCACGCAACACATGGCAGGGTCGCGATATCAAGTGCCTGCTCGACAAGGTCCTGCGGGCGGGCGGCGCTCACGACTGACCACCTTCGGCTTGAGTGTTCAGCACGTTTACTTTGCGGAACAGCGCTGCGGGGCAGCCATGCGACACAGGGGCGATCTGGCCAGGCTGCCCCTTGCCGCAGTTGAAGGCGCCACCCAGGACATAGGTATCCGGATTCCCGACTGCCTCCATCGATCGCCAGAAATCCGTTGTCGTTGCCTGATAGGCGACATCCTTCAGCTGTCCGGCCAACCTGCCCTTGTCGATCTTGTAGAACTGCTGGCCGGTGAATTGGAAGTTGTAGCGCTGCATATCGATCGACCAGGACTTGTCGCCGACGATGTAGATGCCCTTGTCGACGCCGGAGATCAGCTCGCTGGTGCTGGGGCCGTCGGGTGCCGGCTGTAGCGAGACGTTCGGCATCCGCTGCATCGCGATATGTCCCGGGGAGTCCCCGTACGCGCACCCGTTCGAGCGCGCGAAGCCCTTCTCTGCCGCCATCTGACGGTTCAGCTGGTATCCGACAAGGGTGCCGCCCGAGATGATGTCGAACCGCTGCTGGGCAACTCCCTCATCGTCGAAGCCGATGGTGGCCAGGCCATGGTCGACCAGCCGATCTCCGGTCACATTCATTACTTCACTGCCGTACTGCAACTTGCCGAGCTGATCAAAGGTTGCAAAGGAGGTGCCGGCGTACGCGGCCTCGTAGCCGAGCGCGCGATCCAGCTCCGTCGCGTGCCCGATCGACTCATGAATCGTGAGGAACAAGTTGCTGGGATGGATCACCAGGTCGTACAGACCTGCCTCGACCGACGGGGCGGCAACATGCGCCGCAAGCAACTCGGGGATTTCGGTCACCTCAGCGTCGAAGTCCCAGCCGGTGCCCGTCAGGTACTCCCAACCTCGGCCGGTCGGTGGAGCAGTGGTTCGCATTGTCGCGAAACCGTGCTCAGCGACGTTGACTGCGGTCAGTTGGGCCTGGAGTCGAACCCGTTGTTGGGTAGTGCTGGTACCGGCGAGATTCGCGAAGTACTTGTTCTCATGGACGTAGCCGAGCATCGCAGTGGCGTGCGTGACACCTGGCGCAGCCAGCAGCGCCTCGTTGAGTCCGAGAATTCGGCCAGTCTTGGTGGCTTCGTCAACGTCGAACGGGTCAACCTCATATGCCGACACCCAGGTGGCGTCGCCGTAGACGTTTTCATCGGCCAATTCGACCGACGCGGGCGTCAATGGACGGGATACCTTCGCTGTGACCACTGCTCGCTCCGCCAGATGAGCCGCAGCGTCGGTCGACAGCGTGATGTCTGATGCGAACCCCCAGACACCGTTGTGTACGACGCGAACCGACAAGCCAAGGACTTGACCATCGGCGGTGGTTTCCAGCGCATGATCACGAAAGCTGCGATAGGCCTGGCGGATCTGCTCCACGCGAACCTCCGCATGGCTGCACCCGAGCTCCTTGGCCTTGGTGAGGGCGGCGTCGCTCAGCTCACCTAAGGGCAGCGCAAGGAACCGGTCATCGAGCTGGGGCATGGTCGTCAGCGTAGTGGGGTGTCTGAATAGCTCGCTCCGCTCGCTGCCGATCGCGCTGCGGAGCCCAAGGATCCGGGGGCGGAGTGCTGGCTCGGGCCCCTGGTGTTGACTGCATCTAGAGTGTTCGGCGTGACGGTCGCAGTTCGTGTCATCCCGTGCTTGGACGTGCACGCCGGCCGGGTCGTGAAGGGCGTCAATTTCGTCGCTCTGCGGGACGCGGGTGATCCGGTGGAGCTGGGCGCGTTCTATG
>JBKPTR010000075.1:0-65034 GCA_046735615.1 Actinomycetota bacterium
TTGTCAGCTCTGCCCGAAACCTCGACCGTCGTTGCGCCGATCGAGAAAGCAGCCGATAAGCAGTCTGCTCCCAAGACCGAGACGTTTCCGGCTTTCACCAGACGGGAAACACCGGCTGATCGACCCGCCAGGACTGCCGCTCTCCGGGACGCCATCGTGAAGGAGCAGGTCGCTCAGCGAGACGAGTTACTAGCCAAGACCGCAGATCAGGTGAGCCGAGCAGCCGAAATGGCTAGCGGCGATGCGCGTCAGAGGGAACTTACGGCGATGGGCCGGGCTAGCCGTGAAGCGGGAGCTCAGATCGCAGCTGAGAACTTGCGTCGGGCAATCGCTGCCCGAGTGGCAGCAGCGGGCAGGCGGCAGGCGGTCGAACGCGAATCGACCGTGTCTTCGTCCAAGTCAGATCAAAAAAGCGGGAATGGTGGCCCTGAAAGCTCCGGCACCGGCAGTGGTTCTGGCGGTTCCGGTGGCGGAGGCGGCGGATCAACTGCAGGAGGTGTTTCACCTGTTCCGGGAGCCGTCATTGGTGCCCACTTTGGTGAATACGGCCGCTGGTCGCGCTACCACACCGGGCTTGACTTCCGTGCCGCGTACGGCACCCCGATTCGCGCGGTGAAGTCAGGGGTCGTGCTCTACGCCGGGAATTCCGGTGATTGGGCCGGAAACCATGTCGCGATCAAGCACGGAGACGGCCGGACCACAATGTCCTCGCACATGTCCTCGATGGCTGTTCGCGCCGGCCAGACTGTGCAGGCTGGGCAGGTCATCGGCCGCGTCGGCGAGACAGGGCGCGCATTCGGCGCACATCTGCACTTCGAGCTCTACCCCGAAGGGGTCAAGTACGGCGACGTGTACAAGGCAATCAATCCGCAACCCTGGCTCAAGGCCAATGGAGTAACCACGCACTGAGCCGCGAGCGTCGGGAATCGCGCGCCGCCGCATGGAGCCAGGCTGGCACCGGATCGCCAGCCTCAGCGAGCGGAGCGAGCAATGGACACGGGCGAGCGTACTTTCTCTGCGAGCGACGGCGGCGGATTCAAGGCGCGATGCGCGACCAGCTCCAAAGGCCGGTCGCTTTTCGCCACATCTGCAAGAAGACACGCCGCAACTTAGCGAGATTGACTTGCACCCCGTTACTAATCCGTTATTGTTGCCGAAGCGTCCACCGTTTGAACTCAGAACGCGGGCCTCCAGCAGCAGACGATCACTGACTTGTACTGCGGCAGAGGCAGGACTCGGGGAACCTGTCGTTGTACGAGGAGATTTGGAGTGCCCAGCTCGTCGTCTGAGCGCACGTTTGCGCGTCGCGCCTTTATCGAGGACATCAAAGAGGACAAAAAAAGCTGGCTGCGCCATGGAGTGGTGGCGGTGGCCGTGTCTCTTCTGGGGCTTGGCGTGGCCGGATCAGTGGCTCTGACGGGTGCCGCACAGCACACCACCTGGACGACCACGGTGGCGACCGACGAGCTACCCAAGCAAACGAGTCGCGGAGCCGAGCGGGGCCGTCTCGATCCAGTCAGGGTCAAGAGCCTCGCTGATCAGCGCGCCGAGGAGCTCAGCAAGATCGATTCGCAGGTGTCCGAGGCCTCCATGGAAAAGTCGGCGAAGGCGCGCGACAAGGCCCTGGAGGCCGTGTCGGATGCGACGCGGCGGCAGGCGGTACTGCTCGCACGCGGACAGGCGAAGCGGAGCGACCCACAGTCACCGCAACTTGACGCCAACGCCGGGTCTGGTGGCAGGGCTTGCTTGCCGGTCACGAGCGGCTACAGCATTGCTGCCCGCTTCGGCCAGGTCGGTCCATGGGCGCGCTACCACACCGGCTTGGACTTCTCCTCCCCCGTCGGTACCCCGCTGCACGCTCCCGCGACGGGCGTCGTCACCAACGCCGGGTACGGACCCGCCAGCGGCTGGGCCGGAAACTATGTCGCTATCAAGTATCCCAACGGCACTCAGACGCTGATGGCTCACATGTCGAGCGTCTCGGTCAGCGTCGGCCAGACTGTGTCGGCGTGTCAGATCGTCGGAGCCATCGGCATGACCGGACGGACCTTCGGGCCGCACGTCCACCTCGAGGTCTATCCAGCGGGTGTGAAGCCCGGCGATATCTACAGCGCAGTCAACCCAGTTCCGTGGCTCAACGCCCACGGCGTGAACCCGTAAACGTCACGACGCAAGTCGGCTCTAGAGCTTCTCCAGCGGTGCATACCGCAGGGACAGCCGCTTGAGTCCCGCGGACCCAAAGTCCACGTCCGCCATGGCTTTGTCGCCTTCGCCGGACGTTGCGACCACCGTGCCCATGCCGAACGTGGTATGCAGCACTCTGTCTCCAGCCACCAAAGTCGGTATTTGCCGGACGGTCGGCTTCGCGCCGTACCCCACGGCGTTGCGCCAAGTCTGGGTTGCTGTCGCTGAGGTGTTTCGCCAACTGGTGACTGCAGCATCCGTACGCCGCCAATCGACCAGTTGGCTCGGCAGCTCGTTGAGGAACCGGCTGGGCGGATCGTGCTGCGGAGCGCCCCAGGATGAGCGGGCAATGGCGCGAGAGATATAGAGCCGCTTGCGGGCGCGCGTGATGCCGACGTACGCGAGCCGCCGTTCTTCCGCCAGCTCGTTGCCGGTGCGGTCGGCAATCGCCCGCTGATGAGGGAAAACACCGTCCTCGCAACCGGTGAGAAACACCGTGTCGAACTCAAGGCCTTTCGCAGTGTGCAGGGTCATAAGGGTGACGACGCCGGCATCTGACTCGTCTGGAGCATGCGGGATCTGGTCGGAATCCGCGACGAGCGCCACTCGCTCCAGGAAGGCGCCCAAGGACGCGTCAGGCTCCGCCGCGCCCGCCGCGAGGTCGGCCTCTGGGTCCAGTGCGACGGCCAGGTCACCTTCGGGCTGCATTCCGGAGTCACCCGGCAATCCGAAGGCGTCCAGCTCCTCCTCCGGCACGGTCAGAGTTGCGACACCAGTGACGAATTCCCGCGCAACTGTGATGAGCTCCTTGAGGTTCTCCAGCCTGGTCTCGTCCTGGGGATCGGTTGAGTTGTGCAGCTCGGCCAGATATCCCGACCGATCCAGCACGCTCGTCAAGATGGCATCAGCCGGCATTCCCTCGGCAACCATGGCCTCGTGGTCGTCGAGGAACCGGGCGAACGCTTTCAGCTGATTCAGTGAGCGGGACGCCAGGCCCGGAATCTCATCAACCCGCCGCAGTGCATCACCGAAGCTGATGCCCTCCCGAGTCGCCAGGTCGGCCACGGCGGCTTCCGCCCGATCACCGATCCCCCGCTTGGGGACATTCACGATACGTCGGAGCGAGACATCGTCGGCTCGGTTGGCAATAGCGCGTAGGTAAGCGATGGCATCGCGTACCTCCCGTCGCTCGTAGAACCGAACGCCACCGACCACCTTGTACGGCATACCGACCCTGATGAATGCCTCTTCGAAGGCTCGGGACTGGGCGTTGGTCCGGTAGAACACCGCCGCATCGCCGTACCTGTGCCCGCCCTCTTCATTGAGCCGCCTGATCTCCGCAGCCACGAACTGCGCCTCATCGTGCTCGGTGTCGGCGACGTAGCCGACGAGCTGCTCACCGTCGCCCGCATCCGACCAGAGGTTCTTCGGCTTCCTGTTCTCGTTATGTGTGATGACGGCGTTGGCAGCACTCAGGATGGTCTGCGTCGACCGGTAGTTCTGCTCGAGCAGGATCACCCGGGCACCCGGGAAGTCGAACTCGAAGTCGTTGATGTTGCGAATCGTCGCACCCCGGAAGGCGTAGATCGACTGATCCGAGTCCCCCACCACCATCAGCTCCGGCGGCTCGACTGCGACAACATCCGGATCGGGTTGAGCGTCGGCCGCACAGAGCTCCCGGATCAGGACGTATTGAGCATGGTCAGTGTCCTGGTACTCATCAACGAGCACATGCCGGAAGCGCCGGCGATACTGCTCACGAAGGTCGGGAAAGGCCTGAAACAGATGGACCGTCGTCATGATCAGGTCATCGAAGTCCAGGGCGTTAGCCGCGATCAGGCGCCGCTGGTACTCCCGGTACGCCTCGGCGTAGCTCTCCTCAATGGGCGAACGCGCTCGAGAGACCGCCGACTCGTGATCGACAAGCTCGTTCTTGCAACCCGACACCCAGTTCATGATCGCGCGCACCGGGAAGCGCTTCGGATCAAGATCAAGATCATGAGCCACCAGCTGCATCAGCCGCTTGGAGTCGGCATCGTCATAGATCGAGAACGTTCGAGAGATATTGAATCGACCGATCTCCGATCGCAGGATGCGTACGCACGCGGAGTGGAAGGTCGAGACCCACATCAGCTTGGCGCGGTTGCCCACCAAATCCATGACCCGGCCGCGCATCTCGGCCGCTGCCTTGTTGGTGAAGGTAATGGCGAGAATCGAGGCAGGGTGCACGCGGCGCTGAGTCACCAGATAGCAGATCCGTCGGGTCAGCACCCGAGTCTTGCCCGAACCCGCGCCGGCCACCACAAGAACTGGACCGCCCTCGTGCAGCACCGCTTCCCGCTGTGGCGGGTTCAATCCGTCGAGCAGCTGTTCGGCCGTCAGTCGGGCTCGGGCCGGTCTGGCCTCGGTCGTACTGGTCATCGCCGCTCGTCGCCAGCGCGGGAGCTTGCTTTGTTCCCGCAAAGTTTCTTCATGACCAGCCCACCCTAGACGTCAGCAAAGACATAGCCTCACCACGGTAAATCCGCTCATCGCCAGCGTAAATTGGCGCTATGCGCGTGCCTTCAATCTCGCTCGGTACGCTGCTCAAGCGCATCGTGCAGGCGGTTGTCGTAGTGCAGGGAGCCACCTTACTCGCTCTGGCAGTTGTCGACTATCGACGTAAGAAACTCCGCAAACCCGCCACATTCCCGCGCCTCTCACCCCGCTCGGTGACCGTAGGCAGCTCGGAGGTGACCGTCTACACCTACGGCGAGGACCTCTATCGCGACATGCTGCACGCCATCAATCAGGCCAAGTCGCGAATCTTCTTCGAAAGCTTCATCTGGAAGGCCGATGCCGTCGGTCAAGCGTTCAAGGATGCGCTGATTGCTGCAGCCAATCGCGGGGTCAAGGTCTACGTGGTTTTCGACGAGTTCGCCAACCTCGTCGTCCCGCGCTCTTTCTTCATTTTTCCCAAGAACATCGCGGTGCGCCGCCATCCGCTCATCGCTTCCGGCTTCCGGTTTCCGCGCAACACCGGGCGTGACCACCGCAAGCTGCTGGTGGTCGACGACGACGTCGGGTTTCTCGGCGGTTACAACATCGGCAGTCTGTACGCCACGGATTGGCGTGACACCCATGCGCGGCTCACCGGCGACATCGTCTGGGATGTGCAGAACGCATTCGTGGATTTCTGGAATCTCTGGTCAGGACGGCACCGGGCTGCATTGCCCGACTTCGGCAGCGCAAGCTGGCAGCCAGAAATTCGAATTCATCGGAACATTCCGCGCAACATGGTCTACCCGATTCGTGGCATGTATCTGAATGCGATCGACCGCGCGTCTCACCACATCTACATGACGCACGCCTACTTCATCCCCGACACCGACGTCCTGTCCGGCCTCGTCCGAGCGGCGCGGCGCGGCGTGGACGTACGGATCATCATCCCGGCAGAGTCCAACCACATCGTGGCTGACTGGCTGTCCCGCGGCTTCTACAGTCACCTGCTCCGCAACGGTGTACGGCTGCTGTTGTATCAGGGAGCGATGGTGCACGCGAAGACCGCCACAATCGACGGCCAGTGGTCGACCATCGGAACTGCGAACATCGATCGAATAAGCCTGCTGGGCAACTATGAGATCAACATGGAGGCTTTCAACCGCGACGTGGCCCGGCAAATGGAGGAGATCTTTGCGATCGACTCGACCAACACCATTGAGCTGACCCTTGACAATTGGCAGCGTCGGCACGCCATGGTGAAGTTCTCCGAAACCGTCCTGACCCCGTTACGCCCGCTCCTCTAGCACCGGACCTCAACTCGTCAGGCGTTGGCCGCTTCCAGTGCCACTTTCGCAGGGGCGGCTGCGGCCCTGCGCTTGGCGCGTAGGGCCGCCACATAGAGACCCGTTGCGGTAACAAACAGGATCCCAACATAGATCGGAATCCGAGCCGGGTTCGGCACTTCGAATGAGCCCAAGAGCGTACGCGCGTTCGTCAGCACGATCAGGCCGCCCACCGCCACGCCAAGGAGGTGGGCGGGCGCGATCCTGACCAGCAAGGCGGCCAGCGGAGCGGCGATCAGACCGCCGGCCAGTAGGGCGATTGCAAAGCCCCAGCGGATCCCCGACGCGCCGATGCCGAGCAGAAAGCCCAGGCTGGCCGCGGCACTAACCGCGAACTCGGCGGTGTCGACTGAGCCGACAACTTTGCGCGGCTCTAACCGCCCGCCACTCAGCAGCGCAGGAGTGGCGACCGGACCCCAACCTCCACCACCGGTGGCATCGACAAAGCCGGCGAACAAACCGAGTGGTGCCAAGAACTTGATCGTGAGCTGCTTCTTGAGCTGGGGACGGATGCCAATGACAAAGCGGACGATGATGTAGAGACCCAGCGCGCCCAGAACGACAGACATGATGGGTTTTGCCCAATCGGTGGTCACGGCAGACAGCACCGTCGCGCCGAGGAACGCACCGACCGCACCTGGGCCGGCGATTCTGAGGACTACCCGCCAATCGACGTTCTGGAGCCGTGAGTGCGCCACGCCTGAGGCGAGATTGGTCGCGAGCTCGCTGAAGTGCACCGATGCTGATGCGGCGAGTGGCGTCAGGCCCGCCAGGACGAGCAGAGTCGACGACGTCACGCCGTACCCCATGCCGAGGCCGCCGTCAACCAGCTGCGCGACTAGGCCAACCAGCCCGAGAACGATGAGCTTTCGCACTGAAGCACCTTGGAGACTTTGTCTATACAGTCGCTAGGGATTAGCGAGAACCGTATCCGATGTCGGGAACGAAGGTCGACGCAGGTCTCAAGAGGCGGACGCGACGATCAGCTCCAGGCGGCAGGATTCGCGACGAGGGCAGCGACCGGCTTGGGCATCTCACCCGTAACGACATGGGCCAGCGTGACACCCTCCAGAATCGCCCGCTCAGAGGCGCGCAAGGCGATCCAGACCTCCTGCAGGGCAGTGGCCGAGCCAGTGTAAGCCAAGTTCTCTGGTCGACTCCCACGCACGTTCGCGAGCTCTCCATCAAGGGCCCGGATCACGTCGGCGATACTGATGCTGTCCGCTGGCCGAGCCAGCCGATATCCACCTTCCGGGCCGCGCTGGCTTCGAAGCAGGCCGGTACGACGCAGCTCACCAAGGATGCTTTCAAGGTACTTGTTGGGGATTTGCTGCGCTTCGGATAGCTGCTCCACGGTGCGCGGCGCGTCGGCCGCGGCCAGCTCTGACATCGCCCGAAGCGCATAGTCCACTCGAGCCGAAAGCCTCATCCGAGTAGACCCCTAACGGCACGACAATGTTCGGTCACGACTTCACCTCACGACCGACCTTACTGCCACAGCACAGCCACTGCGGCGTTGACGATCGTGAGGCCCCCGATCAGCGCCCAAAGGCCGCGCGGAATCGAGGCGAATTTTCGGTTCTTGGCGACCAGCAACACGATCATCGCCGTGATGATCAGCTTGATGGCGATCTTCAGGTGGTTCACCGGATCGGGCCCGATCTCCTGCAGCGTGACGAGCGCGAGTCCGGTGATCAAGAGCGTCAGTGATCCGTGCAGCATGGCGGCGTTGACCTCAGGCTCCTTAGACCTCAACTGGATAAGAAATCCGCCGAATAGTGCAGCGAACCCAATCAGGTGAACCAGCACCAAGATCTGGTAGGCGAGCTGCATGGCCCGACACTAATGGCCGAGGTCGGTCAAATCGTCGAAGCTGATGCCCAGGAGGCTTGAGTTTTGCCGAGACCCTAGACTAGCCGGCGGTCGGTGGCCCAGCGGGTCAGCTGGTGGCGATTGGAGAGCTGCAACTTACGCAGCACGCTGCTCACGTGCGTCTCGACGGTCTTGATCGAGATGAACAGCTCTCTTGCGACCTCCTTGTACGCGTAGCCGCGGGCGATCAGCCGAAGCACCTCACGCTCGCGCTGGGACAGTCGATCAAGATCTTCATCAACCGTGGCAAGATCAATCGACCCGGAGAAGGCATCCAGCACGAACCCGGCCAGGCGCGGCGAGAAGACCGCATCGCCCTCAGCGACCCGGCGGATCGCGGCGACTAACTCGCTGCCACTGATCGATTTCGTTACGTAGCCTCGGGCGCCTGCGCGGATGACACCAATGACATCCTCGGCGGCGTCCGAGACCGACAGTGCGAGGAACTTCTGTTCAGGATTCTTCTCGTGCACCTTGCGGATGACCTCAACGCCGCCTCCGCCCGGCAAGTGCACGTCCAGCAACACCACGTCTGGCTGTGTCTGGAGCACGACGGCTATGGCCCGATCCGCATCGGCTGCCTCGCCGACAACGGCTACCGAACGGCCGATCTCAGCCTTGACGCCGGTGCGGAACATGGCATGATCGTCGACGATCACGACACTGTACGGCGTGCGTTCGACGGTCGCGCTTTGGGCAATGGGCTGGCTGGTCGTACCCAGACCGCTGGGCTGGTTCGATGTCTCGTTCATCTCTTGATCTCCAGTCGTACCTCGGTGCCGTCCGCTGGTGCGGAACGAACTGTGGCGTTGCCGCTGTGCCGCGCCATGCGGTCAATGATGCTTCCTTTGACACCCATGCGGTCATCGGCCACCGCGTCCACGTCGAATCCCTTGCCGCGGTCTCGGACGAAGACCTCGACAGTGTCCTCATCGACCTCGGCATAGACATCGATCTTGTCGGCTCCCGAATGTTTGGCTGCGTTGACCATTGCTTCGCGCGCGGCACGTACCAGGGCCTGGATCGACTCCGTAGTGTCGCAGTCGCCGACCATGACCAGCTCGACTGGGACACCTCGCTCGTCTTCCACCTCTGCAGCAGCCGAGGTCAAGGCGGCCTTGAGCGTCGCTTCATGCAGCTCGTCGCCATACAGCCAGTTGCGCAGTTCCCGCTCCTGACGACGCGCCAGCTGCTGCACTGCCTTGGGATCATCGGCCTGACGCTGGATCATGGCCAGGGTCTGCAGTACCGAGTCATGCAGGTGAGCGGCCATGTCTGCACGGGCGTCTGCCCGAACCTTCTCGGCCCTCGCCTGGTTGAGTGCCGAGCGCGAGCGGTGCAACCAGGGTGCGAGGACGATCGCCAGGCCGGCGAGCGCGAGCATGGTCATCGCCATGACTTCGGGTAGGTGAGAGATCTGGCCCTGCTGGGCGATGACGATGCCGAATGCTGCGCCCACCAAGCCCAAACCAACGATCACACGGACGAGAGCCGGCCATCCACCGCGAGCCACGAACGGAGCCAACCAAGCCTTGCCGCCGGCCTCGTCGCGCCAACGCTTTTGCTCTTCGGAGTCGGCCTGGCGCCAGACCAGGGCGGCTCCCGCGCAAGCAAAAGCCACAGGCCAGAACAGCTGTGAGCTGATGCCGAGACCGGTGTTCTGCATGATCCACAGCAAGCCGACACCCAGGGCGATCAACGCCAGCAGCATGCCCCAATCAACTCGGCGCTTGGGTCTGCTCTTGTCCCGCATGCCTGCCCGGTTCGCCGACTCCAATCCAGGAGCATTAACAGTCGACTCTGGCGGCAATAGCAGCCACAAGGCGCCGTACGCAATCACCCCAATGAATTGGAAGGTCGCCAAGGCAACGAAGGCGATCCTCACCGCCATCAGCGGCCAGCCGAGATGTCGGGCTAGTCCGGTGCAGACCCCTCCTAACCAGGCTCCCTCGGCCACGCGCGTGGCGCGAGGCTTGTCGTCGGGGGCTGCGGAACCGGGGTCCGAAATGCCTTCCCTCGCGGCCTGCTGCGGTGGCGTGACGCCGGCGGTTGAACTGTCACCGATAGCGTTCGGGTCCTGCGTGGGCGTAGCCGCGGAGGTGTGCGTATCAGGCTCGAGATGGCTCGAGTCGGTGGCAGTCATGATTTCCTACCCTCACACGCATATTGGCGTACGGCCAGCAGGGTGGTCCCCGACTTCTCCCCTACCCCGAACAAACTTGGACGTTAGATCGGCAGGAACGGTTCCGTGTTCACGGCAACAGTCGGGAGCATTGGGGGTCGTCCCTGATAGTTCGAGGGTAGCCCGGTCGGCAGGATGGGTCGCATGAGCTCGATCTGGACGATTCGTCGCTCCGCGACTGACGTCAAGCTCACAGGCCTTTGCGGTGGCGTGGCACAGCATTGGGGGATCGATCCCGTGCTCGTCCGGGTTGGTTGGGCTTTGCTGGCACTAAGCGGCGGAATTGGCCTTGTTCTCTATCTTGCTGGCTGGTTGCTGATACCCGTCGAGGGCAGCGACAGAGCGCTGGTCGATGATCTCTTCGGTGAATCCGTCCGGCGATGGCCGAAGGAACTGTGGATCACCCTCGTGGTCGTGGTCAGCCTTGCGATGTTCGCCATCTTCGGCTGGCTCAGTCCGTTCAGCATCTGGCCCGCAGTTGTCATCGCCGTCATTTGGTACTTCGGCTTCTACAAAGGTCGCCAGAGCAAGGCAGATGGAGGGCCAGCCGCGGCACCAACCGATGATTTCGAGCCGGCGGCACCGTCCGAACCTCAGCCAGTCCGACATCCGGGACCGCCGACGCCTTTCACCGAAGCCGCCCAGGCATGGCAGCGCCGGATCGAGGAGCACATGCGTCAGGTGGCCGCAGACAGTCACACGACGGCTGCGCCGCCGGATGAGTGGCCGAGCCTTCCACCGCCAGACAAGGCACAGCCGACATCGGATCCAGAGCCCAGCGAGCACACCGCTTTCCTGGCCCAGCCGGATCCAGTCGGCCTCTATGCCGAACCGACACCCGTGGCACCGGTCAGGATGTCAGACACCAAGTCAGCCAAGGGACTCCGCCTGGTCTCACTGATCGTGCTCGGGCTGACCCTCTCTGGGCTCGGCGTCGTACAAGGCGTCGGCATCGCACTCCCGCTCGCGGCCTATCTTGCAGCCGCGCTACTGGTTATCGGCCTGACACTCGTCGCAGCCACGTGGCTCGGCTTGGCGCGCGGTCTACTGCCGGTCGGAGTGCTGCTCGCGATCGCTGTCTTGATCGTCACCGCTGGCGGGCCCGACCTCCGAGTACCCGTCGAGGCGACTTACAGCCGCGCCTACAGCACGCTGGCCCAGCTTCCAGTTGCCGGCGACTCGGAGGACTTCGGCAAGCTCTCGGTCGATCTCAGCCAGCTCGCCGTTACTGCAGATGCCAGCTACACAGCACATGTCGATGTTGGTCAGCTCGAGGTCACGGTCCCCAAAGACGCCAATGTTGTCGTCAACTACAACGCTGACATGGGAGCGGTTCGCGCGTACGGCGACGAGGTTCAGGCGGGTTCGGAGCTCACGGGCCAAGTCACGGATCCGCAACCAGCCCAGCCCAGCCAGCGCACGTTGACGCTCAACCTCTCCGTAGACGCCGGCAACATACAGGTGCAACGATGAGAAAAACCTACGACGTCGTCGCCTTGATCTTTGGCCTCCTGTTCAGCTGCGTGGCACTCGGATCGATGTGGCTAACTTTTGTTGGACCTCTCAACTGGCAGGTGATCAGGATCGTGGCTCCGATGGGACTCGTAGCCGTTGGTGTTCTTGGCCTTGTCCTTTCCCGGAACCATCAGTAGCAACCCTCATCGAAAGGTGTCTCATGAGCAGCCCCTACGCCCCGCAGCCGCCACGGAGGCTTGAGCGGAGCAAGTCCAACAGAGTCCTGGGCGGCGTTTGCGCAGGAGTCGCGAACTACCTGAACATGGACCCGACGCTGGTGCGGGTTCTCACGGTGGTGATCTCACTGTTCACCGGTGTCCCCGTCATCCTCTACATCATCGCCTTGTTCGTGATACCCGAAGAAGGTTCCCAGCCGGCCACCCCGACCTATCCGCCGGTGGGAGGTCCGCAGGGCCAGGCGGCGGGCTACCGGACAGCACCGGAGCAAGCCACTGGCTACTCGACAGCACCACAAGCTGCGCGACCGGCATACACCGGATCCGGGCCAACTCAGACTCCTCAGCCACCAGCTCCCTCAGCTTCGGCCGAGGACTCCGTCTGGGGCACCGAAGGTGCGCCCTGGGAGCAGCGCCAACCTGTCCCGGAACCGACTGCGGAGTCTGAGCCAGAACCTACGGGTCCGTCAGAGCCCGAGGCGCCGGTCGCTCCCGCCGCCCACGAGGAGGACGCCACCGAGTCAGCGCTGGAGCCTGAAGGTCCCGAGGGGCGGCCTGCAATGACCGAGAATCCTCCATCCGACCCGCAGGCCGCGACTGAATCAGAATCCGAAGGCGGTCAGCAGACGGATAAGTCCTGACCGGCAGCCAGATTCCGCTGCCTTGTCACTGGGCACCGCGGACGAGGTCGACGAAATAGCGGTGGATGCGTAGGTCGTCTGTGATCTCCGGATGAAATGAGGTCGCCATGACGTTTTCGTGCCGGACGGCGATGACCTTCGATTCGGGAAGGCCGGGCGGAACGACCGCTCCCAGGATCTCTACCCCGTTGTCGATGCTCTCCACCCAGGGTGCGCGGATGAAGACCGCATGCACCGGGCCGCCTTCGATGCCGTCAAGATCGACATCCGTCTCAAAAGACTCCACCTGACGACCGAAGGCGTTGCGTCGTACGGTGATATCCAATGTGCCGAAGGTTTGTTGATCTTCGGTGCCGTCAAGCACCCGCTTGGCAAGCAAGATCATTCCTGCGCAGGAGCCGTACGCCGGCAGTCCGGCGCGCAGAGCAGCTGTCAGTGGCTCACGTAGCCCGAAGATCCGTGACAACTTGTCAATGGTCGTGGACTCGCCACCGGGCAGCACGATCCCATCCAGCCCGGCTAGCTCCGCGGGACGGCGTACGGGTCGGACGTCCGCGCCGCACGACGTCAGGGCACGGAGATGCTCGCGTACGTCACCTTGCAGGGCGAGGACACCGACAACGGGTGAGCGGCTCACCAGCCGCGTTGAGCGAGACGATGTGGCTGCGGGATGTCATCGACATTGATGCCCACCATCGCCTCGCCGAGCCCGCGCGAGACCTTCGCGATCACATCAGGATCGTCGTAGAAGGTCGTCGCCTTGACAATGGCAGCCGCCCGCTCGGTTGGGTTGCCAGATTTGAAGATTCCGGAGCCGACGAAGACACCTTCAGCGCCCAGTTGCATCATCATGGCGGCGTCGGCTGGGGTCGCGATGCCGCCGGCTGTGAAGAGTACGACTGGCAGCTTGCCCAACCGCGCGACCTCGGCAACCAGCTCGTAAGGTGCCCGTAGCTCCTTGGCAGCTGCGAACAGCTCATCGGGAGCCATGGTGGTCAGGCGCGCTATCTCGGCACGAATCTGACGCATGTGGGTGACGGCGTTGGAGACGTCGCCCGTACCGGCCTCGCCCTTGGAGCGAATCATCGCCGCGCCCTCCGTGATCCGGCGCAGTGCCTCGCCAAGATTGGTGGCACCGCAGACGAACGGCACCGTGAACCGCCATTTGTCGATGTGGTTCGCGTAGTCGGCCGGGGTAAGCACTTCGGATTCGTCGATGTAGTCGACACCAAGCGATTGCAGCACCTGGGCCTCGACGAAATGCCCGATCCGGGCTTTGGCCATGACCGGAATGGAAACGGCCGCGATGATGCCGTCAATCATGTCCGGATCGCTCATTCGTGAGACACCGCCTTGGGCGCGGATGTCGGCAGGCACGCGCTCCAATGCCATCACCGCAACCGCGCCTGCGTCTTCAGCGATCTTCGCCTGCTCCGGAGTGACGACATCCATGATCACTCCGCCCTTGAGCATCTCGGCCATGCCGCGCTTGACGCGGGCGGTGCCGATCAGGCTGGTAGGCGTGGTGGGGCTGGTGATCTCGGACACGGTCAAATCCCTCTTGCTTGCGGTGTTTCGCGACGGAGCCTGCTGCGGCGCAGATCGCTCGCAACGAAGCTTTCGTCCCTCAGTCTAGGTGCGCCTCGGAGGGCGTCGACCTGGTTTCTCGTGAGCGGACGAGGCCACCTATTCCCACTCGATGGTGGCCGGCGGTTTGCTCGTGATGTCCAGGACGACCCGGTTCACCTGGTCCACCTCGTTGGTGATCCTGGTGCTGATTCTTTCCAGCAGCTCGTACGGCAGCCGGCCCCAGTCTGCTGTCATCGCGTCCTCGCTTGTCACCGGGCGGAGCACGATGGGATGCCCGTACGTCCGGCCGTCGCCTTGTACCCCAACCGAACGGGTGTCGGCGAGCAGTATGACCGGAAACTGCCAGATGTTGCGATCCAGCCCCGCCGCTGTCAGCTCAGCTCGAGCGATCGCGTCAGCCTCTCGCAAGACGGCGAGCCGCTCTCTGGTGACCTCTCCGATGATCCTGATCGCCAGCCCCGGGCCGGGGAACGGATGCCGCCAGACGATCCCGGGTGGCAGCCCGAGCTGTACACCCACCGCCCGTACCTCGTCCTTGAACAGCGTGCGCAGCGGCTCCACCAGTTGGAACTGCAGGTCGTGTGGCAGGCCGCCGACATTGTGATGACTCTTGATGTTGGCCGCGCCCTCACCGCCACCGGATTCCACCACGTCGGGATAGAGCGTGCCCTGCACGAGGAACTCGACCTCACCGGCCACGCCGACGACCTCACGAGCCGCCGCCTCGAAGGTCCGGATGAACTCCCGGCCGATGATCTTGCGCTTCTCTTCCGGGTCCGCCACTGCGGACAGCGCGGAGAGGAACTGCGCCGATGCGTCGACAACCTTGAGGTCGACCCCGGTGGCGGCTACGTAGTCCCGTTCGACCTGCTCGGCTTCCCCCTTCCGCAGCAGCCCATGATCGACGAAGACACAGGTCAATTGGCTACCGACGGCGCGCTGCACCAGAGCAGCCGCCACCGCGGAGTCGACTCCACCAGACAGCCCGCAGATGATGTGCTTGCCGCCGACCTGGTGCTGAATGGCCTGCACGGACTCCTCGACGATATTGGCCGGAGTCCAGTCCGGAGTACATCCGGCGATGGCGTACAAGAAGTGCTCCAGCACCCGTTGGCCATGCTCGGTGTGCAATACCTCCGGGTGCCACTGGACGCCGGCAAGGCGCCGGTCGACATCCTCGAACGCGGCAACGGTCGCCCTCGGTGAACTGGCGGTCACCTGGAATCCGGGTGGTGCTGCGATCACCTCATCACCGTGGGACATCCATGCGCTCACTGTGGAGGGCAGGCCAGCGAGCAGGACGCCGGAGTCGGTCACATTGACCGCCGTTCGGCCGAATTCCCGCATACCGGTGCGAGCGACTGATCCTCCGAGCACCTGTGCCATCGCCATGAAGCCGTAGCAAATACCGAGTACTGGGGTGCCGCCGCGAACCAGCGCCGCGTCGAGTTGCGGCGCTCCCGGCTCGTAGACCGAGGAGGGGCCCCCGGACAGAATGATCGCCTTGGGCTTCCGTGCCAGGATCTCCGACGCCGAGGCAGTGTGCGGCATGATCTCGGAGTAGACCTTCGCCTCACGTACCCGACGGGCGATCAGCTGCGCGTACTGGGCCCCGAAGTCGACGACCACCACCAGATCGTGGTCTCGCTGGCTCATCTCGCGTCCTCTCCCCCGATCAGCTTCTGAAGCGACGAGTCTATGACTTTCGACTGCGGCTTATCGGCCTCTCGATGGTCCAAAAACGTCCTTCTGATCGAGCGAAGTACGGCCACGCAGGCTCCATGCTCGGAGCTGCGAGTGCATTCCCAGGTCGGAAGCGCCGATCGGTGATGGCGAGCGCTGGCTCTACGCTCTGCCGGCCTTTTTCATTACGCGCAGCATTTGGGTCATGACCGAGGTGAAGGACTTGCCGTCGAGACCATGACTGGGGGCGAGCGGGATACCGGCCTGCGTGGCCACTGACTGGACGTCGACGAACCGGCGGATCCCGTCTTGTCCCTGGCGCCGGCCGAGTCCGGAGTTTTTCATCCCGCCCAAGGGCGCGTCGATGCTGCCGAAGGTCGCCGCGAAGCCCTCATTGACGTTCACAGTGCCACATTTGATCTTGCTCGCCACGCGGCGTCCGCGATCATGGTCGGAGGTCCAGATGCTGGCATTGAGGCCATAGTCGGAGTCGTTGGCGCGCGCAATCGCCTCCGCCTCGTCAGCGACCGGATAGACGCTGACGACCGGGCCGAATGTCTCCTCGGCGTAGCACTCCATTTCCGGCGTCACGCCCGTCAAGATCGTCGGCTCGTAGAACAGTTCGCCGAGGTCCTCGCGCCGCCGCCCGCCAGTCAGCACCTTGGCACCTTTGGCCCGGGCATCCTCGACGTGGGCGGAGACCCGGTTCAGCTGGGAGCGGTTGATCAAGCTGCCCATGTCGTGCTCGAAGTCAGGCGCATTGCCCATGCGAATCGTCTCTGTCCGGGCGACGAAGGCGCGCGTGAACGGCTCGAAGAGGGGCTCAGCGACATATATGCGCTCGGTAGAGACGCATAGCTGACCGGAGTTGGAGAACGACGCTCGTACTGCGCCCTCTGCCGCAGCCTCGACATCTGCGTCGTCCAAGATCAACAGCGGGTTCTTGCCCCCCAACTCGAGCGAGCACCCGATCAGCCGCTCGGCGCAGCGGGCAGCGATCATACGTCCCGTGGCAGTCGACCCGGTAAAGCACACATAGTCGCTGACGTCGATCAGCTCACGTCCCACCACAGCGCCACGCCCGTGCACCACCTGCCATAAGTCGGCTGGTAGCCCGGTGGTGCGAAGCAGTTCCACTGCCGCCAGCGCAACCAGCGGAGTGTGGTGATCAGGTTTGAGCATGATGGCGTTGCCGGCGACCAGCGCTGCCAGCCCGTCAGAGATCGCCATAGTCAAGGGATAGTTCCACGGTCCGATGACACCGACGAGGCCCTTCGGCAGGTAGTTCCGGTCGACTCGGGTCAGCAGTGGCAAGACTCCCTCGCCGCGCTCGGAGCGCAAGTATCGACGCGCCGTGCGTCCGTAGTAACGCGCGGTGAGCGCAACGTGCAGGACTTCTTCAGCTGCACTCAGCCGCGCCTTTCCCACCGTTTGCAGCAGATCAATGAAGTAGTCACGGCGATCCAGGAGATGATCATGAAAATCGAGGAGCAGCCGAGCACGCTCGTCGATTGACCGAGCGGCCCATTCCGCCTGGGCTCGGTGGCCGAGCTGGGCGCCGACCTCGACATCAGCGGCTGTGGAGGTCGGTAGCTCACCTACTACTTCACCCGTGACCGGCGAGCGGAGCTCCATGGCCGGGCCGGTTGCGGTGAGCAGCCCTCGAAGCCGTACCAAGTCTGAGGAGGAAAGAACTGCTGCCTCGGTCATGGGCCCCAGAGTAGTGGCGCCGCTGCTCGCGAGCGTCGGTAGCGCGCGCGGCGCTCTAAGCCGCGAGCGTCGGAAAGTCGCGCTCCGCCGTGCTGAGGAGGAGTAGGGGAGGCGTTCTTCCTCCGCGAACGATGACGAAGTAGGCGGATTCCACGCGCGACTGCGCGAGCGGCTCAACACTGGACGAGCGAACGAGCATGCGATGTCGCATCGGAATCAGCGAGCTTGTTCGGGCCAGCTCAACGCAAGCGAGAGCGCGAGGAAGACGGCGCCTCTCAAGCGCGCGATGCGCGAGCGAACACAAAAGGGTTCGGGTGGCAGCATTCGGTCTATGGACTGTGACGTCATCGTGGTCGGCGCCGGGCTGTCTGGTCTGGTCGTCGCTCACGAGCTGGCAGCGGCCGATCGGTCGGTGATCATGCTGGACGCCGAGCCACTCGAGTCAATCGGCGGCCAGGCGTTCTGGTCGCTCGGCGGGCTCTTCATGGTGAACTCGCCGGAGCAGCGGCGGCTGCGGATCCACGACTCGGAGGAGCTGGCGCTGGCTGACTGGTCGGGAAGCGCCGGCTTCGACAGGCTGGAGGACTACTGGCCGCGACGCTGGGCTGAGGCGTACGTCCACTTCGCAGCCGGCGAGCAGCGCCGGTGGCTCCATGACATGGGCATCGGCTGGTTCCCGCTCGTGCAATGGGCCGAGCGAGGCGGTTACGCAACTCCAGGACACGGGAACTCGGTTCCCCGTTTCCATATCACATGGGGCACCGGTCCTGCGTTGGTTGAACCCTTCGCCAATGCCGTCATGCAGTCGAAGTGGGTACGGATCCGATCGCGACACCAGGTCACCTCGCTGCAGGCCGACGGCTCCGGCGTAGAGGTGTCGGGAAGGGTCCTGGAGGCCGCCGACCTGCCCCGGGGGGTACAGACATCGCGAAACATCGTCGGGGAATTCACATACTCGGCCCAGGCCGTCGTGGTAGCCAGTGGCGGGATCGGTGGAAACTTCGACCTCATCAGGCAAAACTGGCCGGTCGGATGGGGCTTACCGCCACAGCACATGATCGCCGGCGTACCCGACTATGTTGACGGGTCGATGCTCAAGATCACTGAGGCAGCGGGTGGTCGGGTGATCAATCCCGATCGTATGTGGCACTATCCCGAGGGGATCGTGAATCACTCCCCCATCTGGAGCCACCACGGTGTTCGCATCCTCCCCGGGCCGTCGTCATTGTGGTTGGATGCCCGCGGGCAACGCTTTCCGGTGCCGCTTTTTCCGGGATTCGATTCGCTCGGCGCACTGCGGCATGTGATCAACAGCGGCTACGACTACTCATGGTTCGTGCTGGACCAGGCCACGGTGTCGGCTGAGATCGCGCTCTCCGGATCAGAGCAGAACGGCGATCTGACCGGCAAGAACCTGCGACTGCTGGCCGGTCGCTTACGACCCGGGCCGACGCCAGAGGTGCGGGAGTTCCAAGAGCGCGGCGTGGACTTCGTCTCGGCTAGATCGGTGTTGGAGCTGGCCGCTCAAATGAATCAGCTGGTTGGTGAGCATCTCATCGACGGCGAGGCACTCCGGCAGGTGATTGAGGCGCGCGATCTGCAGGTGCGAAGCGGACTTGGGAAGGATCCGCAGGTGGTAGCCACGGCCGCCGCTCGGCGGTTCCTCGGTGATCGGCTGTTGCGGGTAGTGACGCCGCATACGCTGCTCGATCCGAAGGCTCCTGGGACCGGCCGCGCAGGATCCGGAGGTCCGCTGGTCGCGATCCGGCTGCACGTGCTGACCCGTAAGACCCTCGGCGGGCTGGAGACCGACCTCGACGGACGTGTCCTACGGGTGGGCGGTTCAGCGCTTCCGGGTGTGTACGCGGCAGGCGAGGCGGCTGGCTTCGGCGGTGGAGGCCTCCACGGATACCGCGCTCTTGAAGGCACCTTTCTGGGCGGCTGTTTGTTCTCGGGTCGCACCGCCGGCCGAGCCCTGGCCAGCAGTCTCTGAACTACTGGCACTAGTGGTCACTTGCCGGGTCCCGATGGGAAACGTACGCCTCAGGGATCGCCGGAGTTGCTCCGGCTCATGGCCGCCTCATGGTGGCGTACCACTTCAGCAACGACAAAGTTCAGGAATTTCTCCGCGAACTCGGGATCAAGCCGGGCATCCTCGGCCAGCGCACGCAGTCGCTCGATCTGCTGGGCCTCGCGCACCGGATCGGCGGGCGGCAGGCCATGCGCGGCCTTGAGCTCACCTACCTGCTGGGTGATCTTGAATCGCTCCGCCAAAAGGTGAACGAGGGCCGCGTCCATGTTGTCGATGCTCATCCGCAGCCGCAGCAACTCCTCGGCGACCGGGTCAACCATGGCGCTCAGCCTAGCCAGTGGGACTCTCCTCAGGTCTCTTCGTCCACCGCACTGAAGCCGGGCGTGGTCCGGTGTCTCAGCGGACAGCTTGAGCCGTACCGGTTACCACACCTTGCGCTCCCGGCGCCGCCGGCGCGAGCACGATAGGCAGTCGTGCCAGGGTTCCAGCCCCTTCGAATTTCAGTGAGCCGAAGACTGTTTCCGACAACTGACCCCCCTCTGGGGCGAAAGTAATCGTGACGGTCTTAGTCTCCCCCGCATGCACGAACTCCACGATCGACGGACTGACCGTCGCGGTCACTCCTGGCACCGAGATCGTGGTCTGATACGACCCGGGCTCCACAGCGGTTACCCTCCTGGTGACCTTCTGCGAACTACCGAGTTCTCCGATGGCAATCGATGGCGCGTTGTAATCACTCGAATCGATTGGCTTCGCCGCTGTGTCGGTATCAAAGCCCGCGCCCTCCAGGAAGCCCAGCCAGTCTTTCTCCCTGGCGTCAAAGATCACACCCGGATTGAACATCCGATCTGGTCGCACGTTGCCCGCGCCTTGGGCGAAGTAGTCGCGGCTCAACTTGCCATTGCCGGTCTTCACCCGTGCCGAGGTGGTCATGATCGCGGACTTCACCGCCATGGGGGACCACTTGGGATGGACGCTGAAGTACAAGGCGGCGATTCCTGCAATGTGTGGTGATGCCATGGAAGTGCCGGAGTAGAAGTCGAACTTGCGCTTGTGATTCGACGGTGGCGCCACCGCAGCTAGCACGGCCACGCCCGGTGCGGAAATGTCGGGCTTGAGCAGGTTGCCGCGGTTGCCGACGGAGGGCCCACGGGACGAGAAGCTCGCCACCTGGGGATACCTGATCGGCGTCGAGGAAAGATTCCCTTGCTCGAGCTTTGCGGTCGCTCCCGCTTTTTTGGCATAAGACTTGACGGCCGACCCGAAGGGCGCGTCCAGGTGAACCGTCGGTACGGCGTGCGTGTCACCGTCAGTAGAACTCGGGGTGAGATTCGCCAACACCATGCCTTTTCCGCCAGCGCGCTTCACTTCGGCGGACTTGTCGACGCGAGAGACCACGCCGCGGTCGCAGATCACAATCCTTCCGGCGGCCTTGGCGCGACTAAGGGTGTTCGGTGCACAGACGGCCGCATCGTCGCCCGCAGCTGAGGCACGCTTCACGGACTGGGCCGTGACAAGCCGAGCCGGGTCGAGGCTGCCACGCACAGTGGTGCTGATTCCGGCGTACTTCTTGCCGTTGCCGAGGACCACCGTTCCGGCGTACGGGGCAACCGTGCTGGCGGCGACCGTCGTCACCCACGGCGTTACATGGTTCGCAGTTGATGCTCCGGGTCCAGCATTGCCTGCTGAAGTTGCCACAAAGATGCCAGCCGATGCCGCGGACAGGAATGCCAGGTCGACCGGATCATCAACAGCGTCCGAGCCGCTGACCGAATAGTTGATCACGTCGACCCCATCGGAGACGGCCGCATCAATCGCGGCCAGCGCGTCGCCGGTGTAGATCGCCGGCTCCTCATCAATCGCGCTCGTGAAGCCGATCTTGTAGATCGCCAGCTTCGCCGCCGGCGCAACGCCGGAGATCTTCCCGAAGGAGTGACCAGCGACCGATGCCGCAACACCCGTCTTGCCGGCGGCCGTGGACGCGACGTGGGTGCCGTGGCCGTTACCGTCTCGCGGGGAAAGGAAGTCGGTACGCTGCGCGGGCGGAGTCTGCGACTGGTACGTCGAGGAGAAGGAGCGAGCGCCGATTACCTTGGTATTGCACTCGTTGCCGGTAAACGAGTCGCCGGCCTCGCAGATCCCGGTAAACCTCTCGCCATCCGCGTTGTGCATCACGATCTTGTTCTTGCCCGATCGGTACGGCCGGAACGGATCCGACGGTGTCGGCGGGGCCGTTCCGAGCGTCTCGCCGGCGAAAGACTTACTTTCCGGCCAATAGCCCGAATCCAAAACTCCGACGACCACACCACGGCCGGCGCTCTCCTTTCCACCGAGTCCAGCCCACACGCCATTGCTGCCAGTCAGCTTCAAGAAATCGACGGGTTTCTTGCTATCGGTGAGCCTGCGTGGTCGGTCCTTAGTCACCGACAGGACACCGGGCGCGTTTTGCAGCGTCCGCACCTGGTCGGGCGTCAAAGTCGTCGCGAAGCCGTTGAGACTGACCGCGTAGCGCTTGAGCGGTTTGGCACCGACTCGTGCGGCCGCGTCGTCCTGCTCACGCTTCAGGTAATCCCGATAGCGCTGGGCGCGGCCCGAAGTGACATCCACTCGTTCGCCCTTGCTAGGACGGGTCGCATCAAGCCCCCTTACCTCGCCGCCGTAGGTTGCGATCGGCTTCCCAGTCAACGTGACGATGTAGCGACTCGGAGTCGGATCTGGCAAGCGCTGGTCAGACGGATCAGGCGGCAGTGCGTAAGCCGTCGGTAGACCGCAAAGTATGAGCAGGACAGCGGCTGCGACGCTCGTGGCAATGACCGCCCGATGGGCACGACGGCTACGCAACAGCACGAAATTCCCCCAGTGATTTCGAATGCCCCCGGACTCTCTCGACGGCGAGCGCAGCGCGTCGAGCAAAAGTAGGCTCGACCCTAGCAGTGGGCGAGGAGGTGCGTGAGAGATCAGCAACATTCGCCCGGCGAGCGACGAGACCGGATATTTCGCGCTGGCCGGCGATTGGCGGCACTCGTCATTCCCGTTCTGGTACTGACGGTCGGGTGCGCCAACCAGATCGCCGAAACCTCCGGCCCGACCCCAGGAAACACCGTGCCCAACACTCCGAGTGAGCAGGCCACTCCAACCCCGACTGATGGCACCGACCTCACGATCGTGATCAACAACGGATCAAGCTCGACCGTGACGTGGCGGCTGACCTGCAACCCGCCAGGCGGTACCCATCCGGATCCGGAAGCAGCTTGCCGTGCGCTCGAGGCCAATGGCGCGGTCGCACTGCCGCCGGTGCCGAAGGACAAAGCTTGTACGCAGATCTATGGCGGCCCAGAGACGGCCAGCATGACAGGCACTTGGCGCGGCCAGCCGGTGATGAGCAGATTCGCTCGCAACGACGGCTGTCAGATCAGCCGCTGGAAGCTGATGGAAGGACTGCTGCCACCGGGCGGCACCTAGTGCCTCCCACACTCACCGGCTAAGGCCGTCAGCCACGACGATCTCGACCCGCTGGAACTCTTTGATCTCGGTGTAGCCAGTGGTCGCCAGCGCCTTGCGCAGGGCGCCAACGAGGTTCATGGTGCCGTCGGGGACCGTGGAAGGGCCGAGCAGGATGTGCTCAAGGCTGCCGACCGTAGAGAACTCGGCACGCTCACCGCGCGGCAGCGTGTCATGCCAGGCCTCCGGTCCCCAGTGGTAACCGCGACCGGGCGCCTCCTCGGCCCTGGCCAGCGGCGAGCCGACCATGACCGCATCGGCACCGCAGGCAATCGCTTTGGCGATATCGCCGGAATTGACGACCGAGCCGTCGGCGATCACATGCACGTAGCGGCCACCGGACTCGTCCAGGTAGTCACGTCGGGCGGCAGCAACATCGGAGACCGCCGAAGCCATCGGTACCGCGACTCCGAGCACCGAACGACTGGTGTACGCCGCCCCGCCTCCGAAGCCGACCAGGACACCGGCAGCGCCAGTACGCATCAGGTGCAGGGCGGCTTGGTACGTTGCACAGCCGCCGACGATCACCGGAACGTCTAGCTCATAGATGAACTTCTTGAGGTTGAGTGGTTCGAGCTCAGAGGAAACGTGTTCGGCCGACACGGTGGTGCCGCGAATGACGAAGAAGTCAACGCCCGAATCCACGACCGCTTGCGCGTACGCCTGAGTGTTCTGCGGCGAGAGCGCACCGGCAGTCGGCACTCCGGCTTCTCGAATCTCAGCGACCCGCTTGCCGATAAGCTCCGGCTTGATCGGCTCGGCGTAGATCTTCTGCATTCGCCGGGTTGCCTCGATCGGATCCTCGATCGCGATGATTTCCTCCAGCTTGGGTCGCGGGTCGTCATAGCGGGTCCATAGGCCCTCGAGATTCACCACACCGAGCCCACCGAGCTGCCCGATCTTGATAGCTGTGGCTGGCGACATCACCGAGTCCATCGGCGCCGCGAGCACCGGGAATGCAAAGGTGTACGCGTCGATCCGCCACTGCAGCGAAACCTCCTCCTCGCCGCGGGTACGCCGCGACGGAACGATGGTGATGTCGTCAAAAGCGAAGGCCCGCTGGGCACGCTTGCTGCGGCCGACGTCAAACATGGTCTACTCCATCAACCCGAATAGTTGGGCGCCTCGACGGTCATCTGGATGTCGTGTGGATGGGATTCCTTCAGACCTGCGGAGGTAATCCGGACGAACGAACCTCGCTCCTGCAGCTCAAGAATGGTCGAGGCTCCGGTGTAGAACATGGCCTGGCGGAGGCCGCCGATGAGCTGGTACGCAACCGCCGCCAGCGGACCACGGTACGGAACGTGGCCTTCGATGCCCTCCGCGATCAGCATCGAGTCCGACGTGACGTCACCTTGGAAGTAGCGGTCTTTGGAGTATGACGGGCCAGTGCGACCACGGGAGGCCATGGCTCCGAGCGATCCCATACCGCGGTACGTCTTGAACTGCTTGCCATTGATGAAGATCAGCTCACCCGGGCTCTCCTCGCAGCCGGCCAGCAGCGATCCGAGCATCACTGTGTCGGCGCCCGCCACGAGTGCCTTGGCGATGTCACCGGAGTACTGCAACCCGCCGTCACCGATCAGCGGCACTCCAGCAGGACGGCAGGCCAAAGAGGCATTGTGGATCGCCGTCACCTGCGGCACCCCGACACCAGCTACCACCCGCGTGGTGCAGATGGAGCCTGGGCCGACGCCGACCTTGACGCCGTCCACTCCGGCGTCTACCAGGGCCTTCGCACCGGCGTAGGTCGCCACGTTCCCGCCGACCACGTCGACTTTCGCCGCCGCCGAATCGGCCTTCAGCCGACGCACCATATCGAGGACGCCTCGGGAGTGGCCGTGCGCGGTGTCGACCACCAGCAGGTCAACACCCTCCTCGATCAAGGCCATCGCACGCTTCCAAGCGTCGCCGAAGTACCCGACCGCTGCTCCGACCCGTAGCCGTCCTTGATCATCTTTGGAGGCGTCGGGATACATGCCGGACTTGACGAAGTCCTTGAGTGTGATCAAACCTCGGAGCCGACCTTGATCATCGACGAGTGGCAACTTCTCGATCTTGTTCCGGGCTAGCAGCCGCATCGCGTCGTCGCGGCTGATGCCCACCGGCCCGGTGATCAGCGGCATCGGAGTCATCACTTCGGCCACCGGCCGCGAGGGATCGGTCTCAAAACGCATATCGCGGTTGGTAATGAGGCCGAGCAGCCGCAGTTCGCGGTCCACAACGGGCACACCGGAGATGTGGAAACGAGCGCACATCGCGTCTGCTTCACCGATCGTCGCATTCGGAGAGATAGTGATCGGCTCCTCGATCATGCCCGCCTCGGAGCGTTTGACCACATCCACCTGATGCGCCTGATCCTCGATCGAAAGATTGCGATGGATGATGCCAATGCCACCTTGCCGAGCGATAGCGACCGCCATTCGCGCCTCGGTCACGGTGTCCATCGGCGAGGAGATAAGCGGCACCTTGACAGCAATGCGTTTGGAGACCCGGGACTCGGTACTCACCTCTGACGGCACGACGTCGCTCTCGGCCGGCTGCAGCAGAACATCGTCGAAGGTGAGGCCGATGGTCTCGAAGGCATGCGGCACACCTACTGGACTGAGATCACCGGATGACGGCAACACGGCAAGCCTTTCCCCTGAGATAAAAGGACATGCTAGTCGAGTCGACGTACTTTACCCGATCAGACCTCCGGGCCCCAGCATGAGTGCCTGCTAGGAGCCAGGTTCTGGTTGGCGCCCGGTGTGGCGCAGCGATCCGATCCGGTCCAGCAAGCGATACCAGAATGGCGCATCGAGCACGGCCGCTCCGACCGGGATCAGCAGGCCGGGGACCTTCAGACGCAGACCACCACCACCACCGCGATGACGATCACCCACCGTTTGGCCCAACGCTTGTATGAACCCGCGACACGATCCATCTGACGGTCGAACCACGCCTGAGTGCCGGTGAGGAATGAATCAACCTCGCCCTCTGCGGACTTCAGAATGCTGGCGAGAGATTGCTGCAACGGGGGCGAGTTTTCGAGCGCCCGGACGCCCCTTTCAATGTCGGCGAAGCTCGGCTCCATCACACCCGGCGTCAGTAGGTCAACCAGAGCATTAAGCGATGCCGCGATGCGGGGCTCGGGGCTCGGGGCTCGGGGCTCGGGGCTCACGGTACTGAGACCGGTGACGTTCCGGCGGGAACGTCACGGTGATCGGCGTTCGATCTCGCTGATTGCATCCCACGCTGCGTGGGTTTCGCGAGCCAGCTCAGGTAGATCGCTCCTTGAGGTTGTTGGTGGCGGGTCCCTCGAGAACAGTCCCGTCCGCGGCGAACCGGGAGCCATGCAATGGGCAATCCCAGGACTTCTCGAGGTCATTGAAGCGAACGATGCCGCCAAGGTGCGTGCAGATTGCAGAGACTGCGCAAGTCCGGCCATTGACCGTCGAAATCGCCACCGGCTCGCCTCGTTCGGCACCAACTACGCCGGTGCCTTCGGCCGGAGCCCGATCCTCCTCCTTCAGCGGGTGCAGCTCGGCACCGAGCCATCCCTGAGCAGCCGCAACCCCGATCGCAGCGTTGGCTCGGAAATATCGGACGGCACTCGCCGGCTTGCTGACCCGGGTTCCGAGGACGCGTGCCCAGGAGGACATCTCATCCAGTATTTCCCCGCTGATTCGCATCGCGGCTGCGACCGAATTCGTCATGCCCCACTTGCTGTATCCGGTGGCCAGATACACCTGGCCGCCACTACGCGGCAACTTGCCGACAAACGGCACTCCGCCATGTGCCACGTAATCTTGCGCAGACCAGACATGGGTGCGCTCCCTGACTTCGAACCAGCGCTGTGCCCAATCCGTCAGGTCGGCGATCAGTTCTGACGGGTTCATCGGGTGGCGGCCGACCGGGTGTCCGTTGCCACCGACGAGCAGCAATTCCTCGCCGTCGCGAATCGCGGTGCGTAGCGAGCGCGTAGGCGCGTCGGCCGATATGTACATGCCGCGCGGGATCTGGGACGCGCCCCGAAACGCGAGCGCGTAGGAGCGGTGCGCAGTCACCTTGGCGAAGTACAACCCGCGGTCGAGAAACGGAATACCGGTGGCGAGCACTACGGCGTCTGCGGTGACGCTCCCAGCCGAGGTGATCAGCTCGCAGGGTTTGTCTCGCGCGACTCGGGTGACACGAGTGCCGTCGATCAGTACTCCGCCTGCCTGACGGAGATCTCGCGCCAGGGCGCTGAGGAGACCGACCGGATCGACTTGCAGTTGATCCGGGAGGCTCAGCGCAGCATAAGTCGCGTAGGGCAGCTCGACAGTGTCAGGCATCTGAACCGGCAGCCCGAGCCGCCGGGCGACGTCGAACTCACGGCGGACGGCCGAAGCGCCCGACTGCGTGCCGGCGTACGTGTAGGCGTCTCTGCGTTCCATCTGGACGCCATGCTCGGCGGCGTACGCCATCAACCATGCCTGGGCTTCGCGATTGCCTTCTACGTAGGCAGCCGCCACATGCTCGGTATGGTTCGCGACGATGGTAGACAGCCGAGTGCCCTGCAGCAGGGTGATCTTGGCGGTCGAGTGCCCGGTCGTCACGACGCCTACGGAACGGGCTTCCAGAACGGCTACTCGGCGGCCCGCACGTACCAGCAGCAGGGCGGTAGCCAGACCCGTTAGCCCTGCCCCTACGACAGCAACGTCGTAGTGAGCGCCGCTGTCAAACTGGTCAGTCTCGATGGCGGGTGGTGGATCTAGCCAAATAGAGGCCAGCCCGTCGGTGGACACAACCCTTCGGTACCCGATTCGATCGTCTGTAAGCAAGCCATAGGGTCTCCCTCCGCGAGGGAGACCCTATGTTTAAGAGCTGCTCGCGCATCGCGCTTTGAATCCGCCGCCGTCGTCGTCGCTCGCAGAGGAAAGAACGCCTCTGCTCACTCCTCCTCCGTGCGGTGGCGCGCGATTACCGACGCTCGCAGCTGTTATCGCTTAACTGGCCTCAGTGAGAATGCCCGTGGCCGGCTGGCGCCGTGTCCTCCTCCTCCGGCTTCTCCACCACCAGTGTCTCGGTGGTGAGCAGCAGCGCGGCGATCGACGCAGCATTGGCCAACGCGGAGCGCGTGACCTTGACCGGATCGATGACACCATCGGCGTACAGGTCGCCGTAGGTGTTGGTGACGGCGTTGTAGCCCTGGCCGGGCTTCAGCTCTGCCACCTTGGAGGTCACGACGTAGCCCTGCTCGCCGCCATTCTCGGCAATCCAGCGCAGTGGCTCCGCCAAGGCTCGCCGGACGATATTGACACCGAGCCTCTCATCACCGCTGAGGTCCAAGTTGCCGTCCAGAGCTGCCGCAGCGTGAATGAGCGCAGAGCCACCGCCAGCGACAATGCCCTCCTCGATCGCGGCACGCGTGGCCGAGACGGCATCCTCAATGCGGTGCTTCTTCTCCTTGAGCTCCACCTCGGTGGCAGCACCGACCTTGATCACGCAGACACCACCGGCGAGCTTGGCCACCCGCTCCTGCAGCTTCTCGCGATCCCAGTCAGAGTCGGTACGAGCGATCTCTGCCTGCAGCTGTGCAACCCGGGCCTTGACCTCGTTGCTGTCGCCAGCACCGTCGACGATCGTGGTGTTGTCCTTGGTCACCACAATCCGACGAGCCCGACCCAGGACGTCGAGACCAACCTGATCAAGCTTGAGACCGACCTCGGGTGCGATGACCTTGCCACCAGTCAGGATGGCGATGTCTTCCAGCATGGCCTTGCGGCGATCACCGAACGCCGGGGCCTTGACGGCCACCGATGTGAAGGTGCCGCGAATCTTGTTCACGACCAAGGTGGACAGCGCCTCGCCGTCGACGTCCTCAGCTACGACGAACAGCGTTCCCGAGGCGCCGATGACCTTCTCCAGCAGTGGCAGCAGGTCAGTCATCGAGGAGATCTTGCCGGAGTTGATCAAGATGTAGGTATCGTCGAGGACGGCCTCCATCCGCTCCGGATCGGTCACGAAGTACGGCGACAAGTAACCCTTATCGAACTGCATGCCCTCGGTGAACTCGAGTTCAGTACCCATGGTCTGCGACTCGTCGACGGTGATAACCCCGTCCTTGCCCACCTTGTCGAAGGCCTCGGCGATCAAACGACCGATCTCATCGTCACGCGCCGAGATGGTGGCGACGTGCGCCATGTCCTCGGTGGTTTCAACTTCTCGGGCGTTCTCCCGCAAGCGGTCCTCGACCGCGGCTACGGCTGCGTCGATGCCGCGCTTGAGACCGACAGGGCTGGCCCCCGCGGCAACCGCTCGGAGACCTTCATGCACCAGGGCCTGGGCAAGCACCGTGGCGGTGGTGGTCCCATCACCGGCTACGTCGTTGGTCTTGGTGGCCACTTCCTTGGCGAGCTGCGCTCCGAGGTTCTCGTACGGGTCATCGAGCTCGACGTCACGTGCCACGGTCACGCCATCGTTGGTGATGGTCGGAGCGCCCCACTTCTTGTCGAGAACGACGTACCGGCCCTTGGGACCGAGGGTGACCTTCACGGTGTTGGCGAGGGCGTCGACACCGCGCTCCAGCGCACGGCGTGCCTCCTCGTCGAACAGAAGGATCTTTGCCATCTACGGACTCCCCTTACTTGGTGACGACCGCGAGAATGTCGCGGGCATTAAGGAGCAGCAACTCCTTGTTGTCGTACTTCACCTCAGTGCCGCCGTACTTGCTGAAGATCACGACGTCACCCTCGGAAACATCGAGGGGGACTCGCTTTCCGTTGTCGTCAATGCGGCCAGGACCGGTTGCGAGTACCTTGCCCTCCTGCGGCTTCTCCTTTGCGGTGTCGGGAATGACCAGGCCGGAGGCCGTGGTCTGCTCTGCTTCGAGCGGCTCGACGAGGATGCGATCCTCGAGCGGCTTGATCGTGACTGCCACGTCAAATCCCTTTCACAGGTGATATGTCCGATGTGTGTTCTGGTCGAGACGTCGTCGCGGGTGCCGTCCCGGCCGCCAGCACGAAGCTGGCACACTCATAGGGAGAGTGCTAACCAGACATTAGCACTCGATATATGCGAGTGCCAGCGGGCCCCAGCTGCATTCGACTTCGCGGTAGTTTCTGGCACTTCGCGTTAGCCCGTCTAATGCGAAGTGCAGCGAAGACGAAGTGAGTCGGTGGCTTTGTTGAACGGTTGAATCAGATCCGCGCGACGACTGCAGCAATCGCTCCGCTCGGGGTTCGCGAAATCACCAGCGTCGCGCTGTTGGGCCCAGCCAACCGGAGTCGCCTTCGGAGGTCCGCCGGGTCGACATCGATGCCACGCTTCTTGATCTCAAGGACACCGATCTGCGCCTCTCGCACCCAGGTGCGCAGCGCTTTGAGGTGGAAGGGCAGCCGTTGGCGCACCTCGAATGCGGTCGCGAAGGGTGTGCTGCAGAGTTGATCACTTGTGACATAGGCGACCTGCGGGTCGAGTAGCCCAGCGTCGAGCTCAGCCCCCAGTACAGCGACAGCGCCTGCTCGGATGACGGCGCCAGCGGGCTCGTAAAGATAGGGACCGAGGTCACGGACCGGCAGCGGCGGGACCGCTGTTACGGTCAGCCGTGCGTTCGGCATGATCAGCGCGGAGCGCCGTCCGGGACTGGCGCTAGGCCCTGACCAGAGGCCCACCTCGACCGTCTCGCCACGATGGGTGATCCATTCGGACTCGACTGCCTCGGGGATCAACGAGTGCGGCAATGCCGGACCGAGCTTGACGCCGGCGGTCCGTCCGCCATCCAGCAGCTGCATCACGATCGACCAGCGAGGCTCAAAGTCCTCCACGCGCCACACCCGTCCCTGCTCGTTGCGCCGGTCGGGGTCGCAGAACACTCCCACGCCTGGGGTGATGAACTGTTCGGCCACCTCGCTGGCGTCAGCGCAGATCACCTCTGCGCGGCCGCCGAGGTTGGCCCGGGCGACCGCAGCTGTCGCGGGATCAACATCCACCGCGACGACCTGCAGACCAGCTCGAAGGAATGCCCTGGAGTCGGAGCCGATGCCGCAACCGAGGTCGATCACCCGCCGAACGCCGGCCTGGAGGAACCGGCTCGCGTGGTGGTCAGCGACCTCGGGTCGCGTCGCCTGCTCCAGGCCCGCTCTGGTGAAGTACAGCCCAGCGGCGGCATCCCCGAACTTGGCCCTCGCCTGCCGGCGCAGTGAGGCCTGGGTGAGCGCAGCCGCAGCAAGATCAGGCCCGTAACGCATGCGCATCCGAGAGGCGGCTGCCAGCGACTCGGGATCTTCCTCCGACATCGCGGCATTCAGGGCATCCTCGGTCAGCCCGAAAGGAAGCCGGGTTCTAGACAAGGATCTTGCTGACTGGAAGTGACGAGTCGGCTCCAATATCGAGGGCAGACGGCTTGCCACCACCGGCAACGATCTGCGCACCCAAGACGGCAATCATGGCGCCATTGTCAGTGCAGAGGTTGGGCCGCGGCGTGCGCAAAGAGATCCCGCGCTCGCCTGCACGTTCGGCCAGCAGTGTGCGCAGCCGGCCGTTAGCTGCCACGCCGCCCCCAATCAGCAGATCAGTCGCTCCGGTGGTCACGCAGGCATCCATTGCCTTCGCGCTCAAAACATCGCAGACCGCCTCCTGGAAGCTCGCCGCCACGTCGGCCACAGGGATGTCCAGCCCGGCTCGCTGTCTCGCTTCGACCCAGCGAGCAACGGCGGTCTTGAGGCCCGAGAACGAGAAATCGAACCGGTGGCGCTCGAGGTCCTTCCGTGCGGTGAGGCCCCGCGGAAATCGGACATAGCCAGGATCGCCGGTAGCCGCCCGGTCGATGTAGGGGCCGCCGGGATACGGCAGGCCAAGCAGCCGGGCGACCTTGTCGTACGCCTCTCCCGCCGCGTCGTCGATCGTCGAGCCGAGCTCAACAATGCTGTCGGCGATGCACTCGACCTGGAGCAAGGACGTATGGCCGCCCGACACCAGTAGCGCGATGCACCGCTCCGGGAGCGGCCCGTGCTCCAGCAGATCGACCGCGACGTGCCCCACGAGGTGGTTGACCCCGTAGAACGGCTTGTTGAGCGCATACGCGAGTGCCTTGGCGCTGGCCAGACCGACCACCAGCGCACCCATCAGGCCCGGCCCGGCGGTCACTGCGACGCCGTCGATCTCCGACAGATCGATGTCTGCGGCAGCACAGGCACGTTGCAGCGTAGGCACCATGGCTTCCAGGTGCGCGCGGCTGGCCACTTCGGGTACCACGCCGCCAAACCTGACATGCTCCTCGACGCTGGAGGCCACTTCGTTGGCCAGCAGCTCATGCCCCCGGACAATGCCCACGCCGGTCTCGTCGCAAGAGGACTCGATACCCAACACCAGTGGCCCGGCCACGACCGAGCTCAGCTGACCGCTCATACTTCCTCCGTCGCGATCGGGATGCGGTCCGGCCAGGTCTGGAGGTCATAGAGCTTCAGGATCAATGCGTGTTGACCGGTGCCGTAGTAGTCCTGCCGAACGCTGAGCTGCTCGAACCCCAGCTGTTGGTAGAGCGCGATCGCGGGCTCATTGCGGTACGCGACATCCAAGATCACTTCGCGCACTCCGAGCTGTCGCACCGCCTCAACACCGGCACGCACCAGATCGGTCGCGATGCCGCGACGACGACTGCGCGGCTCCACCACTATGCGGTGCAGATCAGCCAGCTCACCAACGGTCCTGATCGAGATCACTCCGACCGGATGTTGCGCACGGGCGATCAAGATCGTCCGACCCTCGCCGAGCAGCTCGCCGCGCCAGCTGCGCTCGCTCCACTGCTCGGCGGTCGGGAAACCGGAGCGCTCCAGAATCATGATCGCAGCAAGATCATTTCGACGGGCAGGCAAAATGCTGATCTCGGGATTGCGGGCGGCGGCCTGGATCATCGCGCCGCGCCTTGGTAGTGCAGCACTGACTTGGGACGGGTCAGCTCGGTGGCATCGGGATGTCGGAGATAGAGCGGCTCGTGGCCCGCGTCGGGCAGCGTGGCACCGGTCGTGGCGAGGACGGCTGGGTCCATCGATCGCGGGCCTGGCACTGCTTGCAGTTGATCTGCGTAGAGGTCGGCGGCGGGCCCAATGACCGGCAACCGCGGCAGATCGCTGGGCCGTGACACTCTCGGCTCCCCGAGCCGTACGCCAAGAGGGCTGTAACGAGCCCAGTACACCTCGCGACGCCTGGCGTCGGTGGCGACCACGAACTCGCCAGGGCTCTCTCCAAGAAATTGGGCGGCTAGTACGTCCAGGCTGCAAACGCCACGCAGCCCGATACGCAGCACGTAACTGAGCATTCGAGCAGTAACGACGCCGACCCGCAGGCCGGTAAACGGCCCCGGACCCACCCCGACGATGAGCTGGCCGAGGTCGGCTACGCGTACCGCGGCGGCGTCGACGCACTCCGAAACAAGGGGCATGAGCTCCTCGACATGGGCCATCTGGTCAGCGACGGTCGCTGTCGCGAGCACTCGGTCGCCACAGGCCAAGCCAACATTGACCACTGTCGAGGTATCCAGGGCGAGCACCAGGAGCGCGTCAGTCATGATCATCACCCCGTAGTGCGCCAAGGTCTACTGCACTCCACCTGCCGCCTACCGTGCGGATGGTGACGATCCTCTCGCTGTCATCGCCGACCGCCGAAAGGTCGGCCGGAGAGGTCCAGATGTCGATCTCCAATCGATCATCGGCAAGTCCTTCGGCGATTCCCTGTCCCCACTCGACCACGGTGATGGAGTCGGCCACAGCAGCGTCAAGATCAAGATCATCCAGCTCAAAGGAGGACGACAGCCGATAAGCATCCACATGCATCAAGGTCGGCCGGCCGATGGCCGATGGGTGGATCCGGGACAGCACGAAGGTCGGCGAGATGATCGGGCCCTCAGAGCCCAGCCCGCGGCCGATCCCCTGCGTCAAGGTGGTCTTACCAGCGCCAAGATCGCCGCCGGCGATGATCACATCCCCGCGTTCGAGCAGCTGAGCGAGCCGCTCCCCCAGCCGTACCATGGCCTTGCTAGTCGCAACCTTGATCGCCAACGGCAGCGACTTGGTCAAGATCACACCATGCGGAACCGCACGATCCACGACGAACCCTCTGTGCTGCCAGAAGGAGATGAACTCAGGAAACTCACATCGGCTGAGGAGTTCGACCCGCGTGAAGCCTTGGATAGCCGCAAGCTCCTCGGCGGCGGTCACCATTGCCGACGCGATGCCATGCCGTTGCAGCTCCGGATGAACCGAGACCCGTGAGAACCTCGCGACCCCATCGCTACCCGGCAGCACGACGATCACTCCCGCCGGACGGCCGCCGACCTGGGCGAAGATCCCGCTGCCGCGTCGCAGGCTGGCCGCCAAGGTCTCGGCGGTCTCCTCGATGGCAGTCGAGGGAGGATCGACTGGCGGACGGGCGCCGAAGGCGCTGTGGATGACCTCGATCATCGCGGCCGCATCCTGCGGCGACGCGATCGAAACCACAAGATCAGAAACCGAGACGCTCACTAGGGGCCCATCGTAGTGTCGCTCAGAACGCCGACTTGTCAGATTCCAGTTGGGCTCCGGTCGCCAGCTCCCCGGCGCGACGCGCGAGCGGCCGAATACGCGCTCAACTGAAATCTGACAAGTCGGCGTGCTGGATGGCCATGCCCTCGCGCACCCTGCTCAGCAGTCGCTCGAGCGCACCATTGAAGACTTCGTGCTTCTCGATCATGCCCAGATGCCCACAATTCTCGACCCGGATCGCCTCGGCATTCGGAAGCAAGTCAATGATGCGGGCCGTGTGCTCAATTGGAGTGATCACGTCGTCCTCACCGCCGACCACGAGGGTCGGTACGGTGCTGACGATCTCGAGGGCCTGATACTCATCCAGTTCTCTGAATGCGGGAAAGTAGTCAGCCACCACCTCAAGGGGAATCTCCGCAAGCATCTCGGATGCAAAGTCCACGTAGCTTGGCGGCACGTCTGATCCGAAACCGAGTCGCCGGGTTACCACATAACCCAGATCGCTGCCTGCGCGGCGTCCCTGCGCGACGAGCTCAGGTATCCGGTTCAGGCCACCCATCAACGGCTCCGCGACTCGGTGAAAGGTGCGGCCCGGTATGCCCCGGATCGGTGAGTGGTAGGCCAGCTCGCCAGCGGATGTGCAGAACAAGGCGACGCCAAGGATCTGAGTTCCGAACAGCTCGGGATGGACCTGGGCGAGCCGCATGATCGCCATACCGCCCATCGAGTGCCCGACGAGGATCACCGGTCCGGGCCCTACGACTTCCTCCAGGATCTGATACAAGTCGTCCGCCACTTGCGGAATCCGGCAGAGCGCGGCCTCCGAGCGACTTGATCTGCCGTGGGAACGCTGGTCATAGAACACCTGGCGCAGCGGCCCGCGGAAGTGGCGGCGCTGAAAATGCCAGCAGTCCAGGTTCAAGCCGTACCCATGGACATAGAGCAGCGTGAGGTCATCGGCGGCGCCCTCGTCCACCTCGGTGTGAAGCACGACCCCGTCTGGAGTGGTGATGTCGGGGCCGTCAGACCGCAGCGAGAAGAACTCCTCAAGGCCGGCCTCGGAGTTACGCGAGATCCGCTTCGATACGATCCTGCGTTCCAGTTCGATGCCCAGCGCAATCCCGCCAGCCGCAAGTGCCGCCACGCTGGTAACCAACCCGAGCGCCCCAGCCAGTCCGCCGCCTGGCGCCGCCATCAGATGTTCTCCTGGCTGGCGTGGAGATAGCGGCGTGGCACGCGGCTTCCAATCCGGGTCACGATCTCGTAACCGATGGTGCCGCACCAGGCCGCCCACTCCGTAGCGGTTGGTTCACCGCGATCACCTGGGCCGAACAAGACCACTTCCTCACCGGGCGCCGCGATCTTCCCGGCACCCAGCTCAACAACGAACTGGTCCATGCAAATCCTGCCGCGAACCGGCACCCGAGTTCCCGACCAGCCCACCCAAGCGCGGTTGCTGGCATGCCGTGGTATGCCGTCGCCATAGCCGAGCGGCACCAAGCCAACCGTGGTGGCGGCCTCTGCGGTCCAGGTCAATCCGTACGAGACACCGGTGCCCGCCGAGATCTGCTTTACATTGACCAGCTGGGAGCGCAGCCGCATGACGGGTCGCAACACAACCCCTGCCAGCGCCGCGATGCCCGGCGCCGGGTCGATGCCGTACGTCGCGATGCCGACCCGAACCAGATCCAACCGCGACTCGGGTACTACGAGCGCCCCTGCCGAATTCGCCAGATGCCGCAATGTCGGCTCGAGCCCCGCAGCCCGGGCTTGTTCGTACGCGCGTTTGAACGCCTCAACCTGAACAGGAACCGACGGATGGCCAGGCTCGTCGGCTGCGGCAAGATGCGACCAGATGCCCACCACCTCGAGGGCTCCAGCGTGCTCGGCTTCGGCCGCCGCCGCACACACGTGCTGCCAGTCATAGGCGGGAGCGCCGTTCCGGGAGAGTCCGGTGTCGATCTTGAGGTGCACCCGGGCGCGGCGCTCGGCGGTGGCAGCCGCGGCCACCAGACGGCCGATCTGCTCAACTGAGTGGGCCGACACGTCGATATCGGCAGCGACCAGCGGAGCCAAATCCTCCTCCACGCCGTAGAGCCAGGTCAGGACGGGGCCGACGTCGCCCGCTTCGCGGAGCGTCAACGCCTCCGTGGGAGTAGCGACACCGAGCCACTCCGCGCCGGCGATCCTCGCCTCCCGGGCGCATTCCAGGATGCCGTGCCCGTAGCCGTCGGCCTTCACCACGACCATTGCCGGGACACCAGCGCACGCCTGAAGGGTTGCCACATTGTGACGGAATGCGGCCAGATCGATCTCCGCACAGGCAGTTGCCGGGTCGATGCCGGCGACCGCGGCGGGGAGTCGGAGCTGGTTGGTCATCGAGTCCTCGCACGCTGCTGCTCGAGGCGTCCCAGCGTCTGGCCGATGGCGCGCGCCAGCTCCTGCGGGGCCAGTACGCCAGGATGCGCAGCAGCAGCTATCGCTTGAACCGAGGCTCCGAGCTGACCGGCTTGCTGTGCTTCTACGCCAGCCGCCAGCAGGGCCGCGCAAACACCGCCGAGCACATCGCCCGATCCCGCCTGTGCCGTCCAGGCTGGACCAGGCACGGCGACGAGCACCGGACCTCCGTTGGGGGTTGCGACCAGCTGGGTCGCACCCTTCAGCAGCACTGTGGCCCCAGTCTGCTCTGCGCCGGCAGTGACTGCTCGCACGGGATCCTCTTCGACCCAGCCGCGCTCCCGCTCGAGCAGGCGGGCCAGCTCGCCGGCGTGGGGTGTCAGCAGCCAGCTGGCAGGAGCCGGCTTCGGCAGATAACCGAGCCCATCGGCATCCACCACCGCTGGCGCTCCATCCTCCGCCGCGCGGGCGAGCACCTGCGCGCCATCGGGGCGTTCGCCCCAGCCGGAGCCGAACAGGTGCGCCTGGACTCGGCCGGGCGAGAACACCACGTTCGGCAGCTGGGCCGAGATGGTGGCGGCTGGGCGCTCGGCGCCGAGGTAGCGAACGTACCCCGCGCCACCGTAGACCGCGCCGTAGACCGACATCACCGCGGCGCCCGGGTACTGATCGGAGCCGGTATCCACCCCCACCGCCCCGCGGGCGTACTTGTCGCTGCGTTCGGTCGGATACGGCCACGCGCGTGCCACATCATCCTCATCCAGGCCGACCAGGTCGGCTGTTTCGTCATGATCAGTGCCGAGTCCGATATCGACCACCGTAATGGCCCCGCAACGACTCAACGCCGGTTGCAGCAGGTGGCATGGTTTCAGCTCGCCGAACGTGACTGTCCGCGTCGCTCGTACCGCCGCTCCCGGAACAGTGCCCGTGTCGGCAGCGACCCCGGAGGGAAGGTCAACGGCGACGGTCGGGATGCCCTGGGCCACCACGGCCTGCACAAGGCGGGCAACGGCGTCGGGCAGTCCGGGACGTCCTCCGATGCCGAGGATGCCATCGATGACCAGGTCGTACGGCATCGGACTTGTCACATAAAGGTCATCGAGGTCGATCAATCGGCCACCTGCGGTGAGCAATGCGGCCAGTCCGGCCGTGTGTGGTGTGCCCAGGCAGCGGACCGCAGTGACTCGGGCCCCGAGCCGGGCCAACCGGACACCGGCAAACAAAGCGTCGCCGCCGTTGTTACCCGCCCCGACCATGATCATCACGTGCCGCCCGTATCGGCCGCCGCTGCTCGACAGCAGCATGCTGGAGGCACTAGCGGCAACGGCCGCGGCGGCCCGCTGCATCAGGGCATCCACGCCCTCCACAGCAATGGCCCGCTCTTCGATCCGCCGAATCGCCTCGACCCGGTACGCGCGCATGATCACGCTTCGCAGATTACGACGGCCGAGGCGATTCCGGCGTCATGGGACATGCTGAGGTGAATGGTTCCGATGCCCAGTTCGGCAGCGCGAGCAGCGACCGTGCCCGTGATCTTGAAGGAGGGCTTGCCGTGATCGTCGGTGAGCACCTCGGCGTCGAGCCAGGACAACCCGTCCGGGGCGCCCAACGCTTTCGCGAGCGCCTCCTTCGCGGCGAATCGGGCGGCTTTCGATGCCATCGGACGCTCGGCTTCCGCGGTCGTGAAGATCCGCTGGACGAGGCCGGGCCGACGCTCCACCGAAGCAGCGAACCTATCGACGTCACAGACGTCGATACCGACCCCGACGATCATGCGCTTTATTGGGACGCTGCTCGCGCATCGCGCGTGCAATCCGCCGTCGTCGTCGCTCGCTGAGGCTGGCGCTCTCTAGCTGCGGCATTCCTCACCCCTCGCAGACGAAAGGCGTGACTGCTTGTTCGCTCGTCCAGGACAGCAGCACGCCAGCCTGGCTCCGTTCGGCGGCGCGCGATTCCCGACGCTCGCAGCGTGATTGGGAACAGACGGCTCATTTCGGCCCTACTCGACCGTGACAGACTTGGCCAGGTTCCGTGGCTGGTCGACATCATGGCCTTTTTTGGTGGCAAGTTCGCAGGCGAACACCTGCAGCGGCACGGTCGCCACCAGGGGCTGCAGCAAGGTCGACACCTTCGGCAACCTGATCATGACATCGGCGTACGGGCTGACCACGTCGTCGTCCTCCTCCGCCAAAACAATGGTCTTGGCACCCCGAGCCCGTATCTCCTGGAGGTTGGAGACCACTTTGTCGTGAAGCAGGTCACGGCCACGTGGCGGAACCACGACGAATACTGGCAGCTGGTTTTCGATCAGTGCGATCGGACCATGCTTCAGCTCACCTGCGGCGAAACCTTCGGCATGGATGTAGGCCAGCTCCTTGAGCTTCAGAGCACCTTCCAGTGCCACCGGATAGCCAACGTGCCGGCCGATGAAGAGCACCGACCGCTTGTCAGCGAACTCGGCCGCGAGCTTCATGACTGGCTCGATCTCGTCAAGTACCTGGGAAATGGCATCAGGCATGGTGGAGAGTTCCCGCAAGGTTTCGGTGATCTCATCGCCGTATCTGGTTTCTCGTACCTGTGCCAGATAGAGGCCGAGTAGGTAGCAGGCGACCAACTGAGTCAAGAATCCCTTGGTGGATGCCACGCCGATCTCCGGCCCCGCATGGGTGTAGATCACGGCGTCGGACTCGCGCGGGATGGTTGAGCCGTTCGTATTGCAGATCGCGAGGACCCGGGACTGCTGTTCGCGTGCGTGCCTGATGGCCATCAGTGTGTCGGCGGTCTCCCCGGATTGGCTGATCGCCACGACCAGCGTGGTTGGCCCGACGATCGGATCGCGATAGCGGAACTCACTCGCCAGCTCGACCTCGCAGGGGATTCGGGTCCAGTGCTCAATCGCGTATTTGGCTACGAGTCCGGCATAGAAGGCGGTGCCACACGCCACCACGATGATCTTGTCAACGCGACGCAACTCGGCCTCGGAAATCCGGATCTCGTCCAAAGTGAGCTGAGAGTTAGCGTCATGGCGGCCCAGCAGCGTGTCGGCTACCGCGCGGGGCTGCTCGTAGATCTCCTTCCGCATGAACCAGTCGTAGCCGCCCTTCTCTGCCGCGGACAGGTCCCAGTCAACGTGATAAGGCTTTACGACGGCGGGTTCGCCGTCGAAGGTGATCACCTCAACGCCGTCGGGCGTGATGCTGACCAACTGATCCTGGCCAAGCTCAATGGCCTCGCGGGTGTGCTCGATGAACGCGGCGACGTCGGATGCGACGAAGTTCTCGCCCACCCCGACGCCGACGACCAGCGGGGAGTTGCGTCGCGCCGCAACCACAGTGTCGGGTACCTGACTATCCACGGCTACCAACGTGAACGCGCCATGTAGCCGTACACACACTGTCCGCATGGCCTCGGCGAGGGGCAGTCCCGCCGAGACCTGCTGGCCGATCAGCTGCGCAACAATCTCTGTGTCGGTCTCGGACTCGCAGGTGATGCCGACCGCTGCGAGCTCATCTCGCAGCGTCACGTAGTTCTCGATGATGCCGTTGTGCACCAGGGCGATCCGGCCGTCGGAGGAGACATGCGGGTGGGCATTGACATCGTTGGGGCCGCCGTGGGTTGCCCACCGAGTGTGCCCGATTCCGAGGTTGCTCGGGGGCAGCTGTTCCTCTCCCAGGAGCTTCTCCAGATTGCAGAGCTTGCCGGCCTTCTTAGCGACGTGCAGCCTCCGATCTGCCACAACTGCCACACCCGCTGAGTCATAGCCGCGGTATTCGAGACGTCGCAGCCCTTCGATCACGACGTCCAGCGCGACCTTCTCACCGACGTACCCGACAATTCCACACATAGGCGGAACTGTACCTTTCCAGGGCTGCCCGGCTGGCGACTCCGCAATCCTTGGCCATCTCGGCAGCGAATTGCTGATCCCACACTAGATTCTGCCTATGCCGAACGACGCTCAGCTCCTCGGTCCATACGTGGAACGGAGTCGAGCGGACTGGGCCGAGCTTGCTGCACACATGCCAATCCCGCTCGACGAAGCCATGCTGGAAAAGGTGCGCGGGTTAGGCGATCCCACAAGCATGCTGGACGTTCGGGAGGTGTACCTCCCCTTGACTCGGCTGCTGAGTCGCTACTTCCTGCACACCAGCGAGCTGCACGAGTCGACGAACGAATTCCTCCAGCTGTCGGTGCAGCGTACGCCATTCGTGATTGGAATCGCCGGGTCGGTTGCAGTCGGAAAGTCGACGACGGCTCGCCTGCTCCGCGAGCTGCTGGCCGCTTGGCCGGAACATCCCCGGGTCAATCTGGTGACCACGGACGGCTTCCTGCTACCGAACGCCGAGCTCGAACGGCGCGGGCTGTTGCAGCGCAAAGGCTTCCCGGAGTCCTACGATCGGCGCGGGCTGCTGCGCTTCGTGATCGATGTTAAGTCGGGTCAGGAGGAGGTTTTCGCACCGGTCTACAGCCATCTGGTCTATGACATCGTGCCGGACGCCAAGGTGAGAGTGCAGCGGCCCGACATCTTGATCTTGGAGGGTCTGAACGTGTTGCAGCCGGCGCGTCCGCGACCCGATGGCACTACAGGGCTTGCCGTTAGCGACTTCTTCGACTTCTCGGTTTATGTCGATGCGGACGCCAATGATGTACGCGACTGGTACGTAAGCCGCTTTCTCTCACTGCGCGACACCGCGTTCCGAGATCCGCGATCCTATTTCACTCGCTACGCCGACCTGACGACGAGCCAGGCCGTTCGGCAGGCGCGCTACCTCTGGGACACGATCAACGGACCGAATCTGGAGGCCAACATCCTGCCCACCCGGGGCCGCGCGACCGCGATCCTGCGCAAGGACCGTGATCACTCGGTGCAGTGGGTACGGATCCGGAAGGTCTAAATAGTCTCGATCACCAGCCATGCGGGAGCGGCGCCTCGGCCGCCAAAGAATCCAACGGTACCGTCGGAACATGACCTCCTCGTACGACGCAGCACCAGAGAAGGTTCGGATTGGCGCAGGCACGGCTCTCAAGTTCGGCTTCTTCGCCGCCTTCGGAGTGTTGCTGTTCTACCTCGTGTTGTCCATCGTGCTGGGAGTCGTGGCCGTCATTCTCGAGCTATCCGGCATGGTCGACCTCAACGCGCTGCTGAGCCGCTGACTTTTGTGAACTGCTTGCGCAATCGCGCGTGGATCCCGCCTACTTCGTCGTCGCTCGCAGAGAAAGAACGCCTCCGCTCGCTTCTCCTCAGCACAGCGGCGCGCGATTTTCCGACGCTCGCTGCTCGGGAGCTAACGCGCGCGCTCCGAGCGCCAACGAAGCCTTGACCACGTCCGCGAGCCGATGCGCGGTCTCGTTGGCCGCCTCGTAGCTCTCGGCCTCCACCATGACACGTACCAGCGACTCGGTGCCGGACGGCCGCAACAAGACCCGGCCAGAATCGCCGAGCTCAGCCTCAGCCTCGCTCACTGCCGCGGAGAGCCGGGGATCGGTCGCCGCCCGGCTCTTATCAACGTTGGGCACATTGATCAGCACTTGCGGCAACCGCGTCATCACCGAAGCCAACCGGTCCAGCGACTGACCCGACGTCGCCATCCGGCTCATCAGGTGCAGGGCGGTGAGTATGCCGTCGCCGGTCGTCGCATGCTCCAACATCACGACGTGACCGGACTGCTCCCCACCCAGAATGAAGCCGCCAGCCTTCATCGCCTCGAGGACGTAGCGGTCACCCACCTTGGCCTGCTGGACTGTTATTCCAGCGCGCCGCATGGCGTTGATCAGGCCCAGGTTGCTCATCACGGTGGCGACTATCGTGTCGTTCTTGAGTCGGCCCTCTTCGCGGAGAGCAAGAGCCAAGATCGCCAGGATCTGATCGCCATCAACCATCCTGCCGAACGCGTCGACTGCGAGGCAGCGATCGGCGTCCCCATCGAGTGCAATGCCGATGTCCGCCCGCTGCTCCAGCACCGTAGATCGCAATGAGTCCATGTGGGTGGAGCCGCAGTTGTCATTGATGTTGATGCCGTCTGGCTCCGCATGGATGCGGTGCACCTCAGCCCCTTGGACCTCGAAGGCGGCGGGTGCTGCCTCGAACGCGGCCCCGTTCGCGCAGTCGACGACTACCTTGATGCCCTCCAGGCTGACCGGTTTGCCAAGGCTGTTGACCAGGTGCGCCACGTACGCCTCGACAAGCGACTCCTGGACAATCACCCGGCCGACGCCGGCGCCGGTGGGCCGGGGCCACGCCTCAACCAACCGGGCCTCGATCGCATCCTCGAGCGCGTCGTCCAGCTTGTTGCCGCCGCGCGCAAAGAACTTGATGCCGTTGTCGGGCATCGGGTTGTGGCTGGCCGACAACATGACACCAAGATCGGCGTTGCACTCTTCGGTGAGAAATGCGACACCGGGGGTTGGCAACACGCCGAGCCGTACGACATTCACCCCAGCGCTGGCCAGACCCGCGACAACGGCGGCCTCCAAGAACTCGCCTGAAGCGCGAGGATCACGGCCGACCACGGCGACGGGTGGATGTCCCTGGAACTCGCCGGTTTCACCGAGTACTCGGGCGGCTGCCACGGAAAGGCTGAGCGCCAGTTCCGCGGTGAGTGCCTCGTTGGCCTCGCCGCGTACCCCGTCGGTTCCGAAGAGTCGGCCCACTGATCGTCCCGCGACTACCTCTTGCTGTACTGCGGAGCTTTTCGGGCCTTCTTCAGACCCGCCTTCTTGCGTTCCTTGATTCGCGCGTCGCGGGTCAGCAGACCAGCCTTCTTGAGCGCGGCACGGCTGGCCTCTGCATCAACGGCATTCAGCGCGCGCGCCACGCCGAGTCGCAGAGCGCCGGCCTGACCGGTCACGCCGCCGCCGTGGATGCGGGCAATGACGTCGTAGGAGCCGGCCACCGCAGCCGCGGCGAAGGGCTCGGAGACCAGTTGCTGGTGCACTTTGTTGGGGAAGTAGTCGTCCAGTGTGCGGCCGTTGATCGTCCACTGGCCGGTCCCCGGAAGAATGCGGACCCGAGCCACCGCTTCCTTACGGCGTCCGGTCGCAGCACCGGGTGCCACAACAGCTGGGCGTCCCGCTGGGCCGTATGAAACCTGCGGTGTCACCTCGGAACGGTAGGCGATCTCGCGGTCCTCCTCGACGAACGGGGTGATCTCGTCCTCGTCGACCGCTTCAGCGGCGGTATCAGTCACTGCAAATGGTTCCTTGCTTTGGAGGTCCGTACGTGATGTCGATGCGAGGCTACTGGGCGATCTGAGTGAACGCGTACGGCTTCGGCTGCTGGGCGCTGTGCGGGTGCTCCGGACCGGCGTACACCTTGAGCTTTCTGATCAACCTGCGGCTCAGCTTGTTCTTGGGGAGCATTCCCCACACGGCGAGCTCGACGGCCTTACGCGGGTCACGGTCCAGCAGCTCGCCGTACGGGACGGACTTCAGGCCGCCGGGCCGGCCGGTGTGCCGGCGGGCGAGCTTGTCGGTGCGCTTGTTTCCGGTGAGAGCGATCTTGGATGCGTTCACGACGATCACGAAGTCTCCGCCGTCGACATGAGGCGCATAAGTCGGTTTGTGCTTGCCACGCAGCAGCGTCGCTGCCGTCACCGCAAGCCTGCCTAGCACAACATCATTGGCATCGATGACATGCCAAGACCTGGTGATGTCGCCAGGTTTCGGGCTGTAGGTGGACATGACCGGCTTTCGTTGTGACGCGAGCGAACTCTTTTTGTATAAATGAGTCTTGCTGCATCCGTACCCATCAGGGCGTGCAGCGATGCACGCGTTGGACGCAACAGCCGACCAGATTACCTCCGTCCACTGGCGACGGTCAAAGTGGCGCTCTGGACCCCTGCTGGCCGGCGGGCACGAACATCCCACGCTACGTGGGAAGCTCCCGCTGTGCATGGCGTGTGTGCCATGTACAGCATCAACATCCCACGCTACGTGGGAAGCTCCCGCTGTGCATGGCGTGTGTGCCATGTACAGCATCAACATCCCATGCAGCATGGGATGTTGACGGCCGGGACAGATTTACCAAATAGAGAGGACATGTGATGCTGCGCGGATTCACCACCGTCAACTATTGGGTTGATGACGTCGAGGCAGCTCGGGACTGGTACGCCCAGGTCCTTGAGATCGAGCCTTACTTCCAGCGTCCCCAGGATGGACCGCCAGCCTATGTCGAGTTCCGAGTCGGGCCTGACGAGGACGAGCTTGGCCTGATCGACCGTCGGTATGGCCCACCGGGTGCCTCGCGTGATCCAGGCGGCGCAATCATGCACTGGCACGTCGACGACGTGTCGGCGGCCGTCGCCCGACTGCTCGAACTAGGGGCCACTGAATATCAGCCGGTCACAGTACGCGAAGCTGGGTTTGTTACAGCCTCAGTCGTGGATCCCTTCGGCAACATTCTGGGGCTGATGTATAGCCCGCACTTCCTCGATATGCATGCGGGTCAGTAGTGGTTCTCGGCTGGCAGAGGTCGTGCAGTTCCCTCCCGCTGCGTAGCTTCCGTCCCGCCTCCTCGAGTCGCAAGCGGTAGGTCGCCCACTCCTGTGCGGTCTGATCGGGGAGGTTCCCATCATTGTCGCCGGCCGCGCCGTCGATGAACTCGTGGTGATGTCGGCGCGCCCTGCGTTCCGAGCGATTTCTGCCGTGACATGCACCATGATTTGGTGCAGCGTGACCTGCTGCCGCTCGGCGGTCCACCACGGAACTCGGCCCGGTGAATCGAGTGTGAGCGCCTCGATCGTTGCGTCTGCATGGACCGATGCACCTCATACAGCGTGACGATCTCTTCTCGCGACTCCTCGGCTGTGGCCCACATGTCGGCATTGGTCTCAGCATCTTCGGCATACCAGGACAGCGGCACATTTGACGGCCGATCGAACACTTCCCCGAAGTAACCCAGTTCGATGCTGGCCACATGCTTCACAAGTCCGAGCAGGTTTGTGCCGGTCTGGGTCATCGGCCGCCGTTCAACTTCGCGAGCAGCGCCTTACGTTCCTTCTCCAGATACCGGTGAAAATCCGCTTCGGGTCGTCGGGGGAATTTAGTGCTTGCTGGTCGATTCTCCCCACCGACCCCAGCCGTCACCAGTGGCCCAAATCATATTGCCCCCGACTATTCAGCCCCAGAGACCGCGCGTAGGTTGTGCGCATGACGGACACGCCCACGGTTGATCCCCCCAAGGATTCCCTGAGCATTCGCGACAACCGTACGGGCCGCGAGTACGAGGTCGCGATCAGCGACGGGACGATCCGCGCTACCGACCTCAGACAGATCGCAGTCGGGGGCGAACCAGGGCTGGCCACCTACGATCCTGGGTTTGTCAACACGGCGTCGTGCCGCAGCGCCATCACCTTCATCGACGGTGAACAGGGAATCCTCGAGTACCGCGGCTATCCCATTGAGCAACTGGCGGAGCACTCCACCTTTTTGGAGGTCGCTTACCTCTTACTACACGGCGAGCTACCGACACAGGCCCAGCTTGACGAGTGGGTGCACAACATCACCTATCACACCTTCATCCACGAGAACCTCAAGCAATTCATCGAAGGCTTCCGTTACAACGCGCATCCCATGGGGATGCTGATGGCAACCGTCAGTGCGCTGTCAACTTTCTATCCAGAGGCGAGCAAGATCGGCAATCCTGAGAATCGCATGCTCCAGATCACCCGTTTGATCGCGAAGATGCCGACACTCGGAGCGTTCGCCTTCCGACACCAACTTGGGAAGCCGTACGTCTATCCCGACAACAGACTGTCCTATACGGCCAATTTCTTGGCGATGCTGTTCAAGATGAGCGAGCCGACCTATGTCGCCGACGAGCGGCTGGTGCACGCACTCGAAGTGCTGTTCATCCTGCACGCCGATCATGAACAGAACTGCTCCACCAACGCCGTACGGTCGGTCGGCTCGTCGCAGGTAGATCCGTACTCTGCCGTGGCAGCGGGTGTTGCGGCGCTCTACGGCCCACTCCATGGTGGCGCCAATGAGGCTGTGCTCGCCATGTTGAAGAGGATCGGCACGACCGACAACGTCCCTGACTTCATTGGCGGTGTAAAGGAGGGCAAGGAGAAGCTGATGGGCTTCGGCCACCGGGTCTACAAGAACTACGACCCGCGCGCCAAGATCATCAAGAAGGCATGTGACGATGTCTTCGAGGTGACCGGAGTCAACCCGCTGCTCAAGATCGCTCAGGAACTGGAGAAGATCGCGTTGGAGGACGAATACTTCGTCAAGCGCAAGCTGTATCCCAACGTCGACTTCTATTCGGGTCTGATCTACGAGGCGTTGCAGTTTCCCGCGGAGATGTTCACCGTCTTGTTTGCGATCGGCCGTACACCAGGCTGGCTCGCCCAATGGGCGGAGCTGGCACAGGACAAGGAACAGAAGATCGCACGACCCAAGCAGATCTATACCGGAATCCGAACCAGAGACTTCATCCCGCTCAGCGAGCGTTAGAGCACAGTCTGCGAGCGTCGGTAGGCGCCCGCTGGTGATCGGAGGAGCGATGAGCGAAACACGCTTTCACGTTTCGCGAAGAGGGACGACGTCACCAGCTTCCCGGGGCGCCGCGCGAGCAGACACAAACTAAAGGGCGAGGCGCCAGCTGCGCACGTGCTCCCAACGCATGTCCCGCCACCAACTGCCGGTCCACGAGCTATGGGCGAAGCGATAGAGCATCACCGTGTCGGCGGTGAACGACGACGGTGGCATGATCCCCAGCCCGGTTACGTAGTCCTCCACCTCTTCGCGCAGGTCGGCACGCACCCGCAGCTCATGGGAAACCAGCGAGATGTGGGCTAGCCAGCGATCGGGCTCGTACAGGGATGGAGGCAGTGTGCCACTGGGGCCAAGCAGCGGTCGGACGACCGAATCGACCGCGCCAGCCAAGGCCAACAGCTGCTTGTTCGGTTCGCCATCCAGCATCGAGACGTCATAGGCGATCGCGAAATCAGCGAGCCGCCGCATTCCAAGATTGTGCACAGTGAACGCGCGCACGCGGCGTAGCACGAAGCCGATCAACTGAATCAACTCCGCCAACGGAACAACCACAGGCAGACTGCCAGCCAACGTGATGTGTGGCGGGAATGCGCCCGCCGAAACCAACCCGTACTGTGCTTGCAGCTGGTTGGTGATCTGTGTCACAGCCGCGCACGTCTTGGGGTCCGGTCTAAGAAAAACCCCAAAGCGAAACTGGTTGTCCACCAGTCTTCGTCCTTCCCTAAAATTCCGCAGGACGCGATCGGCCAGCAGCTTCCGCACCTGTGGCCCACCGTAACCAAGCAGAGTCAACGCAGCAACGAAACCCGCCGGTGCTTGAGGGTGGCTGACCAAAGAAATGCTGTGCGTGAGGAGGCAGTTCATTGCCGATCAACCCGTCACTTGGAAGTGATCATGGACTGGACCCTGGGGGTCGTTGTCATACCGGTGAGCGACATTGAACGCTCGATAGCCTTCTATCGCGATCAGGCCGGCTTCACGCTCGACCATGACACGACTACTCCGCAGATGCACGTGACGCAGCTGACGCCGCCGGGCTCGGGGTGCTCCATCGTGTTCGGCGATGGGCCCCGCATGCGGGCAATGGAACCCGGCTCCATGAAGGGTCTACAGCTCGTGGTCGCTGATGCACACGCGGCACGGGAGGAGCTGCTTAGCCGAAGCGTCGAGGCCGGTGAGATCGCTACGTTCGATGAGCGCGATGGCGGCACCTTCTTCGGCTTCGCTGATCCCGATGGAAATACCTGGGCAGTGCAACAGATCAAGGCGCGTGCCGAGAACCGCTCATCCCGCCTGAGTGGCGAGGCAGGTTTGGCGACTAGTCGGTGGCCTTGGTTTAGCGTGGGTCGGTGAGCATCGAAGTCGTGCCCGCCACCGCTGCACTGTTCGACGATCTTGCGATGATGCTCGGGCCCAGGAATCCTGATTCCTCGGTGTGCTGGTGTCTGAGCCACCGGGTCGACTCCAAAACCAACCGCGAGCTCGTCGGCCGTGCTCGGGGTGAGTACGTCAGAAAGCTGACCCGTCGCGCAGTCGCGCCGGGGGTCCTTGCATACGACGATGCCGAGGTGGTCGGCTGGGCCGCCGTGGCGCCGCGGTCCGTACTGCCTTTCGCGCGGTCCACCAAGATACCCCACGTCGACGACCTGCCGGTTTGGTCGGTGTGGTGTATTCGGGTTCGCCCCGGCCACCGCGGCAAGGGCATCTCGCACCATTTGCTCGCTGGCGCCGTGGCGTACGCGCGGTCAAAAGGTGCGCCAGCAGTAGAGGGCTACCCCGTGGACAACCGAGGCGACAAGGTGGACCTCACCATGGCCTACGTAGGCACGCGCAAGCTCTTCGAGGATGCTGGCTTCACCAAGGCTGCGGATACCCGCGCGGTCTCCGGCGGGTTTCCGCGCGTGGTTATGCGGCTGGGGCTGCGCTGATTTCTAGGGCGGAAATGCCTGGACGGCGATGTAGCCACCACTCGACGATCAATAGGTTGACCACCCAGCTCACCCAGCTGGTGAGTCCAATGGCCTGATCGAGCGCCGCCGGATCGACCTCTCCACCAGTGAAAGTCTCCGGGACGACGATGGCGAAGATGACCAGCATCCAGAACCTGAAGGCCACGATAGAAAATGCCAGCGCGACGCTGCGCAGCATCCACTGCCGGTGATCGGCAAAACGGCCTTGGCGGATCGCTCGAAAACCGGCCAGCGTCGTTCCGAACCACAACAGCGCAAGCATGGTGTTTGCCACCCGCTGATTGGGGCCATGTAGGCCCATCGGGGAGATGATCATGACGCAGATGGAGGCAGTCAGCACAGCCACGACATAAGTACGCCCACTCAGGCGATGAATCGCGGGCCTAGACCGACGCAGCCAAGGCCACACTTGGAGGCAGGCCGCAAGCAGTGCCACGGAACCGAGAATGATGTGCGTGACGAGCAGCGGGTAGTAGCTGGCATGAGGCGGCATCGGCTGGATTCGGGCCTGCTCAGGGTCAAGAGTCAGATAAGGCGGCACCGCGTACCCGATGAAGATCACTGTCAGCAGTGTCGGCGGCAGCAGACCTTTGAGCGCTGAGCCTTTCGAAGCGCGAAGCAGCGGCTTTCGCGCCACCACTTGGTGATCATCTCTACGGCTGGCAGTACGGCTCAGCTCGTCGGTGGACATGCCATCAGCATGTGATCAATGGGCCGCTCTGCGCACTGATGCTTGCCGTAGATCTTCAGTTCGGGTTAACCCCAGCACCACCGTTCGCGTCGTTTCACCTCGACCGCTCCACGCGCGCCTCATCCCAGACCGGCTCAGCCGCCTCGTAGACACTCCCGTCGGCGCCGAAGATCAAGAACCTGTCGAAGCTGCGCGCGAACCATCGGTCGTGGGTAACGGCGATCACCGTGCCCTCGAAGGAATCCAGGCGCAGTTCCAGCGCCTCGGCGGACTCCAGGTCGAGATTGTCGGTCGGCTCGTCGAGGAGCAACAACGTCGCGCCACTCAGCTCGAGCAGCAGGATCTGGAGGCGCGCCTGCTGACCGCCCGACAGCGACTCGAATTTCTGCTCGGCTGCCTTGGCCAGCTCATAGCGATCGAGCTTGCGGGATGCCTCCTCCCGTCCCATGCCGGCTCGGTGATCATCACCGCGATGCAAGATCTGAAGCAACGTTCTGCCGAGCAGCTCGGGATGATGGTGGGTCTGAGCGAACCAGCCCGGTCGCACCCGAGCACCGAGCTTCGCCTTGCCGGTATGGGGAACCGGAGCGATGTCAAGATCGCTGACAGGCTGGTGTTCACGATCAGGATCGGAGCCGCCGCGGGCCAGCAGGCGTAGGAAGTACGACTTGCCGGAGCCGTTCGACCCCAGAACGGCAACCCGATCACCGAACCAGATCTCGGCATCGAACGGCTTCATGAGGCCGGTCAGCTCAAGATCGTCGATCATGACGGCACGCTTGCCGGTACGCCCTCCACTGAGCCGCATCGAAACGCGCTGCTCCAGTGGCACGACCTGCGGTGGTCCGGCCTCCTCGAACTTGGCCAGTCGCGTCTGAGCAGCCTGATAACGGGAAGCCATGGCGTCGTTGTACGCGGCCTTGGTCTTGTACATCAGCATAAGCTCGCGAAGCTTCTTGTGCTGCTCGTCCCAACGGCGCCGTAGCTCTTCGAGGCGGGCGAAGCGGTCGCGGCGGGCGGCCGCGAGCGTCGCAAAGCCGGATCCATGGATCCACACTGTGTTGCCGGCAGCGCTCAACTCCAGCACTGCGATCGTCTTCGCAGTCTCGGCCAACAACTCACGGTCGTGGCTCACCAGCAGCACCGACTTCTGGGTGCTCTGGAGCTGGGCCTCTAGCCACCGCTTGGCCGGCACATCCAAGAAGTTGTCCGGCTCGTCGAGGAGCAACACTTCGTCGGGACCACGAAGCAACGCCTCCAGGGCCAGCCGCTTCTGTTCGCCACCGGACAAAGTGCGGACCTCGCGCCACTTGGCACGGTCATAGCTCAGACCGAGGGCCTCGGTACAGCAGGCATCGAAGACCACTTCGGCGTCGTATCCACCGGCGTCGGCGTAATCGGCGAGCGCCTGCGCGTAACGCAGCTGGGTTTGCTCGCGGTCGTCCTCCATCAACTGCAGCTCCAGCCGGTCCAACTCACCCACTGCCCGGCGCAGCAGAGGTGACGACAGCGAGAACAACAGGTCGCGTACGATCAACGGCTCTCGGAGGCTACCAATGAACTGACGCATCACGCCCAAACCGCCGCTCCGGGAGACCGATCCGCTGGTCGGCATCAGATCCCCAGCGATGATCTTCAGCAGCGTGGTCTTGCCCGAGCCGTTAGGTCCTACCAGGGCGACTGTTGAACCCTCACCAACACGGAAGGACACGTCGTCGAGCAGCACCCGCCCGTCGGGCAGGTGATACCCGACTCCGGCAAGATCGACGTGTCCCATGCTCGGCCATGCTAGGCGCGACCGGCCTCAGCAGGCGATTTCATTTCCTTGCGCCCTTGAGCTTGTGAGCTTGCGCCCCCTAAGCCTGTGAGCTTCCGCCCTGAGCTTGTTGAAGGGCGCGGCGCACTCAGCGGGATTCGACAAGCTCAGCCCGCGTTACGCGGCGAGCAGCATGGCCAGCGCGGCGGTGTCGGCGTTGACCTGAGGATCGATGCCCACCTTGCTGATCAGCTGCGTCACCGTGCCCTCGACATCGGCCTCCACCCAGGCGGCACGATGGTCCAGCCCGAGGTATGGCAGGCCGGGCAGGAAGACGCAGCCCGATGCCACCTTGTACTCCGGAATGCTCGAAAGCGTGCTCGACGGCGGATGCAGCACGATCAGTCCTGGCGGCTGATGCTCAGCGAAATGCCCCGGACGAAGGGGATGATCGCCCAGCAGCTGCCCCTCGGCGACCACCAGGCCGACCGCACCAGGATGCGGCTGCTCAGGCAGCTCTTCGCGTACGCGGAAGACGGTGCTGGTCGGCAGCAACCCGGGAACGGCCGCCATTTGCACGGCGAGCACCAAGAATCTGGCCCACTCGACAGTGTCGTTCGGCCAGCGCCCCATCAGCATGAAGCCATACAGCGATCCATCGGCTTGCAGGGGCGCGACCTCGATCGACGATGGCCGAAAGCCATCCATGATGACCTCCCAACTCGCTGCCTACGTGCTGCACCGTGGTGGTACGTCGTTGATCACCAGCCGAACTTGGCTCAATGGTCCACACGCAGCGGTTAGCAGACAAGGGGGTAGGAGTGCCAAGTCAAGGGTCAGTAACAAGATCGGTACGTGATTGTTGTGTTCGAGCCGCTGGGAGCCTCAACTCCGCACGCGTGCTCCACGGAGCCTCCACCGCAGTGAACGCGACGGTGCCGCCTGCTCGAATGACCAGCTCACGGACGATGGCCAGGCCCAGACCTGCACCCCCCGAGTTGCGACCTCGAGCGTCATCGAGCCTGGTGAAGCGCTCGAAGACCCGCTCCCTATCCTCTGGTGCGATGCCCGGGCCGTCGTCGCTGACGCTGATCACGGCCCAACTCTGATCAACTCTGGCGGCTACTTCCACCTGCGTTCGCGCGTGCCGCACCGCATTGTCAACCAGATTCCCCACCGCCCGATGCAGCTCATCGGCATCGACCATGATCATCACCGGCTGGTTCGCGACGAGTGTTACTGGGACTCGAGCGGCTGCGTACGCCCCGGCCACCTCGATAACAAGATCGCGAGCATCGATGCGGGCCAGCCGTGCAGGTGGCTTGGTGTCGGCGTCGGCACGCGCCAGCAGGAGCAGGTCCTCGACGAGCCCCGACAGCCGTTTGACGTCCGGCATGAGGTCGCTGGGTAACGTGCCGCCGTCGCCAAGTCGACCGGCGACCTCAAGCTGCGCCTGGATGCTGGCCAATGGGCTTCGCAGCTCATGAGCCGCATCCGCAACGAACGAGCGCTGCCGCTCTTGGGCGCCAGCCAGCCGGTCGAGCATCTCGTTGAGGGTGACAGCGAGGGCGCGGATCTCGTCTGCGGCCGGTGGCACCGGAAGCCGTTCGCGACCACTGGCCGGGTCGCTGAGCCTGCCCTTTCGGCTGATCTGCTCGGCGCCGGCCCGCAGCTGCTCCACCGGTCGCAGTGTCCAGCCGATCACTCGCCACGCGACGACGGCCAGAGCCCCTAGCAGCAGCGGAAATGTGATGAGCAGTGCGTTCCGGAGAGCCGTACGGGTAGCGAGTACATCGCCATACGGCAGACCGACGATCACGCTGACCGGGGCCTCAGCGGTGCCTGCCGAGATTGCTTGGACCCGCAACGGCCCAGAGACGCCGACGCGTAACCCGTCGACCAGAACGGCCTCGCCCGCGAGAGCCGTTGCCAGCTCGTTTGGCGGCAGCAGAGGGGTCAGCCGGTCGGCAGTCACCGAACCGCCGACAACCCGCTGCTGGCTATCGACGACTTGGACCACTTGAGCGCCGGATACGGGAATGGGACTGGGCAGCCGATTTTCGTTGACCATTGCGGCAACCTCTCGGGCGCTGGCCACGGCTTCGTTGTCCAGGGTGCGATTGACCGAGTACGTCAGTGCACCGAAGAACGCCAGACCGCCCATGATCAACGTGATGCCGACTCCGGCGAGCCCGATGATCATCAGGCGAGCCCGCAGGCTCAGCGTCCAGAAGCGCTTCACCTTGTGAGTCCCGTGCTCACGCCACCAGCCGATAGCCGAAGCCGCGTACCGTGATCAGACGATCATTTCCGATCTTGCGCCGCAGATAACCGACATAGACTTCGACGGCATTGGGCGCGACATCGACGGCGCTGTCCCACACGTGGTCCAGCAACTCACCCTTGCCGATCACCCGACCGGGGTTGCGGATCAAATACTCCAGCAGCAGAAACTCGCGAGGCGTCAGATCCGCCGGCACCCCATTCACCCAGACCTCACGGCTTGCAGGGTCTAGTTTCAGGTCACCGGCGGTCAGTACGACCGGCCGCACTCGAGCGCCGCGCCGTAGCAGCGCTCGGATCCGAGCCAGCAGAATGACGAATGAAAAGGGCTTAGTCAGATAGTCGTCGGCGCCATCGTCGAGAGCGTCGGCCTGGTCGTACTCGCCATCCTTGGCCGACAGCATCAGCACCGGGACCCAGTTTCCGTGAGCACGTAACCGACGGACCACCTCATATCCCGAGAGCCCCGGGAGCATGACATCGAGCACCACAGCATCGAAGTCGCCGTGCTGCGCCAGCCGTAGGCCAGCGGCTCCATCCGTCGCACTCTCCACCACGAATCCTTCGGCTCTGAGCCCACGACGCAGCGCGGCAACCATCCGCTCCTCGTCATCGACCAACAGCACTCGCACACGCCAAGTATCGGCTGCGAGCGTCGGAAAATCGCGCGCCGCCGCACGGAGGAGGAGCAAGCGGAGGCGTCCTTTCCTTCGCGAGCGACGACAAAGTAGGCGGCATCCCAAGCGGGATCCGCGCTGAGCGAGCGAAGTAATCAAACACTGCCTCAGGGTTCTCACAGTGAGTGCCGACAACAATTGACGCATGCGAGTCTTCGCCTCCAAACCAGCGCTGCGCCTACTGGCGCCGCTGGCCGTTGTACTCGTCGTGGCTGGAACCGCCCTGGTTGCGGGCACCGCGAGCGCTGAAAAGAAACTGCCTGCCCGGACACCGCAGGAGCTGCTGGTCGACCTCCAGCAGGCCAAGACCGACGGGCTGTCCGGCACTGTCGTGGAACGCGCCGACCTCGGCATTCCCGCCATTCCAGGCGCGAATGGACAAGACGATGCAGAACTCACGTCCCTCGTGTCGGGCACGCACACGCTTCGCGTGCGATATTCCGCGCCAGACAAGGCACGCCTGGCGGTTCTCGGCACCTACAGCGAGTACGACATCATCCGAAACGGGAAAGATGTGTGGACCTGGTCCAGCAAGGAGAATGCCGCCACCCACCGCACATTGACCGCCGATCAGGCCGAGCTGCCCGGCAGCACGCCGTCTGGTACACCCAGGACGCCAGAGGAAGCGGCGAACAGGGTGCTCAAGGCGCTCGAGCCGACCACGACCGTGACCAGCGACAGCTCGGTGGAGGTTGCCGGCCGCCCGGCGTACGAGCTGGTCCTTGATCCAAACGACTCCAACTCCTTGATCAGCCAAGCGCGGATCGCGATCGATGGCGAAACCAAAATACCGCTGCGCGTGCAGGTGTTCGGGACCGATAACAAGATCGTCTTCGAGGTTGCCTACACCTCGGTGGACTTCACCCGGCCCGATGATGCCGAGTTCGTCTTCAACCCGCCGCCGGGAGCCAAGGTGACAGAGATCCAGCCGAGCGAGCAGACGCCGAGTGCGCAAGATCGCAAACATGCGGAGGGGGCCAGGAAGGTCATCGGTACCGGCTGGACCGCAGTGACCGTGACCAAGGTAGGCGAACCTTCGAACAGCCAAAGTGATCAGCAGCTCAAGGCGTTCCTGAACAAGCTGCAGCAGGTGCAGGGCTCATGGGGTTCCGGACGGCTGCTCGCCGGTACAGCTTTCTCCGCAGTGTGGACCGACGACGGCCGGTTGGCTGTCGGCGCCGTGCGGCCAGAGGTGATCTACCAGGCGCTCAACAAGTGACATCAGCTCTCGCCGATTCGCCGCCCATCGTCACCGGCGGGCTGACCAAGCGATTTCGGCGCCAAATCGCCGTCGATCACATCGATCTGGAGGTCCCGGGTGGCGCGGTCTACGGCTTCTTGGGTCCGAACGGCTCAGGCAAGACCACCACGATCCGGATGCTTCTCGGCCTGATCTCCCCGACGGACGGTGAGATCTCACTACTGGGCTCGAAGATGCCCGCTGGTGCCCGTACCGTGCTGCGGCGCATCGGCTCACTGGTGGAGGGACCGGCCTTCCACCCATATCTCTCTGGGCGTGCCAACCTCGCCAGGCTCGATGCCGCTGATCGCTATAGCGACCCACGGACGTCGAAAGTGCGGATCGACAGCGCCCTCGACCGGGTGGGCTTGCTGGCCGCCGCGGAAAAACGCTATCGGGCGTACTCGCTCGGCATGCGTCAGCGGCTCGCGATCGCGAACTCACTTTTGATGCCGCGTGACCTACTGGTGCTGGACGAGCCCACTAACGGGCTCGACCCGCAGGGCACTCGGGAGGTCCGCCACCTCATCAGCGAGCTAGCGCGCGACGGGGCCACCGTGTTGGTCTCCAGCCACCTGCTTGCCGAGGTGGAGCAGATCTGCAGCCATGTTGGGGTGATGTATGACGGGCGGCTGGTGGCGCAAGGGCCGCTGAGCGAGCTCCGCGCGGACACGGTACAGACCGTACGCGTTGACACCGACCGGACCGAGGACGCGACGCGGGTGCTGAGCGAGCTGGGTTTGAGCGAGATCACAAGCTCGTCTGGATATGTGACCGCAACGCTCGGCGATGTGGCGGTCGAAAAGATCGTGCCCAACCTGGTGAACGGCTGCGTACCAGTACTGGGGTTCGCGGTACTGCGGCCGAGCCTTGAGGACGTGTTCGTATCTCTGACAGGGGAGGGATTCGATGTCAGCGGCTGAGGTCCTTGTCGTCGCGAACCCGCCTCGGGCGCGGGTGTCCACTCGATTCCTCCGGTCGGAACTCAAGATCATCTTCGGCCGGCGGCGCAACATCGCCGGCCTCGGTGTGCTCGCCGTTGTTCCGGTGATCTTGGCCGTCTCGGTTCGTGCCTCCTCGGGGAGCCAGGGCGCTGGGCCAGACTTCATCATCGGAATCACTGGCAATGGGTTGTTTGTGGCATTCGCGGCGCTGGCCTTGGAGTTGCCATTGTTCTTGCCCTTGGCAGTCAGCGCCATCTCCGGCGACGCGGTCGCAGGCGAGGCGAACCTCGGTACGTTGCGTTATCTGCTGGCGATCCCAGCGGGCCGCACCCGGCTGCTGGTGATCAAGTACGCCGCGATTGTCATGTTCGCTGTGGCGGCGACGTTCCTGGTGGCGCTCGTCGGGTCGATCATGGGCCTGGCGCTTTTCGGCACTGGTGACATGACGCTGCTTTCCGGGACTCAGACCTCGCTCGCAGATGGCTTGTGGCGGTTGTTGTTGAGTTCGCTGTACCTTGCGGTCGGGTACTCGGCACTGGGCGCGATCGGATTGTTTGTCTCAACCCTGACCGAGCAGCCGATCGGCGCAACCATCGCGATCGTGCTGGTGAATGTGCTGATGTTCGTCCTCGACTCGATCGCACAGTTGGACTGGCTGCACCCATGGCTGCTGACACACTGGTGGACCGCGTTCGGTGATCTGCTGCGCGACCCGATCGCCACCGAGTCGATTCAGCGCGGGATGGTCACAGCTCTGGTGTACGCCGGCGTCTTCTGGGTCGCTGCTTGGGCCAGGTTGTCAACCAAGGACATCTCGAGCTAATTCGAGTCTGGCCGACGCCTGATGGTCGGAACCGACGTCCACCTAGGTTTCGCGAGGTCTGCACCGTTTGCTACCTCTGCAAACCGTCAGGAATCTGCGTGAACGCAGCGTTCCCGCATGAGATGGCGGCCCGTGAGGTCCGGCTATATTTGCCAAGATCATGACGGAGTCGGCTTTGAAGCGAGTAGAGCGGCGTACGCGGCGAGAAGTCGTCTCGTTCGTGCGACGCAGTAACCGCATGCGCCCTAACCAGCGGCGCGCGTGGGAGACCTACCGGGATCGTTACGTCCTCGATGTCCCCCGCTTGGACACCTCCACCTCAATCCATCCGGCCGCTGCGATTGATCTCATCGAGGTGTTCGGGCGTGTTGCAGAGCTGATCGTTGAGATCGGGCCCGGTACCGGCGACTCCCTGATCCCAATGGCGGCGGCTCGGCCGCAGGCGAACGTTCTAGCGCTCGAGGTCTACCAGCCCGCCATCGCGCGCATGCTCTCTCAGCTGGCGCGGACCGGCCTTGACAATGTCCGGATTGTCGAGGCGGATGCCGTGCCCGCTCTGGAGTATCTGCTACCGGCCGGATCGGTCGACGAGATCTGGTTGTTCTTTCCCGATCCCTGGCACAAGGCGCGCCATCATAAGCGCCGGTTGTTGACTCCCGAGTTCGCCGCACTGGCTGCCTCTCGGTTGAGGCCTGGCGGAACCTGGCGGATTGCGACCGACTGGAGTGACTACGCGGATCGGATTCGTGAGGTTCTGGACAACGATCCGTTCTTCGTCAACTTGCATCCCAACGGCTGGGCGCCGCGATGGACCGCAAGGCCCATCACCCACTTCGAGCAGCGGGGTCTGGACGCCCGGCGGCAGATCTTCGACCTTGCCTATCGCCGTGTCGGCTGAGCCGGACGAGTCGTCCAAGGTCCGATGGCGGCTTGACCTCAGCTATGACGGGACGGACTTTTCGGGCTGGGCCGCTCAGGTCGGGCGGCGTACCGTGCAAGGCGAGCTGGAGAGCTGGATCACCCGGATTCTGCGACTGGAGGAGCCCGCCGAGCTCGTCTGCGCCGGCCGTACTGACGCAGGGGTGCATGCTCGAGGCCAAGTTGCCCACATGGATCTGGATCCGATGGTGATCAGCGACCGCGGGGATGCGCTCACCCGTCGGCTGAACAAGGTGCTGGGCGGCGAGTGTGTAGTGCGTCGGATTTCAGCGGCTCCGCCAGGATTCGACGCCCGGTTTGCGGCGGTTTGGCGGCGCTACATCTACCGACTGAGCGATGCAGAGGCGCCGCCGGATCCTCTGTACCGGTATCAGATTGCCCAGGTACACACCGAAGTCGATCTTGCTCGGCTGAACGGCGAAGCTGCGGCCCTGCTTGGTCTGAGGGATTTCGGTGCTTTCTGTCGCCGCCGGGAGGGAGCCAGCACGATCCGGACTCTGCTCGAGCTGGCTGGTCGACGCGTACCTTCCGGTCCCATGGCCGGTGTCGTCGAGTGCACCGTACGCGCCGATGCCTTCTGCCACTCGATGGTGCGATCGCTTGTCGGGGCGCTGGTCGCGGTCGCCACTGGTCAGCGTGATCATGAATGGCTGGCCGGGGTCACCGAGCGGGGAGTCCGTGACTCGAGGATTACAGTGATGCCGGCAGCCGGGCTCACCCTGGAAGAGGTCGGCTACCCGCCTGATCATGAACTGGCGAAGCGCGCACTCGAGGCACGCGCCATGCGGGAGGCGAGCCGATCATGACACCGCGCGAGCCCTCCCAGTACTTCAGCGAGCAGCCGAGCGGCACTGAGGTACGGCGTACGATCACTGCACGCGTCTGGGGCCGAGAGCTGCCGTTGATCACGGCCAGCGGAGTGTTCGCTGCCGATGGTCTTGATCGCGGCACTGCCGTGCTGCTGCGCGCATCACCGATACCGGAGGGGAGCCCGCGGATCCTGGACCTTGGCTGCGGGTATGGCCCGATCGCGCTCGCTGTGGCCGTGCACTGTCCTGGTGCGCTCGTAGACGCGGTTGACGTGAACGAGCGCGCACTCGCTCTGTGCCGTGACAATGCGGACGCGCTCGATGTGGCGGACCGAGTTCGTGCGTTGCGGCCGGATGAGGTTGATCCAAAGACTCGCTACGACGAGATCTGGTCAAATCCTCCAATCCGAATCGGCAAGCAGGCTTTGCACGAACTATTGCTTACCTGGCTGCCACGGCTCGCGCCCGACGGTGTCGCACGCCTGGTGGTAGGCAAGAACCTCGGCGCGGACACTCTGCAGCGATGGCTGATCGAGCAGGGCTACGCATGCGAGCGGGTCGCCTCAGCCAAAGGCTTCCGGGTTCTTGTGGTCCGCAGTTAGCCCTGAAAACTTCACGCCAGCGGACGCTCTTGGTGCCAACTACGCTCAGAAAATGTGACCCGGGCCACCTGGAGTGAAGGAGTGAAGTTTCCAGGGTGTCGCACTGGCTGGAGCGCGTTGTTCGAGCAGCCACTAATTGGGTAGCTATGCCATGGATTCAACTGAGGGGGCTGTGACTCAGCTGGATAGCCCCAGTCGTAGCATGAGCGTCAGTTTGACTCCTGACCTGCACCACGAGCCGAGAGGACTGGAATGGCTGCCTACGAACTCCCTGATCTTCCCTACGACTACGGCGCATTGGCACCCCACATCTCCGGCGAGATCATGGAACTGCATCACTCCAAGCACCACGCCACCTACGTCAAGGGGCTGAACACCGCTCTGGAGAAGCTCGAAGAGGCACGCGAGACCGACTCGTTTGATGCTGTGGCCGGCCTGGAGAAGAACCTCGCCTTCAATCTCGGTGGACACATCAACCACTCGGTGTTCTGGCCCAACATGTCACCCGACGGCGGTGACAAGCCAGACGGTGACCTGGCCGCGGCGATCGATGATTACTTCGGGAACTTCGACAAATTCCGCGCGCATTTCGAGGCGAACGCCACCGCCATCCAAGGTTCGGGCTGGTCGATGCTCGTCTGGGACACGCTGGGCCAACGGCTGAACATCGTGCAGCTGTACGACCAGCAGTCAAACCTTCCGCTCGCCCAGATCCCGATCGTGCTGCTCGACATGTGGGAGCATGCGTTCTACCTGCAGTACAAGAATGTCAAGGGCGACTACGCCAAGGCATGGTGGAACGTGGTCAACTGGGCCGACGCCCAGGCCCGCTTCTCCGCTGCCAGGGCACAAACCGCGGGACTGATCGCGCCTCAGTGATCAACTTCGGAGCTAGGGCGACAGCCTGCTGAGGTTCCAGGTCAGTCCGGCGCGCTGGTAGAGCAGCCGGTCGTGCATTCGGCTCGGTTGCCCTTGCCAAAACTCGATCATGGTCGGAGTCACCCGATAACCGCCCCAGTGCTCAGGGCACGGTACCGTGACACCGCGGAACCGGCGCTCAACCGCCGCGTACGCGCGCGTCAGCTCGTCAAGCGAGGGCACCGTGGCGGACTGCTCAGACGCCCAAGCTCCCAGCTGTGAATCTCGAGGCCGGGTCGCAAAGTAGGCCTCAGACTCCGCCCGAGGCACGAGTTCCGCTGTCCCCTCGGCACGGACCTGCCGATGCAGCGGATACCAGCCGAAGAGCAGCGCGACGTTCCGATTCCGGCTCAGCTCGCTGCCCTTCCGCGAGTTGTAGTTGGTGAAGAAAGTGAAGCCCTGGTCCGAGACGTTCTTGAGCAGCACGGTACGAGTCGATGGCTGGTTATCGACGCAGGTCGCGATCACCATCGCGGTCGGCTCCGGCAGCAGTCCTCGCTCTTTGGCTATGAACGCGTCGGCCAACCAGGCGTCGAACAGCACGAACGGATCCGCTGGCGCAGTCGACTCCAATAGGTGCTGACCCTTGTACTCCGTGCGCTCGCCGAACAGATCCTGCATGTAAATCAGTCTTACGCAACTTCCAGAGGCTGCTCGCGCAATATCTGATTGCTCGCTCCGCTCGCGCGGATCGCGCTTTGAAGCCGCTGCCTTCCTCTCTCACTCGCAGACGAGAAGCGTGTCTGCTCGTCCGTTCGTCCAGGACAGCGGCGCGCGATCCGCAATATCTGATTGCTCGCTCCGCTCGCGCGGATCGCGCTTTGAAGCCGCTGTCTCAACTTGAGTTTCGCACGAACGCGACAACGCTGCCTGCGACAAGCGCTACGAAGGCAGCTAGGCCGATCGCGAGCAGCGTTCCCTGCTGATTTTGGATGGCGTTGGCTTGCTCCTCGGGGACGTCGCCTTCGCTGCCTGGATCGGAGTTGGGCGATGGAGCCGGAGTGGCCTCACTAGGAACTGGTACGGAGTACACCTTGGACTTCTTGCCCTCGCTGCCAACCAGTAGCGACTTCTCGTCCAAGCTGAGCGTCAGCGATTCCGCCTGTGGCTGATCGGGGATCGGGGCGCTTGCCACCACCTCGTAGCTGGTGGCATCGATGACCTCCACCGAGTTGTAGGTCAGCAGGGCTATCCGCGCTCCGCCGGGTAGGAAAGTCCCGTCGGTGACGTTGGATGGTGCCGCACCGACCTTCTCAAGCTTGTTGACGCCTTGGCGGCGCGGTCTCATCGGAGCCTCATATATGGCGGCCTTCCGTCCCTTCGTCACGATGAAGAGCCGACCAGAGTCATCGACGAGGAGCGTCTCGGCGTTGTGCGATCCATCTGGATAGCGGAAGTCGTACGCGTAGTAGGTCACCGTCAGGCCGTTGGCTCTTGGGTTCTTGAAGAAGTAGACCCGGACGGAACTGCGCTTGCGGCTGTTGTCGCCAATATCGGCAACGTAAAGTCGATCCCCGTGCACCGCGACGGCCTCGACATCTTGTGGTTCGGCTCGAAAGTTGAGGGTGCCCTGGACCTTGCCGTCGAGCCCGATGCCGTACGCGACGCCCCGGTCGCCTGAGTCGTTGACCGTCCAATACACGCTGCCGTCCGGGTCGACGGCGAGACCACTGGACTCAGTGATACGCGCGTCCTTGATAGTGAATGCGACGGTGTCTTCGGCTCCGGCAACCGTTGGGGCGACGGCAAGGAATACGGCTGCCAGCAGCAGCAGCACGAGGCGCCTCCCCCCGCGCATCAGTGCCATCGTGCTGATCCCTTTCACCAAACCTCGCGCACGGAGGCGTGCGCGACGGAGCCTTTACCGTAGCCAATTCCAAGCGGCCGCGAGGACCACGATCAGGATTAGACCACCGAGTACGCCGGAGACGATGAGCCGACGGGCCCGTGGGTTCATGGGGCCAGGATAGGACCGCCAGAACTGTGATCCTGAAAGTTCCGCGTCGTGCTTTCCACTCGATTACGGTGTCAGTCATGGGCGAACTTCGCTTGTATGCCGTCGGCATCGACGAGGTTCGAGGCATGTTCGGAGCATCCCCGCAGGTCGCTGAGCACCTGCGTGAGGTGGCACGCCGGGCCTTCGCCCCACCTGCTGTGGAAGCTCGCGGCGGTCTGCTGTCCAAGCTGGGACCCATCTTCAAACGTGTGCCCGCGACGCCTGTGATCTCCCCCACACAACCCGAGCCGCACGACGTCGAGGTGCTGCTGGCCGGGGCGTACGTGCCGCCAGAGCGTGCCGGCGCGACATGGCGGCTACTCGAAACCCTGGTTCAGGGCATTGCCTGGGGCTCGACATTGATGAGCCTGACCGCCCAGTCGATGGATGATCTTGACTTCGCGTTGGCGCGGGGCGGTGTGTCGGCGTCGGTGGGGCTGCGCCACCTGCTGAACAGCACCCTCAGCCTCAACCTCGTTCCGGTGCAAGGGCTGACGGTCGGCTGGCATCCGCATCACAAGGCACTGGCCATGGCGGGCGCCTACCGATCCGCGATCGAGGGCATCAAGTCCATGGAACAGCGGGAAATGATCAACTCGTTGACCATCTGGCTGGATGGCTTTGTGCCGTGGGCGCAGGTGGCTGCCTCGCTGGGTCGTCCGGTGCCTGACTTGGTGGGCTTCTGGGCCAGCTGAGCTCAGCTGGTGACGATCACCACCAGGAGGTCGCCGCCCTCCACCTGCTGCACGGATGGGATCGCGAGTCGCTGCACCACGCCGGAGACCGGCGCAGTGATCGCAGCCTCCATCTTCATCGCCTCGATGGTGGCAACGGTGGCACCACTTTCGACGGGATCACCCTCGGTCGCGGTGACGGTGACCACCCCGGCGAACGGCGCGGCCACATGGCCCGGATTTGTCGGGTCCGCACGCTCTGCTGCCTTGACATCAACCTTGATCGACTTGTCGCGCACCCGAATGGGCCGCAATTGGCCGTTGAGCGTACACATCACGGTGCGCATGCCTCGCTCGTCGGCGTTGCCGATCGCCGCCAGCCCTAGGATCAGGCTGACCCCTCTGCCGATCCTGGCAACATGCTCCTGGCCGGGCTGCAACCCGTAGAGGAAGTCGAGAGTGTTGAGCCGGCCGACATCGCCATAGGTCGTCCGATTCGCCAAGAACTCCTTGGTTGGCCCAGGAAACAGCAGGCGGTTCAGCGTGGCCTGCCGTACCTGGCCCTTGTCATCAAGATCAGCTGAGTCCTCCGGCGAGAGGTCGACATCTCGGATCGGCACCGTACGCCCCTGCAGCGCTTTGGTCCGGAACGGTTCCGGCCAGCCGCCCGGGGGGTCGCCCAGCTCCCCATTGAGAAAACCGATGACCGAGTCAGGAATGTCGTAGTTCTGCGGATTCTCAGCGAAATCGTCTGGATCGGCGCCCACCGCGACCAGGTGGAGCGCCAGATCCCCGACCACCTTCGATGATGGCGTGACCTTGGGCGGCCTGCCCAAAATGGCATTCGCCGCGGTATACATTGCCTCGATCTGCTCGAACTTCTCCCCCAGCCCGAGCGCGATCGCCTGCTGGCGGAGGTTGGAGAGCTGTCCACCAGGAATCTCGTGGTCGTAGACGCGGCCCGTGGGGCTGGGCAAACCAGACTCGAACGGCGCGTATACCTTGCGCACTGCCTCCCAGTAGGGCTCTAGCTCCATCACGGCCCGCAGGTCAAGGTTGGTCGGCCGCTCCGTGTTCGCGCACGCCGCCACAAGTGCCGACGCCGGGACCTGACTGGTGGTTCCGGCCATCGGGGCGCTGGCCACGTCAACCGCATCCACGCCCTCCTCGATGGCAGCGAGCAAGGTTGCAAGTTGACCACCTGCGGTGTCGTGGGTATGGAGGTGAACCGGCAGGTCGAAGTTCTGCCGCAGGGCTGCGACGAGCTTGCGGGCCGCCGGCGGGCGCAGCAAACCAGCCATGTCCTTGATCCCGAGGACGTGCGCGCCGGCGTTCACGATCTTCTCGGCCAAGTGCAGGTAGTAGTCGAGTGTGTAGAGATCCTCAGCCGGTGAGTTCAGATCGCCGGTGTAGCACAGCGCCACCTCG
>JBKPTR010000076.1:0-18506 GCA_046735615.1 Actinomycetota bacterium
GCATTGATTGCTGAAGGGTTGCTGAAGGACAGTTGTCGTCAGCTGGGATTGGCGCCTCACATGTCCAAACTGGAAGCGGCTGAGAGAGGTCCGCGGGTGAGGAGTCCAGGAGGAACACTCATGATGGAGCTACCGAAGATCATCGTTGCCGGAGTCAGCACTGTTGCTCTGGCCGGGGGCATTGGCGCCGGACTCGCGTACGCAGACACGCCGTCGGATGAGCCGACGTCAAGTCCGACTACGACAGCGACGAGCAGCCCCACCGACACACCCGCAACCGAGCCCAGCGGGAGGCGTGGTCAGAACGGCTTCCGCAAGCCACTTGTTCGCCACCAGCTGCGGTTCATCGCTCGGTCGCTGCACGGTGAGGTCACCCTTGCCGGCGAAGAGCATCGGGTGATCGCCTTCCAACGCGGCGCTGTCCAGAGAGTCAGCGGAACTTCGCTCACTGTGAAGAGCAACGACGGCTTTGAAGAGACGTACGTGATCAGCGACAAAACGAATGTGCGCGAGAACGGGGACCAAGCAAAGCTGGCAGACATTGACACCTCTGACCGGGTCTTGGTGGTCGCCACGAGGGACGACTCGACTCTCAACGCTCGCCGGGTGATCGTACGCGACGACTGATCGCCATGCCTGCATCTAAACCCTCGCCACGGTAAGCACAATCAAGATCACATTTAGCGCTGTGATAATGCCGATCACCGACCAGGCGACCGCAATCGTGGCTCGTCTGGTCGGCACCAGGTGCATCAGCTCAGGATCCGATGCAATGCGTACCAGCGGAATCAACGCAAACGGAATCCCGAACGACAAGATCACCTGAGACAAGATCAGCAAGCGAGTTGGCTCCAGACCCAGCGCGAGCAAGATCAATGCTGGGATGGCGGTCAGCACCCGGCGCCAGATGATCGGGATCCGGCGCCGCAGCAGACCGTCCATGATCACCGAGCCGGCATATCCGCCGACCGATGTTGAGGCCAAGCCGGACGCTAGCAAGGCCAAAGCGAAAAGGCCGGCGAGCAGCGGGCCGAGTTCAGCTCCGATCGCGCTATGGGCGGCTTGCAAGCCGTCCACGTTCAAACCGCTTAGCGTGCTAGCAGCCAGCAGCAGCATGCCGACGTTGACGCTGCCCGCAACCAGCATGGCCAGACCAACGTCGAGGCGGATGGTCCGCAACATCGGAGCGGCGCAGTCGGGGTCTGCTCGACCGTGCCGGTCGCGGATCAAAGCCGAATGCAGGTAAATGGCGTGCGGCATGACAGTGGCGCCGAGCATGCCAACCGCAAGGACGGCGCTTTCGGCGCCGCTCAGTCTCGGCACCAGCCCAGCGACGGCCTGCCCGAGGTCCGGCGGCGAAGCGATCAAGCCGGCCAGGAAACCGACGGTGACGATAGCCAGCATGCCGGTGATCACACGCTCGAAGGTGCGCTGACTGCGGGTGTTCTGCAGAAACAGCAATCCGGTCGAGATCGCCGTAGTGATCAGCGCTCCAGTCACCAACGGCAAACCGAAGAGCAAGTTGAGTGCAACCGCCCCGCCGACGATCTCGGCCAGATCAGTTGCCATGGCCACCAGCTCGGCCTGGATCCAGTAGCAGATCCGCGGCAGCCGAGAATTGCGACGAGCCACCAACCCAGGCAACGTCTCCCCGGTCAGCCAGCCCACCTTCGCCGACAGGTACTGCACCAGGCCAGCCATGAGGGTTGCCCCGACGAGCACCCAAAGCAGCAGATAACCGAAGGTGGCGCCCGCCTGAGTGTTGGTCGCAACGTTGCCGGGGTCGACGTACGCAACAGCGGCGACGAAGGCCGGACCGAGCAATCGTGTGCGCTGCAGCAGCGCCTCTCTCTGCAGCAACATCAACTCATGCGTCCTGCCCTGATAACTGAACCCGCCCTGAGGAGGCTACCGGTCGGGTGCTTGGTCTTTGAAACCAACCGCCTCAGCGCGGCCGTAGTAGCACCGCCGATGCGCGATCATCGCCGGTGAAGCTCCCGGTCCAGCCGTGACCAGCGAAAGTCATGGTGTTCGCCGTCGGCCGATCCGCCGTTATCTCGAAACCGGCTGCCGGCAACGCACGGAGCAGGTACAACCTCAGCTCAGCCGGCGACGGAGCAGAAACCACAGCCACAACGTTGTTCGGCTGGTCCACCTTCGCTGTGATCACCGCAGTACGCGGCAGCGAGAACTGGTGAATCGGTCCGTTGAGGTATCCGAGCGCGGCGAGCGTGATGCCGTCCAGCGGAATCGACGGCGATGGCGCTGAGGAGGCGGTCGGCGCACCGGAGTTGCCATCATTCGGATAACCGACACTGCACCCCGCGAGCAGGCAGCCAAGAAAGGCCAACGCTGCGGCGAACAGGTGACCCCTCTTGATCCGCACGGGCTCCAAGGTAGTGTCCTCCGACTCGCGGTGGCCCACCTCACGGACGGGATGGCTAATCTAGCGTCTTGATGTCTGAATCCACAGAGGTTGCTGTTCGCCACAGCAAGGTGCCCGCCACGGTACGCGCTATGCGACCCCGGCAGTGGGTGAAGAACCTGCTCGTCTTCACCGCGCCGCTGGCCGCTGGCCAGCTCTTTGAGCCAGCCGTGATCAAGGGTGCCTCCTTGGCCTTTGTCGCGTTCTGCCTGGTGAGTGCCGCCGTCTACCTCGTCAATGACGTACGCGACGTGGAGGAGGACCGCCAGCATCCCACCAAGCGCTTCCGGCCGATCGCTGCCGGTGAATTGAAGCCGTCCACCGCCTTGGTTCTGGCGACCGTGCTGGGCCTCTGCGGGCTGGCTCTGAGTTTTGTCGTGTCGGTGCCGCTGGGCATCACTGCCCTGGTCTACGTCGCTCTTCAGCTGCTCTACTCCGCTTACCTCAAGCACCTTCCGGTGGTTGATCTGGCCGTTGTAGCCAGCGCCTTCCTGCTGCGCGCAATCGCCGGCGGTGTAGCGACTGACATTCCACTGAGTCAATGGTTCTTGTTGGTAGCTGCCTTTGGTTCGTTCTTCATGGTTTCGGGCAAGCGGTATTCGGAGATGAAGGCGCTTGGCAGCGATGCCGGCACACGCCGGTCATTGACCCGCTACTCCGAGTCCTACCTCCGCTTCGCGTGGATGATGGCTGCGGTCATGGTGCTTATTTCATACAGCCTCTGGGCATTTGAGAATCGCGGCGATGGCGCGCTTGGCGTCCCCTGGACCGCCATCTCAATCGCACCCTTTACCTTGGGACTGCTGCAGTACGCGCTGGAGGTCGACGCCGGCACAGCGGGCGAGCCAGAGGAAGTCGTGCTGAATGATCGTGTGCTGCAGGGACTCGGCGTGGTCTGGCTCGCGGTGATCTCCGTGGCGGTCTTCTTCTAACAAGAGAGCGGGTTGGGAATGAGTGACGCAGCCGTGCCGGCGATCTTGCCCTCTCTGCCGGAGGAACAGCCGGTGATTCCGCAGCCGCTGGTGGAGCTGCACGGCTGGGGCCGAGCCTCCGGAACCATGTCACATCTAGCGCAGATCGACTCTGTCGCCGACGCCGTAAGCGCGCTGCGCAAATCCGACGACCGCGGCGTGGTGCCACGCGGTCTCGGCCGCAGTTACGGCGACGCAGCCCAGAACGCGGGCGGCACCGCGCTGGATCTCACCAAGATGAACCGCATCCTGTCCCTGGACGCATCAAGCGAACCGGCAACCGTGACAGTCCAGGCGGGAGTCAGTCTCGATTTGCTGATGCGCGCGTTGCTGCCGTTCGGGCTCTGGGTCCCAGTCCTGCCAGGCACTCGGCAGGTGACCATTGGTGGTGCCATCGCTGCTGATGTGCACGGCAAGAACCACCATACCCAGGGCAGCTTCGGGAACCATGTGCACTCACTCGACCTGCTCATGGCAGACGGGGAAGTGCGGACATTGACGCCGGACGGCGACGCCGAGGCGCTCTTCTGGGCAACTATCGGCGGGATGGGTCTCACCGGCGCGATCTTGGGAGCGACGGTGGCGTTGCAGCGGACCGAGACTGCCTACTTCTTGGTCGACACTGACCGGACCGCGGATATCGACGAGCTGATGGAGCGGATGTCACAGGGCGACGAGAACTACACGTACTCGGTCGCCTGGTTCGATGCGGTAACCAGGGGGCGCCATATGGGTCGCGCCGTACTTACGCGGGGGAACAAGGCTGCCGTCGCGAACCTGCCTTCGAAACTGAAACGCGACCCGCTGAGGTTCGTCGCACCATCCCTGGGGACGCTTCCAGAGATCTTCCCTAACCGGATGATCAACAAGGCGACCGCGAAGGCGTTTAGCACCGCCTGGTATTTCAGGGCGCCAAAACATCGCATCGGGGAGCTGCAGAACATCACGCAGTTCTTCCATCCGCTGGACATGGTGGCCGAGTGGAATCGGGTCTACGGTCCCCATGGCTTCTTGCAATATCAATTCGTCGTGCCGTTCGAGGAGGCTGAGGCTTTCCGGCGCTGTCTTGAGTTGATCGTCAACTCCGGCCATCTGTCCTGCCTGAATGTCCTCAAGCGCTTCGGTCCCGGGAACCCGGCGCCGCTGTCGTTCCCTATGCCGGGCTGGACGCTGACTGTCGATCTACCCATCGAGGAAGGGCTGGACAAGTTGTGCGACACCCTTGATACCGAAGTCGTCGGAGCAGGTGGTCGGGTCTACCTCGCCAAGGACTCGCGTCTCAGCGCGCTGACGTTCCGCAAGATGTATCCGCGGCTGGACGAGTTTCTGGCGATACGGCGCGAGGTCGATCCCACTGGAATGTTCAACTCCGATCTTGCTCGTCGGCTCGAGCTCAGCGATCCGGCAACCGGCGGTGCGGCATGATCAACGCAGTTGGTGCACCACAGTCCCTGCTGCTCCTCGGCGGCACCTCCGACATCGCCTTAGCGATCGCCCGCAAATATTCGCGTTCCGGACTGCGGGTGGTGCTGGCCGCCCGACCGAGTGATCGGCGCACGGCCGCGGCGGCCGAACTCACCGGCCTCGGTTGCGAAGTCATCGAAGTTGATCTTGATGCTCGCGATCATGAGTCGCACGCGGCGACCATCGAACAGGCCTTCAGCGGCGGTGACATCGATATCGCCGTGATCGCCTTTGGCCTGCTCGGCGATGCGGAACAGGCGTGGCGCGACCCCGAACTTGCGCTCGAACTGGCCGAGGTCAACTACACGGCCCCGGTCCACTTTGGCGTGCTGCTGGGCCAACGCATGCAGGCCCAGGCCCACGGCTGGATCGTGGCGCTGTCAAGCGTCGCGGGTGAGCGCGTACGGCGCTCCAATTTCGTCTACGGCTCGACCAAGGCTGGCTTCGACGGTTTCTTCCTCGGTCTTGGTGAGGCGCTGCGTGACTACGGCGTGCACGTGCTCGTCGTCCGGCCAGGCTTCGTCAAGTCCAAGATGACTTCTGGTCTCGACGAGGCGCCGCTCGCGGTGACACCAGACCAGGTAGCCGAAGCCGTCGTGGACGCCATCAAGTCCAAGCGTGAGCTGGTCTGGGTACCGGGACCGCTGCGGGTGGTGATGTCGGGCCTTCGGCACGTGCCGCGACCGCTGTTCCGCAAGCTACCCCTTTGATTTGGGGGCGCTCGCGCATCGCGCTTGGAATCCGCCGCCGTCGTCGTCGCTCGCAGAGGAAAGAACGCCTCCGCTCTCTCCTCCTCCGTGCGGCGGCGCGCGATTCCCGACGCTCGCGCCCGTTCATTTGGGCTCCGCGCTCTACACTGGCGGCACCCCGTGCCGTCGGCTGGAGAAGTACCGGTCCTTGGTGGCTGCAGCGGCGAAGCGGGCGATCAACTCGCCACGTACGTCGCGCGGCTCAACGATCCCGTCCACGACCAGCTCGCTGGCGAGCCGCAGAATGTCGATGTCGACCTCATATTCCTTTCGAAGCCGCTCGATGTACGCCGTCCGCTCAGCTTCGTCATTGATCTCGGCGATCTTGTTCGCATAGACCGCGTTGACTGCGGCCTCGGGACCCATTACCGCGATCTTGGCCGTCGGTAGCGCCAAGCAGGCGTCGGGCCCGAACCCCGGGCCGCCCATCGCATAAAGCCCAGCCCCGTACGCCTTCCGGACGATCAGCGAGATCGTCGGGACCGTGGCCTCTGCAACCGCTGTGATCATCTTCGCACCGTGCCGGATGATGCCCTGCCGCTCCACAGCACTGCCGATCATGAATCCCGGCACGTCGGCCAAGTACAGCAGCGGAATGCTGAACGCGTCGCACTGCCAGATGAAGCGAGCGCCCTTGTCGGCCGAATCGACGAACAACACTCCGCCCTTGACCGCCGGCTGATTCGCCACGATGCCGATCACCGCCCCATCAAGCAGCGCGAAGCCGGTCACCAGTTCGGGCGCAAACAGCGGCTTGACCTCGAAGAAGGAACCCTCGTCCATGATCGCCTCGATGACTGTCCGGACGTCATAGCCCGCCGATTCTTGGGCGGGTACAAGATCGTCTGTAAAGCTGTGTGCCGGATCCATTGGCTCGTACGTCGGCAGCGGACTTCGCCAGTTCAGCGGCAGGTAGGCGAAGTACTGCTTGGCCTGCTCGATCGCATCGGTATCATCCGCGGCCAACTGGTCCCCGCATCCTGAGATCGTCGCGTGCATCCGCGCGCCGCCCATCTCCTCCAGGGTGACTTTTTCCCCAACCACCATCTCCGCCATCCGGGGCGATCCCAGGTACATCGAGGCATTCGCCTCGACCATGATCACAATGTCGCAGAAGGATGGGATGTACGCCCCGCCGGCCGCGCTGGGGCCGAAGAGGCAGCAGATCTGGGGCACCTTGCCGGACAGCGCCACCTGGTTGTGGAAGATCCGACCGGCGCCCCGGCGACCGGGAAACAGGTGGACCTGATCAGTGATCCGAGCGCCGGCAGAATCGATGAACCAGAAGATCGGCAGCTCGTCACGGAGCGCCACCTCGGTCATCCGGATGATCTTCTCGACTGTCCGGGCACCCCAGGAACCGGCTTTGACGCTCGGATCATTGGCCACCACGATTGCCGGCCGTCCCTGGACCAGACCGCGGCCGGTGACGACGCCGTCGGCCGGCAGATCGGCAGCCATGGCATTGGCGAGCTGACCGTCCTCGATGAAGGTGCAGTCGTCGAACAGCAAGTCGATCCGCTCACGCACGAAGAGCTTGTTCGCGCTGGCCAGCTTGGCAGCCGCGCGCTCCGTCGGCCCCAGCGTACGGTCGCGCGCGGTACTGATCCGGTCCATGATCGACTACTCCACCGGAAGCCCAAGCCGGCGGGCGATCACAAGCCGCTGTACTTCGGAGGTGCCCTCACCGATCTCCAGCACCTTTGCATCGCGATAGAACCGGGCCACCGGATACTCCTCCATGAACCCGTACCCACCGAACACCTGGGTGGCGACACGTGCTGCGGTAACAGCGGACTCGGTCGCGTAGAGCTTGGCAATGGCAGCTGCTCGATTGAATTCGCGTGCAGTAGCGCCATGATCACGCATAGCAGCGGCGGCGTACACCAGCTGATGGGCGGCCGAGGCCATCACATCAAGATCAGCGATCTGGAATGCTACGCCTTGCTTCCGTCCGATCGGCGCACCAAACGTGGTGCGCTCCATCGCATACTGCGTCGACAACTCCAGACAGGCTCGGATGCATCCCAACGCCAGGGCCGCGATTGCGACCCGGCCGCCGTCCAAGATCGAGAGGAATTGCTGATACCCATGCCCGCGCTCGCCCAAAAGATGATCTTCGGGCACTCGGACATCGGTAAAGGTCAGCGGATGCGTATCGGAGGCATGCCAGCCGAGCTTCGCGTAACTCGGTCCGACCTGGAAACCACGCGTCCCAGTGGGCACGACAATCGACGATATCTCCGGTGTGCCGTCGTCGCGAGTGCCGGTGCGAGCCGTAATCGTGCAGCTGGAGGTGATATCAGTACCGGAATTCGTGATGAACTGCTTACTGCCGTTGATCACCCATTCATGATCATGCAGCACGGCCCGAGTCCGGGTGGCACCGGCATCCGATCCGGCTTCTGGTTCGGTCAGCCCGAAGGCAGCCAGCGCCCGCCCGGCTAGCAGATCCGGCAGCCAACGCGCCTTCTGCGCCGCTGTACCGAAGTGCGCGATCGGGTTGATGCCGAGCCCCACGGCCGCCTCGAGGGTGATCCCGAGTGACTGATCCACCTTGCCGATCTCCTCGATCGCGATGCACAGGCTGGTGAAGTCCCCAGCGCCGCCGTACTCTTCGGGTCCGGCGAGCCCGAAGAGCCCGAGACCAGCCATCAGCTTGATCGCTTCCAGTGGCGCCTCGTGAGCTGCGTTCCAGCGCTCGACGTGGGGTGCGAGATCGCGAGCAGCAAAGTCGGCGACCGCGGCCCGGAAATCGTTGTGCTCCTCGCCGAGCGAGAACGTACCGGTCATGAGGCTTCTTTCGTTCGGCACTGACGCTTGTCAGCTTAGCTTGACGTTTACGTAAACGTAAGGCCTAGACTTTCAGCGGAAGGAGCGAGCATGAGTGATCGAACCTGGAGCATCGGCGAACTCGCCGACGAGTTCGGCACCACGCTGCGGACCATCCGGTTCTATGAAGATCGCGGACTACTCGCGCCCGAGCGGCAAGGCACAACGCGGATCTTTCACGACCGTGATCGGGTACGGCTCCAGCTCATCCTGCGTGGCAAGCGGCTCGGCTTCACGCTCGACGAGATCGCTCACGTGATCAACATGTACGACGAAACTCCTGGTGAGCGCGGCCAGCTTGCCTTCCTCATCGCCGATATCGGTAAGCGTCGGGAGGCCCTCCTGGCGAAGCGTCGAGACCTGGACGACGCACTGGCAGAGCTAGATGATCTTGAGGAACGTTGCCGAGCCGATCTGGAGCGCCTTACCGATACTCGCTGACTGCTGGCGCGTTCACCCTTGCCAGTTCTTACTCCAAGGCCAGGGAGGCCGCGGCGTCCTGCTGGCCTGTGACGTCCCACAGATGGTGGATCACGTCGTGCAAGAAGTACTGGAGGAACGTCGTGACGGTGAACTCTGCGCCATCCGAACGGATTCCGCGTCGTCCATACTGGTCCGGCCTAAGTGACTGGATGCTGGCAACGAAACGCTGCGCAGCGGCCTCCAGCTCGTCGGCGACCACCTCGGGATCCTGTTCTCGGTAGCGCTCCTGGATGGCTGCCTCGTCTTGGTTCCAGTTGGCGAAGGTCGGCGTGTCCTCACTGAGCATCTGAGCGAGGCGGGCGTCGAACAGGCGGTAGACATCGCGAACATGGGCACCGTACTCCAATGGCGACCAGACGTCAGGCTGCGGGCGCGCCGAAACCGCGGGGCTCGAGCGCAGGATCTGAACCCATTCCTCAGCGGCGACGAAGGCGCGCTCAGCGAGGTCGGCAGGGTCGATCTCGCCCGCTGAGAGCCCGCATTGATCGCAGCGTCGGGTGAGCGTCCAGGTCCAATCCTTTGTGTCAGGAGTGGGTTCCACGACAAGAAGCCTAGTGCGCCTCCGAGCCGGGCTTTGCCATCTTCCAGGCGCCATCCAATGTCCACAGACAGGCGCGCAAGCTGTGGAGAAGTTGATCACTTCGGTGCATGGATGCAGCTGATTTGTGGACAGACCAGTGGACAACAAAATTGGTCCATTTTCTTTTCTGGATTCGGTTGCGGGGCGCCTTGCGAGGCTGTAGAAATCTCTTACGCACTTCCGCAAGGGAGGGCGGGACCGGGACAGAACCGAGGATCCGTACGGTGAGGCAACTCACCGCAGCAGCCGGTGACGGGCTGCTGGGATCCGTCGGATCGCCTGGTCAGCTGGAGACGTCGCTTAACTCCGGCTACCTAGTGGGCCCCTGCAACTCATACTTGGAGGGGCCCACACCCATTTGTTTGAGCTTGCTGCTCGTTTGTTTGAGCTTGCTGCTCGCACAATCGCGCTTGGAATCCGCCGCCGTCGTCGTCGCTCGCAGAGTAAGAACGCCTCCGCTTGCTCCTCCTCCAGCTCCGACTGGGCGCGATTGCCGACGCTCGCAGCAGCGGTGCGCGATACCGACGCTCGCAGCCGGAGTGCGGCGCGCGATTCTTCCGACGCTCGCAGCTCACGTGCCCGGTCCTGCTCGTACCCGGCGGCGCGTGATTTGTCCGACGCTCGCAGCGAGGGTGGCTGATCCCGCTCCGACCGGACGCCGCAATAGTCGGGCTGCCGGCGTCTAGAGTTGCCGTGGGGCGCTTTCGATGGGGAGGATGCGTGCGAATAAGCAAGGTGCTTGTCGCCAACCGGGGCGAGATCGCCGTGCGCGTGATCCGTGCGGCCGCCGACGCCGGGCTTCCGAGTGTCGCAATCTATGCAGACCCGGACTTCGACTCCCTGTTCGTCTCGCTCGCGGATGAGGCGTACTCGCTTGGCGGCGCTGCCCCGGCGGAGACTTACCTCGACATTGCCAAGATTCTCCAGATCGCGGCTCGCAGCGGCGCCGACGCTATTCACCCGGGGTACGGCTTTCTTGCCGAGAATGCGGCGTTTGCCGACGCAGTGCTCGCTGCGGGACTTATCTGGATCGGCCCGCCGCCTGCTGCCATCGAGGCTCTTGGCGATAAGGTCCGGGCCAGACACATCGCTCAAAAGGTCGGCGCTCCCCTGGTGCCTGGCACGCCGGACCCGGTAGCTGATGCTGATGCAGTCATCGCCTTCGCGACCGAGCACGGGCTGCCCATCGCGATCAAGGCTGCGTTTGGCGGCGGCGGCCGAGGCCTGAAGGTCGCTCGCGAGATGAATGAAATACCCGAGCTCTTCGAGTCTGCGACACGCGAGGCAGTCGCCGCCTTCGGCCGCGGCGAATGCTTCGTCGAACGCTATCTCGACAAGCCACGGCATGTTGAAACGCAATGCCTGGCCGACAGTCACGGCAACGTCGTCGTCGTCTCGACACGAGACTGCTCACTCCAGCGCCGCCACCAGAAGCTGGTGGAGGAGGCGCCTGCACCCTTCCTCTCGACCGAACAGACGGAACGTCTTTATTCCTCCTCCAAAGCGATCCTCGCCGAAGCCGGTTATGTGGGTGCTGGCACGTGTGAGTTCCTGGTCGGGCAGGACGGGACGATCTCATTCCTCGAGGTGAATACCCGGCTCCAGGTCGAGCACCCGGTGTCGGAGCAAGTCACCGGACTCGACCTCGTCCGGGAAATGTTCCGCATCGCCGAGGGCGAAGCGCTCGGTTACGAGGATCCAAACGTCACTGGCCACTCCATCGAGTTCCGGATCAACGCAGAGGACGCGGGCCGGAACTTCATGCCTGCACCAGGAACCTTGACCACCTGGCGCCCGCCGTCAGGGCCTGGAGTCCGAGTCGACGAGGGTTACCTCAACGGCATGATTGTGCCTGGCAGCTTCGACTCGCTGATCGCCAAGATCATCATCAGTGGAGCGAACCGTCAGCAAGCACTGGAGCGATCCCGTCGCGCGTTGCAAGAGCTCGTGATCGAGGGCATGCCGACGGTTGTTCCGTTCCACCAGGCTGTGCTGCACGACCCTGCCTTCACCGCTGAGGATGGACACTTCGGGGTGCACACCCGGTGGATCGAGACAGAATTCAGCGGTCAGATCGCACCGTACGGGGGTGCGCTCAGCGGGACTCCAGATCCGGTCGCGCGCTCCAGAGTGGTCGTCGAAGTGAATGGCAAGCGGCTTGAAGTCACGGTGCCAGCCAGCCTCGGCACCGCCAACGGATCCGCCGGCACCACGCGATCCAAAAAGCCCCCCAAGCGCCAAAGTGGAGCTGCCACCAAGACTCCCCCAGGCAATGCATTGACCTCCCCTATGCAAGGCACCATCGTCAAGGTTGCGGTTGCCGATGGCGACGCTGTAGAGGCCGGCGACCTGGTCGTGGTACTCGAGGCAATGAAGATGGAGCAGCCGTTGACAGCCCACCGAAGTGGCATCGTCAAGAATCTCAGTGCCCAAGTCGGCGCGACCGTGACCAGCGGCTCTGCCCTCTGCGAAATCGTCGATTGACTGTTGCGAACCGTGACATAAGACAACCGGTTGCTCGCTGTGGGCTTAAGAGTTCCGTGTACGGGTTAAAAGGTCGGTAAGAAGACGCTTTCACAAGGGGAAACCACAGTTGCCGCGGGCACACTGTGACCCATGGAGCTCCTCACGCTGCTCATCGTGGCAGCACTGATCGTGGGCGGGGTTGCCCTCTACCGGCGGCATGCCATCCAGCAGCGACACGCCGCGGAACAGGCAGCACTGGAGACCCAACTCTCCACCTCCAAGCGCGCCGCTGATGAGGATGTCACGAGGTTTGGCGAGGAACTGCAGCGGTTGGACTCCGACGTTGCCGGGCACGCACTCGATGAGCCAATGCAGCAGGACTACCAGCGTGCTCTGGACGCGTACGACAACGCGAAGATGTCACTCGACGCGGTGACCAGGCCGGAGGAAATCCGTCACGTCACCGAGATCTTGGAGGACGGCCGATACGCAGTCGCGTGCGTCAAGGCACGGATCGCGGGTGAGCCGCTACCAGCCAAGCGTCCACCCTGCTTCTTCAACCCTGCGCATGGCCCCTCATCACAAGACGTCACGTGGGCACCCCCTGGCGGCGTGCCACGATCTGTGCCTGCCTGCCCGGCCGATGCCGAGCGGGTGCTTGCCGGAGCCGATCCCTATATCCGTACGGTGCAAGTGGGTGCCCAGCGCGTTCCCTACTGGGAGGGCGGCCCGGCGTACGCGCCCTGGGCGCAGGGCTACTACAGCCGCTGGAGCGGCAGCGACATGCTCTCTGGCATGTTGATCGGTGGCTTGCTGTTCGGTGGCATGGGCAACATGTTCTCCGGAGTCGGCGAGGGCGCTGGTGATCTTATGGGCGGCATCGGCGAGGGCGCTAGCGACATCGGCAGCGGAATCGGCGACATGTTTGGAGACATGTTCGACTAGGTCTAGGGAGCCCTTCGACGGGCTCAAGGCCTAGTGTGCAATTTGGCTTAGCCGACGAGCGTTGCCCGAAGCTCCGTGAGGGTTTCCGAGCAACCACCATCGATCTTCAGCCTGGCGAGCTCGTCGGCGCGGGTCCAGCCTCGGTTGATGATCACAACGGGTCGCTGAAGCTTCGCGTTGTGCCGCACGAAGCGTAAGCCGGACATCACCGTCAGCGACGAACCGAGGACCACGAGGATTTCGGCACGCTGCATCAGTGCGTACGCCGCGTCGACGCGCGACTTGGGCACCGACTCCCCAAAGAAGACAACATCCGGTTTGAGACGTCCGCCGCACTGTACACAGCCAACCAGCCTGAACTGCTGCCAATCCGTGGCTACCGCGTCGCCGTCCGGCCGCAGCTCAGCATGCTGAAGAACGGAGGGCCGCTCGAGTCTCGGGTTCGCGCTCGTCAACCGGCGCTGCAACTCGCTGCGCCCGGAGCGATCACCGCACTCCAGGCACACGACAATGGCAATGTCGCCATGCAAGTTGATCACACGGGTACTGCCTGCGGCTGAGTGCAACCCGTCAACGTTCTGGGTGATCACTCCGGCCAGTCCTGCAGCTTCCAGATCGGCGAGTGCCCGATGTCCGGGGTTGGGTTCCGCACGACCGATTCGGCGCCAACCCAGATACGAACGGGCCCAGTACCGCCGCCGCGCCTCTGCCGAGCCGACGAACTCGCTGTACTGCATTGGAGTGGCCCGAACCGACGTAGGGCCCCGGTAGTCCGGGATCCCGGAGTCGGTCGACATGCCTGCGCCCGTGAGCGCGACCCAACTGCGACCGCGCAGCAGGTCCGCGACCGCTGTGGGTGTGATCGTCGACGCAACGCTCACAGGCAAACGGTACCCACAGTCCCGCGTACTCAACTGATGGTGCCCGTGCCCTCGAGTCGACGCGCCGCCTCCGCGATGGAGCCGGTTATCGACGGATAGACGGTGAACGAATCCGCCACTTGATCAACAGTGAGCCGCTGCGCCACCGCGATGGCTACCGGAAAGATCAGCTCACTGGCCCGCGGCGCGACCACCACCCCACCGATCACGATGCCAGTGGCCTTTCTGCAGATGAGCTTGACGAACCCGTCGCGGCTGCCTTGCATCTTGGCGCGCGCATTGCCCCGCAGCGGCAGTGTCAGCACGCGCCCCGGCACTTCACCCGAATCCACCTGCTGCTGGGTTACCCCAACCGTGGCGATCTCTGGCGCGGTGAACACGTTCGCCGACACGGTCTTCAGATCGAGAGGCGACACCGCTTCACCGAGCGTGTGCCACATGGCGATCCGGCCCTGCATCGCGGCGACGGAGGCGAGCATGAGCACACCGGTGCAATCCCCTGCCGCGTACACGCCACGCGCGGAAGTCCGCGACACCCGATCGACCTCGATGAAGCCGCGTTCGTCGAGCTTCACCCCTGCTTCCTCAAGACCGATGCCTGCCGTGGTGGGGGTCGATCCGACGGCAAGCAGGCAGTGCGATCCGGTGACAGTGCGCCCATCAGTCAGCGTCACTGTGATGTGGCCGCCGTTCCGCGTAACTGCCTGCGCCCGCGACCGCGACAACACGGTCATGCCGCGCCGGGTGAAGACGTCCTCGAGCACCTGGGCGGCATCGGCGTCCTCTCCGGGGAGCACCCTGTCACGTGAGGAGACGAGAACCACTTCGCAGCCCAGAGCGTCGTACGCGGATGCAAACTCCGCACCCGTCACTCCTGAACCGATCACGATCAGCCGCTCCGGCAACTCATTCAACGCATAGACCTGCGTCCAGGTGAGGATCCGCTCACCATCCGGCTTGGCATCAGGAAGCTCACGAGGGTGTGCTCCTGTTGCGATCAAGATCATGTCGGCCGGAAAGGACTGCTCACCGTCTGCGGTTGCCGCGATCACGCACTCGGGCCCGTCAAGCTTGCCGCGGCCGGCCACCAAGTTGACGTTCTCACGCAGCAGGCGATCTTCGATGTCCCGGGACTGTCTCTTGGCAAGATCGAGTACCCGCTTGTTGACCGCGGGCAGATTGACGTGAACGCCGGCGTAGATGTCAGCCTGATCTTGTGGACCAAACCGAAGGCCCAGGTCAGCCGAACCGCGGACCTCGGTCATGACGTCAGCTGTAGCGATCAAGGTCTTCGAGGGAACGCAGTCGGTCAAAACCGCGGAGCCGCCAAGCCCATCACGATCAATCAAAGTGATCTCACCACCCAGCCGGCTGCCTACCAACGCGGCCTCGTAACCGCCAGGACCGCCGCCGACAATCACCACCCGGGTCATCTTCGGCATTCTTCCATCTCGCTGCGGAGGGCCAGACCAGATAGCCTCGCTGCTGTGCTGTACGCGGCGTACGGAAGCAACCTCGATCCAACTCAAATGGCCGGCCGCTGCCCGCACTCACCGCAGCGCGGCACCGGGTGGGTCGTGGGCTGGCGCGTCACCTTTGGTGGCGAGGGCTGGGACGGCGCGCTACCGACGCTGGTGGAAGAGAGTGAAAGCCAGGTCTTCGTCGCCCTGTACGACGTGACGGCCGGTGACGAGAACACTCTTGATCAGTGGGAAAGCGCCGACACCGGTCTGTATCGGAAGGTTCACGTGCGAGTGGCGACGCTCGACGGCGAGGTGACCGCGTGGGTCTATGTACTGAACGATTTTGAGGGCGGTATCCCGAGTGCTCGAACGATCGGCATTCTTGCGGACGCGGCCGAGGCGGCCGGCGCTCCCCAAGACTACGTCGCAGAGCTGCGCTCGCGTCCATGTGTCAGCGGCTGGTGAACCGGCGTTCTGACGGAGCGCAAGCGCTCAGTGGTGCCGATGCCTCCCCGGTTAGAGTGCGACCATGTCCACCGACGATCGGCCGTCCGATCCGTACGCCCTCGCCGAGGTCGCTGCATCAGCCATCCTCGAACGCTTCAAGATCACGCAGCTCGAGATCGCTTTCGTGCTGGGATCCGGATGGTCGGCTGCCACGGATGATCTTGGTCAGCCAATAGGGAGCTGCGAGTTGGCCGAGCTGCCGGGCTTCGCGAAGCCGACGGTCATCGGTCACGGTGGAGCGCTCCGAACCGTCTCGACGATCACGGGCAGGACCGCGGCGATCTTCACTGGCCGTACCCATCTGTACGAGGGCCAGGGAGTGAACCAGGTGGTGCACGGCGTACGCGCAGCAATCTGTGCCGGCGCCAGAGTCATCATCCTGACGAATGGTGCCGGTGGCCTCAACCCAGCGTGGGCGCCTGGCACCACAGTGCTCATTCGCGACTACATCAACCTGACGGGGATATCACCGTTAGCCGGTGCTCGCTTCATTGACATGTCGATGCCCTACTCGGCGCGGCTACGTGATCTTGCTCGCTCGGTCGATTCGCGCTTGCCCGAGGGGGTGTATGTCCAGTTCCGCGGACCTCAGTTCGAAACTCCGGCCGAAGTGCGGATGGCCGGTGTGCTCGGCGGCGACCTGGTCGGCATGTCAACCACGCTCGAAACCATCGCGGCGCGCGAGCTGGGCGCAGAGGTGCTCGGCATCTCTCTGGTCACAAATCTCGCTGCTGGCATTTCATCGGCGCCGCTCAGTCATGAAGAAGTGCTTGCGGCCGGCCGGGAAGCTGCGCCGCGGCTGCGAGGGTTGCTTGGGGGAATAGCGGCGGCACTGTGACATCCAGGGCACCTACCCTGTCGGACGACCTCGCTCGCGCAATCGCTAGGTGGACCGACCAGGACCCCGATCCCCATACCCGCAACCAGGTGGACGACCTCCTGACAGCGGCAGACTCTGGGGACGCTCGCGCAATGGCCGAACTTGTTGACGCGTTTTCCTCCCGGCTCGAGTTCGGCACGGCTGGTCTTCGCGGTGCGCTCGGTCCGGGACCGAATCGCATGAATCGTGTCGTCGTCGGTCAGACCGCCGCCGGACTCGCCACCTATCTTCTTGATCATGGCCTTGCTGGCGGCAAGGTGATCATCGGCTTCGATGCGCGACGGAACTCTGATGTCTTCGCCCGAGACACGGCGGAGATCATGTCGGCTGCTGGCTTTCAGGCCTTGATCACATCCGGACCGTTGCCGACACCTGTGGTGGCGTTCGGGATCCTTCACCTGGGTTGTGTGGCAGGCGTGGTAGTCACCGCGTCGCACAATCCGCCTCAGGACAACGGCTACAAGGTCTATCTCGGCGACGGCTCGCAGATCGTGCCGCCCGCGGACGCGGACATCTCTGCGAGGATCGATGAGGTCGCGCGACGCAGCCTGGACGACGTGCCACGCTCCCCGTCCTACACGGTGCTGGGTAAGGAGTTGGTCGACGCCTATCTTGATCGCGTCGCGTCTTTGATCGGACCAGATGCGCCGCGTGAACTGCGCTGGGTCTACACGCCACTGCATGGGGTGGGCGGGTCTTTGGTCAAACGCGCAGCCGAGGCCTGCCGGTTTCCTCCTCCCCATGTGGTCGCCGAGCAGGCCAAGCCGGATCCAAACTTCCCGACGGTCCCATTTCCAAACCCCGAGGAGCCTGGTGCCATCGATCTAGCTCTCGCGAGCGCGCAGGAGATCGGTGCTGACCTCGTGATCGCCAACGATCCGGACGCCGACCGCTGCGCAGTAGCCGCCATCCTCGACGGGCGCTGGCGGATGCTGCGCGGTGATGAGCTCGGTGTGCTGCTCGGCGAGGACGCGCTGCGGCGTGGCATCCACGGAACGTACGCCTGCTCGATCGTGTCCAGCTCCCTGCTGTCGGTGATTGCTGCGGTGTACGGTCAGCCCTTCGTTCACACCCTGACCGGATTCAAGTGGATCGGACGGGTGCCTGGCCTGGCATACGGCTATGAGGAGGCCATTGGCTACTGCGTCGATCCGAAAGCGGTGCCTGACAAGGACGGGATCTCCGCGCTAATACTCGTTCTGCAGCTTGCCGCCAGCCTGAATGCGGAGCGACGAGGCATCGCGGACCGGCTGGACGAGATCGCGCGACGCTACGGGGTCTATGAGACCGATCAGATGTCGGTACGCGTCGCAGATCTCACGATCATCACGGCGGCCATGGCTCGGCTCCGGGCGAATCCGCCCACCATGCTGGGCGGCCTGCCTACTGCGGTAGTTGATCTTGCCGCCGGCAGTGACCAATTGCCACCCACCGATGCAGTGTTAATCACTGGCGAAACAATCAAGGTCGTGGTCCGCCCTTCGGGTACCGAACCAAAGCTCAAGTGCTACCTCGAGGCACATCTGCCGGCCGCCCGCTGCATCGACCTGGTCGCGGCCCGCGCCGAAGCGCGCTCCGTGGTGGCGGCCATTCGGGTGGAGATGTCAGCAGCCCTGGGACTTCGCACGCCTACCGTCGAGGGCATCGCCTGATCCTCTTTGGCGGGTGCCGTGTCGGCGTACCAGACTGCGACTGGGCACACTCTGCACGAATCTCTTCCCATATTCGCGATATCGGCCTGATCTGCGTTAGAATCTGTGGCACCTGTGTGGGGGTCACATGGATTTTTTTTGCTCGGGGGAAGGAGACCCATGGCAGAACAGACTCACCTTCAGCCGTCCGAGGTGCACGATGTCCTTG